>CALWLN010000084.1 GCA_944381535.1 uncultured Lachnospiraceae bacterium
GACGCCTTCTTTAGGAGGCAACCAGTAAAAATGGTACTGCGAGACCCCGCCTCTGGCGGAACCGGTAAAATACCCCGGAGGGGTTAAGTCTAAACCCCCATTTGAAATGGGGGTTGCTAACTTTGAAGATCTTTGGGGCCGTCCGGTATATCCTGGCAAAATGGAAAGCTTTGAATAAGAAAGTCCTTGACGAAAGGGTCAAAACTACCATCAGATCGCAAAAGTATTTTGCCATCAGCACCGGCCTGATGATACTTTGGAGCGGCCTTATTGTTATGATATTAATCTGGGAAATTAGCCATCATGCGGTCAGTATCGGTGTTTTTACGTCGGTGATCAGTTCTGCCGGGACGATATTAGGGTTGAGTCAAGGGCTGTCAAGAACATTTTCTACCCTCTCCCAGGAGCATATGATCATAAAACATTATGAAAAATTTCTTTCACTGCCAGAGATTGATAACACAAAGAGAGAAGTGGATGTATCTTCCCCTCATATCGTTTTTGAAAATGTACATTTTGCTTACCCGAATACGGATGTTGAAATTTTAAAAGGCGTATCCATGGATTTTTATGCCAATGAACGTATCTCCCTTGTGGGTGAAAATGGAGCCGGTAAATCCACGATCGTAAAGCTTCTCTGCAAGCTGTATCAGCCAAGCAGCGGCAGGATCACAATCAATGGAATAGATATCAATGACATACCGGTGTGTGAACTGAAAAAAATATTCAGTGTGGTATTCCAGGATTACGCCTCCTATTCCCTGACCTTAAGGGAAAATATTGCTTTTGGAGATATTGATAAAATAGCGGATGATACCGCCCTTGCAGACGCCATGGGCCAAGGACTGGCCATTGGAATATTGGAGAACTTACACCGGAACCTGGATACCAATTTAGGTAAAATTGAGGAAAACGGGGTTGACCTTTCCGGAGGGCAGTGGCAGAGAATCGCAATCTCCAGAGCGTGTCTTTCGGATAGTTCGTTCATTATATTGGACGAGCCTACCGCTGCCTTGGATCCCGTTGCGGAAGCGGAAATGTACCGGACCTTTGCCGCAGTATTAGAGAAAAAGGGCTGTATCCTTATTTCCCATCGTCTTGCAAGCGCAAAAATGGCCGATAAAATTTATGTTCTGAAAGACGGGGTGGTTGCGGAAAAAGGGTCCCATGAAGAATTGCTTGCCCGGGGAGGTCTGTATGAATCCATGTTCCGTTCCCAGAGCAGCTGGTATCAGGAACAGGACGGGGAGGTGAGCGAAGCATGAAGAAGGGTGGCTACAGTGCGCTTGGAATCATAGGCAGGGTTTACCGCCATACACTGAGGGAGGTTCCCTTTTCCGGAATGACCGGTGTGATAAATTATCTGGCTCAGGGACTTTTACCCGGAGTGACAGCGCTCCTGCTGGCAAAACTGTTTGACGCCGCAAATCTGCTGGTGCAGGGAAAAGGCAGGGTGGAGGACCTTGTCCGGTATGGCGGTTTGTTTGTGGGTACCTATGTCGTGGTGTATCTGCTGCAGCTCCTGTCGAGTATTACGATCAATGCGGGAATCTATGAACGGTGTACCAGTTATTACAAAATGAAGATTTCCGAGAAGATGGCCTCATTGCCATTGATTGCCTTTGAGGACGCGAATATCCTTAATTTACAGAGCAGAGCCAAGGACTGTGCCGGACGGGAAATTTTAAGCCAGATCTATATGTCGTCCACCGTGTTTATCACGAAAGGGATCAGTGTGGTAATGACAATCTCTGTTCTGGCGTCCTACAATCTTTGGTTTGTCCCGATTTCAATCCTCAGTGTACTGCCCTTTTTTATCATGCGGATCTTACGAGGCAGGGAGTTTTATCTGCTAAGAAAAGCCCAGGCGAAAAAGGCCCGTAGAGCGGAGTATCTATGGAGCCTTTTTCACAACAAGCAGGCTATAAAGGAAATGCGCGTCATGGGCTTTGGGGATTATCTGTCCGGGAAGTGGACGGAAACCAGAGATGAGGTGAATGAGGACCTATGGAAGCAGAATATCAGAGACGGAAAGTCCATGCTGTTCTGTGATGCTTTGAAAATTGCCGGATATGGTTGCAGTATCCTGTTTGCGCTTCTGCTTGCCATGAAGGGGTTTATCTCCATTGGTGTATTTGGCGCCTGTATCGCGGCTTTTCAGTCCATGCAGAACGCAGCGAAAGAGTTTTTCGTTGATTTGGGAAATCTGCCGGAGAAAATATCTTTCGCAGGCGATTATTTTATGTTTCTTGATCTGCCGGAGGAGAAAAATGGAGAGCAGCAGATAAACGGATTACAGGATGGGATTTCCCTGTCCAATGTCAGCTTTGCTTATCCTAACAGCAGCCATTATGCGTTAAAGAACATTTCTCTCACCATAAAAAACAGGGAGAAAATTGTAATTTTAGGTGTAAATGGCAGTGGAAAAACAACCTTATCGAAACTGATACTCAATATTTACGAGCCGTCCCGGGGAGAGATTCGGTATAATGGGATCTTGTCCTCCGATATTGATAAACATTCACTCTATACTTATGTGTCAGTGGTTCCGCAGAATTTTGTCTCCTATCATCTGCTGTTAAGGGAAAATGTTGCCATTTCCGATATTGAACATTTACAGGATGATGCGTTGATTTTACAATCTTTAGAATCCGTCGGCCTGCAGGAACTGGCAGGCCGGGACGGAAGCCTGGATATGCAGTTAGGCCGGGAATTTGGAGGATTGGAATTGTCTGGCGGGCAGTGGCAGAAGATGGCAATCGCGAGAGGCGTTTTTAAGGAGAGTGAATTGATCATTCTGGATGAACCCACCAGCGCCTTAGACCCGTTGATTGAGACGGAAATACTGAAACAGTTTATTGAAATCGCGGAAAACAAAACGGCAGTTATCATCTCACACAGAGTCGGGTTGTGTAAGCTGGCTGATAGAATCATCTTAATGAAAGATGGGGAAATCCGCAAAATGGGGAGCCATCAGGAGCTTATCAAAAAAGATGGGGAATATAAGCGATTGTATATGGAACAAGAGCGGTGGTATAGGTGAGGAGATATAATGGTTCATTTATAAGGCTACTTTACAGTGTGAACAAAACTAAACTTGGAGGGACATAGGATGGGGTTCAATTTCATTCTGGGACCAGGAAAAAATTTCTTGACAAGGAATCTAATCAGGATTATAATATAACAGTGATATATAACACTGTTATAAGGAGAGTGATCTATGGGTGAAGAGAAGCTTGCGGAAGGCTCCACCACACTGGAACGCATTCACCGGGCGGCCAGGGCGGAATTTCTGGAAAAAGGATTTCAGAGGGCATCCCTTCGGAATATTGTAAAATCCCTGGGCATGACCACCGGCGCCTTTTATGGCTACTATAAGAGTAAGGAAGCGCTGTTTGAAGCTCTTGTTGGGGAGCATTATTCCTATTTTATCGGGCGTTTCAAGGCGGCCCAGGAGGAATTTGCCCGGATTCCCCATCAGCAGCAGCCGGAGGAACTGGGAAGCGTCTCCGGGGAGTGTATGGTGGATATGCTGCACTACGCCTACCGGCATTTAGAGGAATTCAAGCTGATTCTCTGTTGCTCGGAGGGGACGGCATATGCAGGGCTGGTGGATGAAATGGTGGAAATAGAGGTGGAGGCTACCCATGCCTATCAGAGGGTTTTGAAAGAACTGGGCCGGCCCTCCGTGGAGATTCATCCCCAGTTGGAGCATATTTTGATCACGGGGATGTTTCACACCTTTTTTGAAATGATCATCCATGAAATGCCTCTGCAGGACGCGGAACAATATCTGTGTGAAATGCGAAGCTTTTATACTGCGGGATGGATGAAAATACTGGGGCAGTAGCGCCTTCCATGATGAAAATTATGGAGGCAGCAACGCCCTCATTTAGAACAATGGAAAGTTCGAAAGCGTGCTTTCTATTGTTTTTACCTATAGGTTAGTTAAAACTAACATATATATATCATAAATTCAACGCAAAAGGAGGAATTCTCTTGAAAAAGCAATCCAATTTGTCACGTCTTCTGGGCTATGCGGGCAGCCACAAATACCTAACCTACGCATCCTGGGTCCTGTCGGCCTTCAGTGCCCTGCTGGCCCTGGTGCCCTACTGGTACATCTGGCAGGTCATGGGGGAGGTTCTGGAGGTTGCCCCGGAGTTTGGCAAAGCAGAAAACCTTGTGTACAATGGCTGGATGGCGGTGCTGTTTGCGGTGATTGCGGTGCTGGTGTACATTGCGGGGCTGATGTGCTCCCATCTGGGGGCCTTTCGCATTGCCACCAACCTGCGTATCGCCACCATGGAGCACATCATCAAATTGCCCATGGGCGCCGCCGAGGAGTTCGGAAGCGGTAAACTCCGAAAAATCGTCAACGAATCCAGCGGGGCCACGGAGACCTATCTGGCCCACCAGCTTCCCGACAGGGCCGGAGCCATCGCCACTCCCTGCGGCCTTCTGGTGCTTCTGTTTGTGTTTGACTGGCGGCTGGGCCTGTTAAGCCTTGTTCCGGTGCTGCTGGGCTTCCTCATAATGATGGCCATGACCGGAGCCCGCATGCAGCAGAAAATGAAGGAGTACCAGAATGCTCTGGACGATATGTCCAATGAGGCGGTGGAATATGTCCGTGGAATCCCGGTGGTGAAAACCTTCGGACAGACTATCTTTTCCTTTAAAAAATTCAAGGGTTCCATTGACCGTTACCAGAAATGGGTCATTGCCTACACCAAGGAGCTCCGGGCGCCCATGATGTTTTATACGGCGGCCATCAACGGGGTGTTTGTCTTCCTCATTGCGGGGGCGCTTATCATTACCAGGGACGGCGTGACTACGGAATTTTTGCTGAATCTGATTTTTTACATCATCATCACGCCCATCATCTCCGTTACCCTGACCAAGATCATGTTTCAAAGTGAAAACGCCATGATTGTGGAGGACGCCCTCCAGAGAATCGACAGCGTACTGAACCTGCAGCCTCTGTCAGAGGCCAACCGGACGAAAGAACGAAAAGGCAGCGATTTGGAATTGCGGCACATCCGCTTCAGCTACGACGGGGAAAAGGAAGTGCTGAGGGATATTTCTCTGACTGTTCCGGCCGGGCAGACCATTGCCCTGGTGGGGCCCTCCGGCGGAGGAAAAACTACCATGGCCAACCTGATTCCGCGGTTTTTTGACCCCCAGAGCGGAAGGGTGCTGATCGGCGGCGTGGACGTAAAGGATATTCCAAAGGAAACCCTTATGAATACCGTATCCTTCGTATTTCAAAACAGCCGTCTGATAAAAGCCTCCATCCTGGAAAATGTGCGTATGGGACGGCCGGAGGCTACCCGTGAAGAAGTGCTGGAGGCATTGAAAAATGCCCAGTGCGGCGATATCATCGAGAAGCTGCCCCGGGGCGTGGATACCGTCATCGGCACAAAGGGTGTCTATCTCTCCGGCGGGGAGCAGCAGCGCATCGCCATCGCCCGGGTCATGCTGAAAAATGCGCCCATCGTCATTTTAGACGAGGCCACAGCCTTTGCGGATCCCGACAATGAGGCCCGGGTGCAGGCGGCTTATTCCAATCTCTCTAAGGGAAAAACAGTCATTATGATTGCCCATCGGCTTTCCACCGTCGCCAATGTGGATAAAATCTACGTGGTGAAGGACGGCGCCATTGCGGAGAGCGGAACCTTCGGGGAGCTTAAGGCCATGGAGGGCATTTTCAGCAGCATGTGGAAAAATTATCAGACTTCCGTACAGTGGAAGGTTTCAAAGGAGGCATAGACCATGATACAACGACTGCAAAAGAGATACGCCCTGTCAAGGCAGGGGGCGAAGGATTTGATCAAGGGCTGTATCGCCTGCGTGTTACAGAACATTTCCTTTATGTTTCCGGTGGGACTGCTGTATGCCCTTGTCAGCGATCTGTTGAAGGGCGGCGTAAGCGGCGGCAGGATTCCCTTCTATATCGCCGGTTGTCTTCTGTGCGTGGGGCTGATCCTTCTTACCACATATGTTCAGTATAACGCCACCTACTTCGCCACCTATGTGGAGAGCGGCGTCCGCCGGATTACCCTGGCGGAGCGTCTTCGGAAGATTCCACTGTCCTTTTTCGGGAAAAAGGACCTGGCAGACCTTACCAGCACTATTATGGCGGACTGCACCTTCCTGGAGCAGAGCTTTTCCCACTTTATCCCGGAACTGGCTGGCTCCGTCATCTTCACGCTGCTGATTTCGGTAAGCCTCCTGTTCTTCGACTGGCGCATGGCCCTGGCGGCCCTGTGGGTGCTGCCCATATCCTTTGCCATTGTGGGATTTTCCGCGAAAATCCAGGAGCATTTAAACCAGAAGGCCATGGACGCCAGGATGGCCTGTGCGGACGGTATCCAGGAGTGCATTGAAACCGTGCGGGATTTGAAGGCCAATAACGCCGAGCAGGAATATATGAAGGGGCTTGAGCAGAAAATCCGGGCGGTGGAACGGCGCTCCATCATCAATGAGTTCGGTCTGGCGGCCTTTGTGGTGAGCGCCTCCCTGATCCTGAAGCTGGGCATTGCCACCGTGGCCCTGGCAGGGTCCCTTTTCCTTGTGCAGGGAACCCTGGATATTCTGACCTTCTTCCTGTTTCTGCTGGTGGTGTCCCGGCTGTACGACCCGCTGCAGGGAGCCCTGCAGAATCTGGCGGCGGTTATCAGCACCCGCGCCAATATCGCCCGCATGAACGAGATTCTCGACCACCCCATTCAGCAGGGGAAAAGCACCCTTACCAATCAGGGGTACGACATCACCTTTGACCACGTAGGCTTCTCCTACAATACCGGGGAACGTGTGTTAAAGGACGTCTCCTTTACGGCCAGGCAGGGGGAGGTCACGGCTCTGGTGGGACCCTCCGGCGGCGGCAAGACCACGGTGTCCCGGCTGGCCTCCCGGTTCTGGGATATTCAAAAAGGAAAGATCACCGTGGGCGGCATGGACATTTCCCTCATTGACCCGGAGGCCCTCCTGTCCCTGTACTCCATTGTGTTCCAGGACGTTACGCTCTTTGACAACACCATTCTGGAAAATATCCGTATCGGCAACAAGGACGCCACCGACGAGGAGGTACTGGCCGCGGCCCGGCTGGCCAACGTGGACGAGTTCGCCGAAAAGCTGCCGGAGAAATGGAACAGCAATATCGGAGAAAACGGCTGCGAGCTCTCCGGCGGAGAGCGCCAACGGATTTCCATCGCCAGGGCTTTTCTGAAAAACGCGCCCATCATTCTCCTGGACGAGGCCACAGCCTCCCTGGATGTGGAGAATGAAAATCTGATTCAGACGGCCCTCTCCCGGCTGATTCAGAATAAGACAGTGCTGGTCATCGCCCACCGTATGCGCACCGTGGCGGGGGCGGACAAGATTGTGGTGCTCTCTGGCGGCAAAGTGGCGGAGGAAGGGGCGCCGGAGGAGCTGCTTGCGCAGAAGGGCATGTATGCCCGGATGGTGAAGCTGCAGACGGAGAGCCAGGGGTGGACGTTGTGAGGAGCTTTACGACCCCGTGGACTTATACCTCCGAAGCCCGAACCGGAAGAATCCGTAACACGGAAGCAGGAACACAAATCCAAGCAGCGGCAGGAACATCAGTCCCGCATTGTCCGACCTTCCGATAAGATAAAGGAAGGGATAATACTGAAACAGGGCAATGGGAATCACGTAGGTAAAAAACTTCAGTATCCCCTCTCCGTAGATGGACAGGGGATACTTTCCAAACTCCCTGCTGCCATCCGTAAAAATATTCATGAATTCCAGCCCTTCGATGGTAAAGAAGCTGATCCCGGCATACAGCACAAACAATGCGGTAAATACAGCCATACCGCCAATCAACATCAGGATTACGGTGACAACCTTGTCAAAAGTCCACACAATCCCGCTGGCGGGGATGGCATAGATCAGCATCAGCACTGACTGAAGCAGCCGGCCAATGCGGGAGAAATCCATATTCGAGGTCAGCACCTGGAAAATTTCGTTCCGGGGCCGCACCAGAATCCGGTCCAGGTTTCCGCTCTGAATCAGCCTGGGAAACACATCAAATCCCCGGACGAAGCATTCCGTCAGGGAAAATGCCATCAACAAAATGGAAAAGCACAGCAGTATCTCCGGAAAAACAAATCCTTTGACGGAATGAAACCGGGAGAACATAAAATACACGCCCAGAAATGCCGTAAAAGAAACCAGAAACTGTCCAAGTGTTGTCATGATAAAGGACGCTTTGTACTGCATCTGGGATTTCAGCAGCATACCTACATATTTGAAATATAGTTTCATGTCTCAACCTCCTTGCACAACAACTTTTTTCAAGGCCCGTTTCATAAGAAGGCGCCCCGCGATCAGCAGCGCCGCAAGCCAGATAAGCTGCAGTGCCATACTCTGTAAGGCTTCGATTCCGCGGATATGTCCTGCGTAAATCAGAAACGGCGTATTCTGCATGGAAGCGAAGGGCAGAGCGTACATTATGGGCTGCAGAGCCTCCGGGAAAAAGGGAATCGGTATGATTGCACCCGCAAAAAACTCAATGACCGAGGTTGCCAGAATCCGTATTCCCATGGGCGATATGGTATAAAATGCCGAAATGTAAATCAGCATGGAAAAGGCGATCAGAACCAGGAATCCCAGGAGAATGGAAACCAGGAAGAGAATCCCCGACAGCCAATCCGGGGGCAGCGATATGGAAAAAGGCGCAGGGAGGAATGCCGCCACCAGTAAGATCGGAAAGCACCGGAGTATGGTTCTGGAAAGCCGTATGGCCATATTTTTTGTAAACCACATGGCATAAATATCGCAGGGACGGCACAGCTCATAGGCGATACCGCCGGAGGTAATGCTGTCGAAAATATCGTTGTCGAAAAACCATGCCATAAACATGGCAAGAAAAGCCTGCTGCATCCAGATGTAGCTTGCAAGCTCCGGGAAGGTTATGGGGAAGCTGTTTTCACCGCTCTGATAAAAGGCCCAAAACATAAGGAGGGTCATGCCGCCCCAGGCAAACTGAGTAGCGATACCTGCCCATGCCGCGGCCCGGTATTGAAGGCCCGCGATAAACCGGATTCGAAAGAAGGACATATATTTTCTCATATTTCAAACTCCTTATAAAGTGAAACAACCATTTCATCGATGGTTTCTCCCGTGACGGAGATATCCTTGACCTCCGCATTGGCGGAAATATAGGAGATTGCCTGTGATACGGTCAGATGCGCCGTGTCAATGATGAGCTCCGCATGGCCGCCATGGTCCCGGGAGACAGTCATATGCTCAGAAATCGGAAGCCGCTCACCGGAATACTCTATGGTCAGGGTTTTGTGCGTGGAGTTGCGGGCTTTTAAATCCGACAGAGAGCCGTCAAGCAAAATCCTTCCTTTTCCAATCAGCAGAATCCGTTCCGTCAGTGCTTCAATATCCTGCATGTCATGGGTGGTCAAAATTACTGTGGTTTTCTTTTCCCGGTTTATGGTTTTGATAAACTCTCTGACCGCAATCTTGGAAACGGCGTCAAGGCCGATGGTGGGCTCGTCCAGAAAAAGGATTTTCGGGTTATGCAAAAGGGAAGCGGCGATTTCACATCGCATTCGCTGTCCGAGCGATAGCTGCCTTGCAGGAGTTCTGACGATTTCGCTGATATTCAGAAGCTCAATCAGTTGAGATAGCGTTTTTCTGTATTCGGCGTCCTTGACATTGTAAATGTCCCGGATTAATTCGAAGCTGTCAATGACGGGCACATCCCACCATAGCTGAGAGCGCTGTCCGAATACAACGCCGATGTCCTTTACATGGGAGATCCGCTCCTTCCACGGGGTGCGGCCGTTGATAATACATTCGCCGCTGTCCGGGGTCAGAATACCGCTCATGATTTTGATGGTGCTGCTTTTTCCGGCGCCATTGGGGCCGATATAGCCCACCATTTCGCCATCGCCGATGGTGAAGGACACATCCTGCAGGGCATGGATGTAAGTGTATTCTTTGTGAAACAAAGCCTTGACCGCTTCTGAGAAGCCCGCATTACGCTTGGCGACCTTGAAAGTTTTGTTGATATGCTTTAGTTCGATCATCGCTCATGCTCCTTTTTCTCAATTCATTTTCTAATACGTCAGCAAAGCGCTGTATTGGCTCGGCAAGTGTCTCTGCGTAGTCGAAGGTCCGTTTATCCTCCTTATACGCAAGTGGAGTTCTGCGAACTTTCAAAGCGATTCTGAGCGCATCGGGGACAGGACACAGATTATTTTTCAAAGCCCAGTCAGCCGCAGCGGTTTTCGCAATGATTTTGCCGGTGCGTAAGGTGTACAGACACCGTGCAATGTCCAGCATCCATCCAAACAAGTATAGGTTGCGTCCCGTTTTCTGCGCATATTTTCTTATGGTTTCATAATGATGTTTTACATCGTTATACAATTCATGGCAGGCTGGTTTCTTGAGATGATGGCGAATATCACAACCGTATAGTAGAACACTGCTTTCAACCAGTTCTGTCATGCCGAAGCTGTCAAAGATATATGTATCGGTAATTCTTTCACCGCTGGTGCCCCAGTAAACTACGCAATCGGGATTTCCAGACAAAAAGGCGTCTAGTGTCAACATACCACCCTCAAAGGAACGGTAATAGGTGTTGCAAGGTTCTTGCTCAAGCATTGTCTGGCGAAGCTTCATCAGTTTCTGAGCCTGTGCTTCTGACATTTGCGTGCCGGTCAAGACCAGAATATCAATATCGCTCCATACGGTGCTCGGAATCAATAGAAGGAAGGATGGATTTTTGATTAGAGTATTCCATTTAGATATCCTCTTGTTTTCTTTTTATATTGATTAATCCGATTTTTTGTGCCATGTTAGATTTTATCATCTTATAGGTGTAATTTCAACCGGTCAGAGCTAAGCGCAATAGTTTCAATGGATAGAAACTATTGAAATAAGGATAATTTTCAAGACAGGGTATAGTATCCGTCGGTACAATATTTCAAAGATTTTATTCTTCCCCCACTGTTTCATGTCGCCAGCACTTTTCTTTTGGAAAAGGTTAGGTTATAATAATACTTAAGATTTCAAAAGTGATGACTCGGATATCAGAATGACGGTTAGGAGGGGTTTTTCGGAATTCTGATAAATTGTCCAAAAATGGAGGAAAAAATGCTGAACATATATTTTGGAGAGATGAATAATGTTTCTTATGGTCCGACATGGTTCAAATATAATTACGAGTTGACATGGTTTCAAGAGCCTTTTGTGCAGCAGATGCTGGAAGCTGTTGATAAGTCAAAATATGTGGACGGAAGTGTAATAGAAAGTCCTGTTCTTGGACCAATTCCGCCCGAGAAATTATCCGGCGGCTTAAAAACCTTGATCATGATATATGAGATGCCCGACAAAATATTTGACGCAACAAGCTGTGGTCCCAATTGCGCCAGATGGCTTTTGGAGATAGGAAAAAAGAGGGATGTAACAGTAAATTTAAGATATTTGATGCCAATGGAAGGGTTGGAGCCATTTGAACTTATAATAGCGAATAATGGAGAAAGAGTTCGGACAGCGGAAGCATATACATTGGCTGCAGTGGACTATCTGTAAAGGGGAATTGTAATGACTGGGAAACATCATATTGTTATTGAGACACTGCGAATAAAGTATGAGTTTGATATCAGAAGGAATCTGACAATTATCCAGGGAGACAGTGCAACTGGGAAAACAACCTTGACAGATTTACTTCAGGATTATGCAAGGGATGAGGTGAATGGCCCGATTCGTTTACAGTCGGATGTACCATGTGTTGTTTTTGGGGGAACGGAGCAAAACTGGGAAAGCTTTATTCAAACTATAAAAGAATCAATCGTTTTTATTGACGAAGGTTATTCTTTTATCCGGTCCAGAGAATTTGCCGAAGTAATTCGGCAGACGGATAATTATTATGTTCTGATAACCAGGGAAGCGTTAACTTGTCTTCCCTATAGTATAAACGAAATATATGGAATTCGTACATCGGGAAGATTTCACTATCCGGAGCAGATTTACCATGAATTCTATCCGATTTACAAAGAGGAAACAGAATGTACGCTGAATAAGTCTGCGGAACCGGTAATCCTGGCAGAGGATTCAAAATCCGGCTATCTTTTTTTGAAAAATTGCTGTGCAGATAAAGAATGCATCAGTGCGGAGGGAAATTCAAATATTTACCAGATTATAAAGAAAATGCCCCGGGAAAAGAAAATGATTGTTATTGCAGATGGTGCAGCTTTTGGCGCTTTTATAGAAAAAGTATTGTCAGTAGCACGCTATCACAGAAACATTATGCTTTATTTGCCGGAATCGTTTGAATGGTTGGTTTTAAAGTCCGGAATTATACAGATTTTGAATTTGGATGAGATTTTAAATCATCCGGAAAGCTATATCGAGAGTTCGAAATATTTCAGTTGGGAGCGATTTTTCTGCGAATTGCTGGAAAAGGAAACGTCGGATGACCCAATCAGACAATATCATAAAAATCGTCTGACGGATTTTTATCTGGAAGGAAAAAATAAAGAGCGGATATTAGAGGTGTTTCCGGAAGAAGTGAAGGTGCTGATTGAATCATGAACTACAAAATAGCAATCTGTGACGATTCCTCCACCGACAGAGACTATATTGCGGATTTCACCAGACAATGGGCGAGGGAAAATGCCCATACCATAGATTTAACTGCCTTTCCCTCCGCCGAGAGTTTCCTGTTTGCCTATGCCGAACAGAAGGACTGGGACATCCTCCTTCTGGACATCGAGATGGGGACCATGGATGGTGTCTCTCTGGCCAGAAAGCTCAGGCAGGGCAATGAACGGATACAGATTATTTTTATCACCGGCTTTCCGGATTTTATGGCGGAGGGCTATGAGGTGTCGGCTCTTCACTATCTGATGAAGCCGGTGAAGGAAGCAAAGCTGGCGGAGGTTTTAAGCAAAGCGGCCAGGAACCTGAACAAGAATGAGAAGGACTTGATTTTTACGGTGAAGGGGGAGGCCCTGCGCCTTGGCGTCCGGGAGATTCTCTGGGTGGAGGCCTTTGCCCATTCCTGCAGGGTGGCGGCGGCAGGGCAGACCTTTGAAGTCAGCCAGAGCATTTCCGAACTGGAGAAGCTGCTGGGAGCGGCGGCGGTGCGCACCCACCGTTCCTATCTGGCGGGACTGGCCCATATCCGGCGTATTTCCAGGACGGAGGTTATTCTGGATAACGGAGATAAAATTCCCCTCTCTCGGTACAATTACCAAGGGGTCAATCAGGCTTTTATCAAGTATTACAGAGGTGAAGGAACATGGGACTTATGAACGCGCTGTTTGGACGGATGATCGACCGCCGGATTGCGGAATACCAGAATGATCTTATCACAAAGCACTGTGACGAGGTGCAGAATATTTATAAAACCATGCGGGGCTGGCGACATGATTACCACAATCATATCCAGGCCCTTTTGGCGTTGGTTGGAAATGAAGAAAAGACCAGGGAGTACCTTCTTCGGCTTAACGACGATCTGACCACAGTGGATACCGTCCTCAAAACCGGAAATGTTATGGTGGACGCCATTTTAAATTCCAAGCTGTCCTTGATCAAATCCCGGCAGATTGCCGTCAATGCCAAAGCTGTCGTCCCCGCCCGCCTGCAGGTGTCGGAGATTGATTTATGCGTCATTATCGGAAATCTTCTGGATAACGCTATGGAGGCCTGTCTTAAGCAGGAGGAGGAATCCGGCCGTTTTATCCGGGTATTTATCGGTGTGATGAAGGGGCAGCTCTATCTCTCCGTCACCAATTCCGCTGGGGGAGAAATCCGAAAAGAGGGAAAGCGCTATCTGTCCACCAAGGACAGCCCCAGCCACGGGTTCGGCCTTATGCGGGTAGACCGAATCGCGGAGAAATACGACGGTTATGTTAACCGCCAGCATGAGGCAGGGGTATTTGCCACGGAGGTATTGCTGCCCCTGTAGCCGGCAGGCTTGCTGTTTGCAGACGCTGCGGTAGCGAGGGTAAGGAAATACATGCAGTCCCCTTGAGTACCATTCGTGCAAAAATTCATACCACTCGTGCAGAAAACACCCATTTTGGATATTCATGTGGCATACTTTTTGGCAAAGGAGGGATGCGTTTTGAAAAAAGAACGAGAACGTGTAAAATATAACAGCTTTCAAAACATTATCTTTTTGCTGAAGGGTATGAAACAGAAACATCCGGTATTGATTGTTCTGATTCTTCTACAGATAATCCTGTCGGTCATCACACCGGTATTTTCCATTTTCATTCCTAAAATAGCACTGGATTTGGTCATGAACGCAGCCGATGTAAGTGAAATTTTGCTTGTTCTGGGTGGTGTTGGACTGATAATGATTTTGTCTATGGCGTTTTCTGGAATGGCTGCTGAGGGAAAGAATATGCTGGTCAATGATATGAGGAGCTTTTATCAGATTCAGATTTTTTTAAAGTCCCTAAGCTGCGACTATAGACATGTGGAAAGTGAGGAGGGGCAGACCAAATATCAGCGGGCCATGGATACGCTTTTTGCTGGAGACTGGTCCGGCACCTCCCGTATGGCGGTGGCAACCATTAACATCCTGGTGAGTACCATGTGTTTTTTGATTTATTCGGGAATCATTTCGCAGTTACATCCGGCTGTAGTAATTATCCTTATTGGTTTGTCTCTTGTGAATCTGTTCAGTACCCGGCATGCTCAGAAGTATGAGTATTGCAGACAGGATGAGAGCAGCATCTATAATAAAAAACTTAATTATGTAATATATACAGGATGCGATGCACGTTCCGGAAAAGATATGCGGATATATGCTACCGGAGGCTGGTTTATGGAACTTCGGGAAAGTTTGATAGAACAGATTTCACAGTTGACCCGCCGGATTCAGAACCGGTATTTTGCGGCAGGGGCGGTCAATGCGGGGATACTATTTTTGAGGGATGGAATTGCTTATGCCTATTTGATTTCCGCGGTGGCATCAAAGGCCATAACCGTCGGGGAGTTCACCCTGTATTTTGGGGCGATCACTGCCTTTTCCGGCTTTGTAAACGGAATTATTACCAATGTAAATGAACTGAATGGCGCTAATCTGCAGATGAATTCCATGCGCGCTTATCTGGACATTGCGGATGAGCCCGAGCCGGAGACGCCTGTGAAGCCGGAAGAGATAAAAGACTACTCCATCGAGTTTCGGGATGTGACCTTTGCCTATGGGAAAGGGGAAAAGCCGGTTCTTTCCCATTTGAGCTTTCAGATTAGGGCAGGAGAGAAGGCTGCGCTGGTGGGAGTCAACGGAGCAGGAAAGACCACTATCGTAAAGCTGTTATGCGGCTTCTATCAGCCGGATTTCGGAGAAATTTTAATTGGAGGCGTGAATATCCGAAATTTCAAAAAGCAGGATTTGATGAAGATTTTTTCCGCTGTCTTTCAGGATATCTATCTGCCGCCCTTTACCGTCGCCGAGAGCATTTCCTTGAAGGAGCGGAAGGATACGGACGGCTCCCGGGTGGAGGAAGTCTTACGGAAGGCGGGGCTGTGGGAGAAAATCTCGCAATATGAAACCGGGATTGACACGCCCATGACCAAGGAAATTGAGGATGGGCTGGTCTTGTCCGGCGGAGAGCAGCAGAAATTTCTTATGGCAAGAGCCCTCTATAAGAATGCGCCTGTTTTAATCCTGGACGAACCCACAGCGGCCTTGGACCCCATTGCGGAGAGTAAAACCTACGAGCAATTCCATCAGATTGCCATGGAAAAAACGGCTCTCTACATTTCCCACCGGCTGGCCAGCACCCGGTTTTGCGATAAGATTCTATTTCTGAGGGACGGTGCGATTGTGGAGGAAGGAACCCACGAGGCACTTATGAAAAAAGGCGGAGCCTATTTTGAAATGTTCACGGTGCAGAGCCAGTACTACAGGGAGGAGGGTAAAAATCATGAGGAATAGGAAATGGAAAAGTATCCGGCAGGCTTTGAAATTTATGTGGGACATGGATAAATGGCTGTTGATTCACAGTGTCGCAGCATCGCTTATCGGTTCCGTCACGCCCTTTATCGGAATCCTATTGTCCGCATATGTGCTGGACGGCCTGGCGGCGGGAGAAAAGATGACGAAGCTTATAGGAACAGCCATTGCCGCGGTTGCAGTTGTCTTTGGGCTGACCGTGCTAAAGGCTTATATTGAGAAATTAAAAAATGTTCATACGGAAAGTTGTGGCAAAAGATATGACACCTTGATGACCATGAAAACCATTTCCATGGATTATCCTCTTCTTGACAGCCCTAAGGCCAATGATATCCGGGAAAGAATCTGGCATGATAATCAATGGGGCGCGGGATTTTATTCTCTTGTGTGGCAATTTCCGCACGTGTTGGGAAATTTGATATCAGTTGTTTTGTCGATAGTGTTGTTGGTCCCGCTGTTTTTTGAAGTGAAGGCTTTCACGAATATAACAGCGCTGATGATGTTTTTATTGTTTGCAGTTGTAATTTTTCTTCAAATAAGGTTCTCCTCCGCGAAAAGAAAGGAACTCTATGGACTGCTAAACGACCCGGTTTTGGAAAAAAGCTACTTGAGCTATTATTTATGGCGGAATCAGGAATATCATTGCGGAAAGGATGTTCGTATTTACAATGCAAAGCCTTTGGTGAAAAGAAAAATGGACGGGGATGTGGCATTAAAAGGTATATGGCTGAACAAACTTGTTCGATGTAATTTGCAGTTAGGTTTTTGCGGAAATTTTTCCGCCGGCCTTCTGCAGACCATCTCCTATATTTTTGTGGTGATCTGGGGCGCGGCGGGGGCCTTTGGCGTGGGCTCCGTGGTGAAATACGCTGGGGTTATCTATCAGTTTTCCCAATCCATCGCCAACCTGTTTTCCGCACTGGAAGAATATGCGGTGGCCGCCGACCGGCAGATGTCAACCCTGGAGTATCTGGAACTTGCGTCTGTTCTGCCAAAGGGCTCTCTCCCGGTGGAAAAGCGTGCCTTCTGCGATGATGGGGACAACGAATATGAAATTGAATTTCGGGATGTCTCCTTTAAATACCCTTCCTCCCATGAGTACGCCCTCCGCCACATCAACGTGAAGTTCCGGGTGGGAGAACGGCTGGCGGTGGTGGGGCGAAACGGTTCCGGCAAGACCACTTTCATCAAGCTGCTGTGCCGCTTGTATGACCCTACGGAGGGCTGCGTTTTGCTGAACGGAATTGACATTCGGAAATACAATTATGAGGAATACATGGGAATTTTCGCCGTAGTATTTCAGGATTTTAAGCTGTTTTCCTTTTCTCTGGGGCAAAATGTGGCGGCCAGGGTGGATTACGATGAGGCGAAGGCGGAAAGCTGTCTTAGGAAGGCTGGTTTTGGTGAGCGGCTGGCAGAGTTGGAGAAGGGGCTGGATACCTGCCTGTATAAAGATTTTGAGGAAAATGGGGTGGAAATCTCCGGCGGCGAGGCCCAGAAAATTGCCCTTGCAAGAGCGCTCTACAAGGACGCGCCTTTTATTGTGCTGGATGAGCCCACGGCGGCCTTGGACCCCATTGCGGAGGCAGAAATTTACTCCCGGTTCAATGAGCTTGTGGGGGACAAGACAGCCATTTACATCAGCCATCGCCTGTCCTCCTGCCGGTTCTGCGACGCCATTGCGGTTTTTGACCGGGGGCAGATTGTCCAGCGGGGAAATCATGAGGCGCTGGTTGGGGATGTGAATGGGACCTATTATAGGCTGTGGCATGCACAGGCCCAGTATTATGAGGGGTGAGCGTGCGCTTTCATTTTATTACTGACGCGATAAAAGACCCGGGGGACGACGGCACTTGGCCATCTGCTCCATACAAATCCAGTAATTCCGTTCTCTGGTGCCTCCGGCGGCGTCGGCCTGTTTCCGGCACTCCTCCTGCGGCAGCAGCCAGTCCTCCCGCAGGTAACCGCGCTTTAGACATTCCAGGGTTTCCAGGTAGATTTCTTCCGGGAAGCCCTGGGCAATAATATTTTGTAGTACCTTGTCCGCAGCCTTTTCATAGGCGGGAAAATAAAATTCTCCGTATTCATCGTCAAATTCCAGATTTTCCACTTGAAAAAATTCCAGTCTTTCCGGGAAATAGGCCCGGTCTTCCCTGGAATCTGCCACAAACAGATAGTAGAGGCAGGCCATCCGTTTTCCGTTGCTTTGGCGGAGAATCCGGCCCAACCGCTGTAGTCGCTGGCGTTCCATGGAGGTACCCGACAGAATGATCCCCACTGCGGCCTCCGGCACGTCCAGACCCTCGTCCAGGGCCCGGCAGGTCAGCAGGATGCGAAGGCTGCCGTCACGAAACCGTTCCAGTGTGTTCCGGTTGGCGTCGGAACCCATTTTGGAGTGATAGCGTCCCACTCTGGCCGGATACATGTTATTGAGAATCGTATAAAGCTGCTCTATCTGTAAAATGCTCTCGCCAAAAACAAGCACCTGCTTTCTCTGGTCGATGCCATTAAGCAGCCGGCATACGCAGGCGGTGCGTGATTTTGCCATGGAAACGATCCGCTTTCTCTTATAGGACAGTTGGAGATATGTTCTGGCTAGCCGGGCGCCTTTTTGCGTGTCCTTCCCGGCCATTTCCTGTAACTGCGCAAAAAACTGCGGGCCCTCGCAGTATCTTAACCCCGGAAAAAGGCGCAGCAGCTCTGTACGGGTATGCTTCAGATTTTCCGTAAGCTCCTCGTATTCCCGGGCTTCCTGTGGCTGAAACTTTATGGCGATCTGCCAGACGGCGAACTCGCAGACTGTCCCTCTTTTTAATGCCCGGGCAAGGCCGTAATGATAAATGCATGTTCCAAGAGCCGGGACAAGGATGTTGTCATATCCCGGCCCCTTTGCGGTGGCGGTCAGCCCCATAGAACAATAGGTTCCCGGAAGCTTGGGCAAAAAGGGGAGGAACTCAAAGATTTTTCGGTTCTCGCCACTGGTGTAGTTGTGACATTCATCCGCAATCAGAAGAACGGTATGGCCCTCCTTCAGCTCCCGGAGAATCTGGCGGGCCAGCCGGTACCTGGCGGAGTGGATGACATAGAGCATGTAGTCCCGCTCTGCGGAAGGCTGGAAGCCTCCGCCGCAGAGACCAATGCTGGGATGCTCCTCCGGGGGAAGAAGCTTTTCCAGGGCCCGTTTCCATTGTAGCAGCAGGGATTTTCCTGGGACAACGATTTTGACCCGGAGCCGGGAGCCTGTCTTGTTCTTCAGAAGCTCCATGCCGGCCAGGGCCATCCGTGTCTTACCGGAACCGGTCACCGCATGGACAATGCCGCGATATTCATTTTGCTCCCAAAGGGCAAGACATTCCTGTTGCCAGGGGTATAATTCCTGTGCCATGTGTTCGCCTTCCTTTAAAAGTGAGGTCTGTGATCTTGTATATGTCAAGAACTGCTTTGCTAACGCTGTCATTTTGTATTATAGACGTTGATGTGGGATATGGCAAGCGGCTGCGAGACAATTATATTTTCAGATATTGTTAACAGTTGCTGTTTGCTCTGTAACCGATAACACTTATTCTAATTTTCTAAAATAATTTGAAAGATTATCTGTGAATTAACAAAGAAATATGATAAAATATAATTTAATAAACAAGTACTGGAGGAGGAGAAGCTGATGGAAACAAGTAAAATGAGAAATTTGAATAGAATATTTACACGCAATATGCTTCTCCGTTTTATAGATGGGGAAGTGGATGATGTATATTCGTCAGTAGTAAGACGTTATACAAGTGGCGCGGATCAAAAGAATAATCGGGAATTAATAAGTGAAATTTATTGTGAATTAAAGAATAATTATCGGAATGAATATTTTTATAAGAATACTTTGTTAAATAAATTACTTTTGGGAATACATAGTGTTAATACAACAACCGCCTTAACAGAGATGGCGATTGCAAAATCTAAAGCAGATTTTATATTAATAAATGGCAAGGCTGTAGTATATGAGATAAAAACAGAATTGGATAACCTTGAGAGACTAAACTCTCAGATAGATGACTATTACAAAGCTTTTGACCATGTAGCTGTAGTTACTTATGAGAAAAATCTACAACAATTGCAGAAGGTGCTAGCTAGTATTGATAAGCCTGTTGGTATCTATATACTACGGAGAAATGGAAAATTGGGCACAGTTCGAAAGCCGGAAAGACACAGTGGTGATTTAGATAAGGAGACAATTTTTAAATTACTTAGAAAAAGTGAATATGAAGATATAATAGCGCAGCGATACGGATATTTGCCGGACGTTACACAATTTAAGTATTATTCTACTTGTAAAAAAATGTTTTTGCAGATACCAATCGAAGAGTCATATTTACTGGTTTTAAGAATATTGAAAAAGAGAATGCGCCTGGAGAAAGAGGAGTTTGTTAAGATTCCATATGAATTAAAATTTTTGGCTTATTTTATGGAATTAACATATGATGATTATCAGAAACTGGAAGTATTTTTAGAACGTCAATATGGGGGTGTGTAGTATGTATTTTCCTTATTTGAGAGGCCGACAATTTGAATTAATCGCATTGCGTGAGTTAGTAGAAAAGAGTGTTTTGAGTAGTAAAATAATACCAGTTATTGAACCTGTAAAGTTATCTTCCACATTGGTTAAGACGATAGAGACATATGGGGAGTATGGAAGAACAATTGCGCTTATTATGAATCCCAAGGTCGGGAGCTTTCGTAATGATTTAAAAGAGGAGAAGAACCAGAAGTTAAAGGAAAGCTTTTTGACGAGTTTGAATGATAATGATCATATTCTTTATATGAGTTTACTGCGTGCAAATTTAAATCCTGAGAAATTTATTGAAAAGTATGCAGACAATATGGGAACAATCTGTACAAATAAAGATGCGATTCCTGTTTATGAATAATATTTTGCAGAAACAGATGTTAAGTATAATTTGATTCCGGATGAGAGTGGCTTTCGCCAATCTCTTTGCTACCGGACTCATATCCGAAATCAGATACACGTTTATTGAAAAGTGAATTGATCCATAATTGGAATATTTTTAATAAAAAGAGCGAGTCTGATGTATATAATATAATTACTGCCATATGTAAAGAGAAGTATGAAAATAATCCGGAGCTGTTTGATCAGCCTGTTGGTATTCAGGAGTTATATGAACAAGAGTATTTAGCACAACATTCTCTTTTGACGACAAATTCCTGGGATGATTTTGTGGAGGCACTAAAAACAAAGAATCGTTTTCATACGCATTATGTAAATTTGAAGTTGCTGGAACGATTTTGCTCCTATATCCGTAAACCCTATAAGTCGGGTGAGATGTTTTATAGATGCAGAATTTCAACGGAAGAAGGAATTCCGATTGAAGAGATGGGAGCGCCTCCAATTGAAAAGACCACAGAGGGCAGGGCAAATGCAAGAGGGATTCGATGTTTGTATTTAGGTGATGCCGCCGAGACTACAATATATGAGGCTAGAGCTGGTGCATATGATTATGTAACGGTAGGAAAGTTTAAATTGAAAGAAGATATTATTGTAGTTGATTTAAAAAGGATCAATCAAATCAGTCCTTTTATAGAAGGGTTGGATTGCTTAGAATATGCGACTAATAAAGAACATTTAAATAAGATAAATGATGAAATGGGTAAGATAATGAGAAGGAGTGACAGTGCGCTTGATTACATTCCGACTCAATATATTACGGATTTTGTTAAGAGTATTATTATTCCTAATGAGGATGTTAAGGGTTATGCTGGGATAGAATATAAAAGCGTAATGCATAGTGATGGATATAATTTAGCTTTGTTTAATCCGGATTTATGCGAATGTATAGGTACACAAGTGTATCGAATAGATATGATTGATTATAGAAAGCATCCGATTATATAGATGCGAAAACCCCCTTGTACCACCTGGAAAAATTTTGTATAATGCAAGATAACAGGGTTCGCAAAGCTGTTCCCGTTACAAGATTGATTTTTGAAACAAACTTTAAATGGATTTTTACAAACAGACAAAAGAAAGGAAAAAGCACTCATGAATTACGAATCGTTATACACGGATCTGCAGGGGCAGGAGAAGCAGTTGAAGGAGAAGCTGTCCGCCATGCAGAAGCTAAGTAAGAGCATGGCAAAGGAAACGGAAGCCGGGGATCTGAAAAATCTGTCCAAGGATATTGATGCCATGATAGAGGCAAACCTGCAGCAGGCGGCGGTGCTTCAGGAACTGAAGGCAGCCGTGGAGGGCTTCGACGCCCGCTCTTACTTCGAAAGCGGTGATTTTGCGGGGCAGATGCTGGCTTATTGTGAGGAATACCAGGTGGATGTCCGGGGAGAAGCTCCCGTCTATGAAATGTTCCCCTACCGGGTCAGAATCGATGCCGAGAATCAGGACCTTTATCTTGACCGCAAGAAAATCCAGTGTATGCGTCCGAAGAGCTTTGTGCAGACCGTAAAGGCGGGGCAGGAGAAATTGATGAAGGCCAGCTTTAACGCCCAGAGCTTTCTCAATGAGCTGGCAGACGCCTATGATTTGGCAGTGATGAAGCTGAAGAAGGCACCGGACGCCGATATTTATCTGACAAGTCTCTATAAATTCCTGGCGCCAATGAGCCGCTTCCGCAGGGATTATGACCAGCAGAGCTTTTCCTTTGATCTGGCGCGGCTTTATGGGGATTCCACCGTGGAGACCACCAAAAATGGCCGCCGGTTTCAGTTTGGCCCCAGCAGGAACAATATCAAGGCCCTTCGTATTCTGGATGGCGAGGGACGGGAGCAGTTCCTGGCGACCATTCGTTTTTATACGGACGAAGAAATGGAGTAGTATATGGAGAGGGAATCTGTGGCTGCCGCTCCGGGCATTTGCTTTCTGACGGATTTCTGGCAGGAAAAATACATAGAGGAATACATTCGCTTCGGCGGCAGCAAGATAAAATTTGTGACGGGCCGCCCCGGAAGCGGGAAATCTTATTTTCTGAACCTGATGACAGAGATTGCCGCAAAGAGCGGTTACCGGACGGTGAACTTTTCGGCCAGGGACATCTGGCTCAATGATTTTAAGGATATTTATTTTGAGATTTTGCGCCAGTGTGATTTGATGGAATGCCTGCGGGGCTGCTGCCGCAGGGTGGTGGCCGGCATGGGCTATGATTATCGGGAAATACCGGAGAATCTGACCTTCATGGACTATCTGGCCCGGGAAAATATGAGCGATGCCTTAACCCGTCGGGAGATTCGGACGCAGTTAAAGGAACTGTTTCTGGACAATCCATTGCTGGACAATAATTTTGCTCTGGCCTGCAGTATGCTGACAGGAAGCCTTCTGGGATATCCCATTTTGGAGGAACAGAATAAGGCTCTGCTCTTAGGCTGGCTGGGAGGAGACAGAACCGTGAAGCTTCCCCAGCTTCGGGCTTTGGGCTTATCTCCAAGCCGGATTACGAAATACAATGCCAGACATATGCTGCGCTCCCTCTGTGAGGTGGTTCATCTGGGCGGATACGCGGGATTATTTGTGGCCGTGGATGATCTTGAGATACTGATCAGCCGTTCCAGCTTAGAGCCACTTCATTATACGAAAATGAAGCGGGAGGACACCTACGAGAGCCTCCGGCAGCTCATCGACGATATTGACAGCCTTAGGCATATCATGTTCGTGTTTGCTTTTGATAGGGGTCTGATGGATGACGAGAATTGCGGTCTGAAATCTTACCAGGCTCTGTGGATGCGGATTCAGACAGAGATTGTGGGGGAGCGGTTCAACCGCTTTGCGGATATTGTGGATCTGGACGCCATGGCGGCCCAGGAGTATACGCCGGAGGTTCTTTTGGAGATTTCGGAGACGCTGTCCCACTCCCTGCGCAGTCGCAGCCTGTCGGAATTGACTCTGGAGCAGGCAGGGGAACTGCTTTCCCAGTCCAGGCTGGGGAGCGTTGGGATTCCCCGATTGGTCTATAACGCAATGATGGGAGGAAATGATGATGAATCCGAGAGTTGAGGAAACTGCGCCCTCCTTTGACATGGAGGCCCGGCATATCATAGAAGCCCTGCGCTCCGGGATTCCCTCCCGGGCGGTGGGAGCCTATTTTTCCGGTGCCAGACCGCGGCTTATGCGGGAAATCACGGAGCGGCTGGATGGGATCAAGAAGGGCGGAAAGTCCGGAGGTATGGTGATTTCCGGAAAATACGGCGAGGGCAAGACCCATCTTCTGAATACTGTCTTCACCCTGGCCCATGAAAATCATATGGTGGTCTCCTATCTGTCCTTAAGCAAGGAGACGCCCATGGATAAGCTGTATCTGATTTACCAGAAAATCATTGCCAACACCTATCTCCCCCAGCACCAGCAGCCGGGGTTCTTACACACCCTGGAGAATATGACGCAAAACAGTCCTCTGGCTTCCGAGATGATTGCTTTTGCCGCTAAACAGCTGGAGACGGACAAGCTTTATTATCTGCTTCGGGCCTATCTGAATACGGAGGACGCGGAGGAAAAATTTCTGCTGCAGGCCGATTTGGAGGGGGACTTTATGGCCAATGCGCCCCTCAAGAAAATTTACCGGAGAATCTTTAACCATCCGGTAAAATACAATGTCAATTTCAGTAAAACCAAGCATTGCCAGGACTACTTTGCTTTTATGAGCCATCTGTTTACCCAGATGGGATATCAAGGCTGGGTGATCCTGGTGGACGAGGCGGAGCTTATCGGCCGTCTCGGGAAAAAGGCCCGGCTGAACGCCTACCGCAATATGGCCCGTTTCCTGCTTCCCAATACGGAGATGGAGTCGGTATTTTCGGTATTTGCCTTAAGCGCCTCCTACATTGAGGATGTGATCGAGGCAAAGCACGATTATGAGAATCTGGCGGAGCTTTTTCCCGGTGAACCGGAGCCCATGCATACGGTTCTGGACCTTCTGCGGAAGGCACCCCAGCTGCACCCGCTGACCCGGACAGAGTTTCAGGAGGTGCTGGAGAAGCTGAAGGAGTTTCACAGACGTGCCTATCACTGGGAGCCCCAGGTTTCTGTGGATACTTTGGAGAAAATTACCCAGTCCGGTGGATATCTGCTGCGGACCAAGATTCGGGCGGCCATTGAGTATCTGGATCAGATTTATCAGTACGGGGACTGCTCCAATACCGTCATTACGGATCTGGCGGAGGAATCCTATGGGGAGGAGATTCCTTCCCTGGAGGTGCTTAAGGAAGGGCCATACCAATAGCCTGCCGGATCTATCTGGGCGGGGATGAAATAGGAATGTTTAAAAAGGACGTTGAGAAGATTTTCAGCGTCTTTTTTACTTTATAGGAAATTCCGATTTTGGCGAACTCAAAAAGAAACGCATGTTCACCGAACATACGTTAGATAAACACGCGTTTGAGCACAACAATAAGACGGTGCCAGATTAGAAGATATAAAAACCTTCT
>CALWLN010000085.1 GCA_944381535.1 uncultured Lachnospiraceae bacterium
CTTTTGACTGGAACGTAGCCCTGGATGGCACATTTGTTATAAGCAGACCATGGAAAGACGCCGGCACTTGGCGAACCGACCGTTTACGGGCGGCGAGCCTAGTACCGTTGCGTCTTGATTTGAGCGGAAGCGTGTCTGCGGTAACAAATGTGCCATCCAGGGCGACCTCCAGACAAAACCTAAAAATCCTTCTGATTCTGTGAACAAACTTTTTATTTTCCCCACCCCGTGAAAAGTTACTGCAACTCGCAGAGGAAAGCGTTTAAATTTTATTCCCGGCAAACTGCGTCATATAAAGACTGTAATACCGGCCCTGTTTTGCGATCAATTCCTCATGATTGCCGATTTCCACAACACGCCCCTGGTCCATCACCACGATTTTGTCGGCGTCCCGCACAGTGGAAAGCCGGTGGGCGATGATCAGACTGGTCCGGTTCTTCATCAGCTTCACCATGGCGTCCTGGATCTTCTGTTCGGTTCTGGTGTCTACGGAGGAGGTGGCTTCATCCAGGATCAGTATTTTGGGATCCGCCAGCACGGCCCTGGCGATGGCCAGAAGCTGCCTCTGGCCCTGGGAAAGCCCTGATCCGGCCTGTTTTAAGAAGGTGTTGTATTTCTGCGGAAAACGCTCGATATAACGTCTGCAGTTACTCATATCAGCCGCGTACACCATTTCCTCGTCGGAGGCTTCCGGATTGGAGTACTTTATGTTGTAGGCGATGGTGTCGGAGAACAACACGGTATCCTGCAGGACAATGGCGATATTTTTCCGCAGCTCGTCCCTTTTAATATCGAAAATGTTCTCGCCGTCAATGAGGATTTCACCGGAATCCGCGGGATAAAAGCGCATAAGCAGATTTACTACCGTGGTCTTTCCGCTGCCGGTTGCGCCCACCAGGGCGATTTTCTGTCCCGGCTTCACATCCAGGTTAAAATCGTACAGCACCTGCTTTCCGGGCACGTAGGAAAAATTCACATTCCGGAAGGAAATCTCCCCCGTCACATGGTCCATAGTAAGAGAGCCGCTGTTGTCCTCATCCGGCTGGTCGATCAGCGCAAATACGCGCTCCGCCCCTGCCAGGGCTGTCTGAATCGTGCCGTAAAGCTGGGCAATGTCATTGATGGGTCTTGAAAACTGCTTGGCATAGATGATAAAAGCGGAAATGGTTCCCACCGTGATCAGTCCCGTATAGGCGAAAAATCCGCCGAAGGCCGCCACAATGACAAATCCGATATTGGAGATACAGTTCATGACCGGCCCCATGGAGCCCCCCAGAATTTCCGCTTTTATACTGACCTTGGTCAGCTCATCGGAGGTCCGGCAGAATTCCTCTATGACATCCTCCTGCTTATTGTAGGCAACAATGGACTTATAGCCCGTAATCATTTCCTCGGAATGTCCGTTCAGCTGCCCCAGAATCTCGGAGCGCTTCCGATATACGTTTCGCATGACCTTTGACATTTTCTTTGTCACAACGATTGTAAGGAGAACCGTCACAAGGGTAATCAGGGTAAGCTGCCAGCAATAATAAAACATGATCGCCACCGTTCCCACCACCGTAAGGACCCCGGAGATAAGAGAGCCAAGGCTCTGTGCCACGGTATTGGAGATATTCTCCACGTCGTTTGTCATGCGGCTCATGATATCCCCGTTGGAATGGGTGTCCAGATACTTGATGGACAGATAATCGATTTTCCGGAACAGATCATGGCGCATTTGTTTTACGATACTTTGGCTTAGCCTTGCGGCAAGCAGGGACTGTGACAGTCCGAATAAAATATTTGCCAGATATACAAACAGCAAAAACACGATACACCGGTACAGCCTGTCCCACACCCGCAAGGTGATGAAATCGATGGCCTGTCCCTGCAGGGCCGGCGCGAAAAGCGCCATGATCGTAACGAATATGACCGACGCCAGCAAGAAAATCAACAATTTTTTTGCCTGGCCGAAATAGACCAGCAGTCTTGAAATGGTTTTTTTGACATCATCGGCCTTTTCCACAGCCTGTCCCATGGGCGGTCTCGGTCCGCCCGGCCCCCGCCGGAAATTCATAACCGTCTCCGTTTTTCTTTTCTCTTCCGTCATGACGCCGCACCTCCTTCCTTCATCTGAGACCGGTAAATGGCCTGGTAAATCTCTGAGTTTTTCAGCAGTTCCTCATGGGTTCCCAGGGCGGAGATACTGCCGCCTTCCAGCACCGCGATCCGGTCCGCCCCCTGGATGGAAGCAATCCGCTGGGCAATGATGATCTTGGTGACGCCCGGACATTCCCTTCTTAAGGCTTCATACAACATGGCCTCGGTCTTTAAGTCCAGGGCGCTGGTGGAATCGTCAAATATGAGGATCTCAGCGTTTTTCAGAACGGCTCTGGCAATGGAAATTCTCTGCTTCTGCCCGCCGGAAAGGGAGTGGCCGCCCTCGGAAACCATGGTATCGTAACCGGATCTTGTGCTGCGGATAAACGAATCCGCCTGAGCGATTTTGGCTGCTTTCTCAATTTCCTCATGACTTGCGTCATCCTTTCCCCAGCGGATATTGGCTTCGATAGGCCTGGAATAGAGTTCTGCCTTCTGGAGTACAATGGCGATTTTCTCCCGCAGTTCTTTTAACGGAAAATCTTTTACATTTTTGCCGTCTAACAGAACCTCCCCGCCCGTTGCATCATAAAAACGCGGAATCAGATTTACCAGAGTGGACTTTCCGCTTCCCGTGGAGCCGATGATCGCCAGGGTTTCTCCTTTTTTCACCCGGAAGGATACGTCCTGAAGTACACGCTCCCCGGAACTCTCCGGGTAGGAGAAGCTTACGTTTTTAAATTCCACTTCGCCGGTGCTGACGGTATCCATGGCGCCCGGGCCATCCGTAATAACGGCGGGGTCCTTTAACACCTCGTTGATCCGGTCCGCAGAGGCTTTGGCTCTGGTAAAGGTCTGGAAAATATTGGCCATAAAGAGCACGCCGTTTAAGATCTGGGCCAGGTAGGTGATGGCGGCCATGACATTACCGGGGGTAATCGCTCCGCCTGCCTTTACGTTCAGCCCGCCGGCCAGGATCACGCCCACGATACAGAGATTCAGCACAATATTCATACAGGGACCCATGAAGGCAAGCAGGGTCTGCACATGAAGATTTTTACTGCAGAGTGCTTCGTTTGCGTCGTCAAATTTTTTCAGTTCATGGGCCTCTCTCACGTAGGCCTTCACCACTCTCGCTCCAGCTACATTTTCCTGCATGACATTGTTGATCCCGTCCAGCTTTTCCTGCACCACCGCAAACAAGGGAGAGGCTTTTTTCAGGAAAAATACCACGAACAGCGCCACAAAGGGAAGACCGCAGGCCGCGATCCCCGCAAACAGAGGGGACTGCCGGTACAACATCAGAATCCCGCCCAGAAACATCACGGTGTTTCGCACGAATCCACGGATGGACATCATGACCATATTCTGTACCTGGGTGACGTCGTTGGTCAGCCGCGTCACCAGGGAGCCGGTGGAGATTTTATCGGTCTGCTGAAAGGACAGGGACATGATACGGGAAAACAGGTCCTTGCGCAGATCGTTTCCGAAGCCCTGACCCGCTATGTTGGCGAAAACGCCGCACATCACCCCGCAAAATCCCCCCAGCATGACAAACAGGATCATGCGGATTCCCACCGACACGATCAGCTCCATATCGCTTTTCAGCACCCCATTGTCCACAATGTCCGCCATCATATCCGGCTGGATCAGGTCCATTGCCACTTCCCCCACCATGAACAGAGGGGCAAGCAGACAGTAAAACCAGTATTTTTTCAGATACTTTAGCATGAGATCAGTTCCCTCCGTATACAGTCGTGAATTTTATCCAGAAGCGCAATCATCTCCGCCTCTTTTTCCGGGGTTATGGCGGCGGTGATCACCTTGTCGGAGTTATGCAGACGCTCCCGCAGCATGAGAGCCGTCTTCTTCCCTTTTGGGGTCAGAAAAAGCTTCGTATAGCGCCTGTCGCTCTCATCGGTTTCCTTGTACACATAGCCGTTGGCGATCAGCTCCTTTACCGTCTGATTGACGGCCGCCGTGGTGATATTGGAGAAATCCGCCACCATTTTCTGATTTGCGCCCGGATTTCTGGAAAGGAAAGGAATGACGGCCTGGTAGGAATCGGGAATGCCGATTTCCATGGCGACGGCCTTGATATGATTGTCCCAGGCACGGCGGGTCCGCCCCACTGCCATCATGACTGTCCGTTTTGGTTTTTCCATACTTTTTGTCACCTCTTTTATGATTAACCATTAATTAAACTCTTAATTATTATGTAAAAAAATATTTGCGCTGTCAAGAGGGACAGTTGAAAAAAATTTTTGCGCAAGTAAGATGAACGGCGCCTTCTCCGTCTTTATTTAAATAATTCGGGTTCATTGTCAATCAAATCCTGCACCAGATATTTGTAATCCAGATTATCTATGCCATACGTTCCACCTTCAATTTGTCTGGCAAGCTTACTTTTATAGTATAAATCCATTGCCTGACGTAAATCTATTTTCTTTACGTCAGCAAGATAACGGATGATGGACTCCTCCAAATTCTGTTTATAGATAAATTCCAAATTTTCCCTATCTACCATTTTGATTCACCTCATATGAGCCCAGATATTTTAGCTCTTTCTCTATCACATCTTGATTTACAATACAAATCTGATTGCTCATTTTGTAATAGCGCAATTCATTTAAAGCTTTTTCCTTATCCCATAATCCACGAAAATACATATCAACGGTTTTGAAAACATCATCATTGGCCACCGCACCTACGATAATATCATACTCTTTATAAACAAGATCACCTTGCCGACATGCACACACAAAATCAAGCCATTTTTCATTTTCTTTTGCAAATGTAAGTATACGATATTGACTTAAATCCTCAGACAATTCAAAGTTATTCACCACTGCCTTTGTCTGTTTACGCAGGCTTTTCCGCAAAGCCCATTTCTCTGCCTGCTTTTGAAACGTGGTCAAATAAAAGCCCCTTCCAAAATCTAAATAATTTTTAGAAAATGCTATATCCGGATGTTTTATTATTTCAGTTGTCCCATGATATAAAATCATATACGAACTCCCTTTTCTTTCGCAAATTCTGTAATGTCATCCACTAAATATTCTGTTCCCAATGTATGTAAGGTATCGTAACATACAAGAATATAGTCGTCCAAAATTCGGGTATTATTTAAAATATGATAAACGTCCGACGGGTTTTTCTTCCACTTTTCTGCCAAAGCATAAATCAAAAAAATACTAAATTGTAACTCTTTTTTTGTACACATCATAACACCTGTCCTCTCTCAGACATTTGCCAAACAATCTTTTCCTGTAAATGATTGTATCATGCGGCGATCTGATATTCAAGTTTTGAAAAATATTTGTTTGATTTCTGCCGCATTGCCGGCATTTTAGATCGGCTGCAGAAAGTAAAATCCCGCCAAAAGATTTCCTCTGGCAGGATTTTACAGCATGAATTCCCTTCCGTTTCCATAGATACTTCATACTTGGCCGGAAACCGCTCCCGTCTCCTTTTTCATTTTGCAATCATCTCCAAAATATATGTTTCAATATCCTCCAGGGTTGCGGCATCGGAAATGGATTCGTAAGCCCAGCGGGCAAATACCAGGCCGTCGCCGATTTCGAGAAACGCGTACCGCTCCCCGTCGGGAAGTCCGTAGGGCGCCAGATCCTTTAAGGCAAGCCTTGCGCCGTTCTGCTCCCAGTAAGAGGTCTCCTCATATATCATGGGCATGAATATCCCATGCATTCCCACCCGCATGGCGGAGACCACCTCCGTATCGGTGACCTTCGTATCCGTATCTATGGCGCAGGGAAGCAAAATGGAAACCTCCTCACCCTCCTGGCAGGAACCCCGGTAAACGGCTTCCACCCGGATACGGGCAATCGCCCGGTAGGCTTTCTCCCCGTTGAAGCTGAGCTCGATATTTTCAATCTCTGTCACGGTTCCCTTAAAAATGGCGGTATCGAAGTAGGTAAACAATTCCTCCTCCGTAAGATTTATCAGGCTTGCCGCAGTTTGATCCCCAGGCGATTTCTCCGTATATTTTGCCCGTACTTGGTAGGAATCGTCGGATAGAGCAATCCCGTTCCTCTGATAATCCAGTTCTGAAATTCCAATAGGCAGAGCCACCGCCAGTACCAGTATGAGACAGGCCGCCGCAGCGGCATATTTTATCCAGGTGTATCTCTTGCGGACAGGTTTCTCACTTAACGCAAGCAGCTCATCATCTGTCCCTCCGATGGCCTCAAATAATTGTTCTTTTTTCATAGGATGTAACCCTCCTTCTCCAGATAGGCGCAAAGCTTTTTTCGTGTTCTGGAAAGTATCACCAGAACGTTGCTCTCCTTGACAGCATACCGCTTTGCGATATCTCCCACGGGCTCCACATAAAAATACCGGCGCAGAAAGATACTGCATTCCCTTCCCGGCAGAGTATGCAGAAAACGGTTGATGCTGTCCGTAAGCTCCTGAAATTCCAGTTCCGTCTCCACATCAGAGGAACTACTGACGCACTCCTGAAGCTCCTCCAGCGCAGCCATAACCTCTCCGCCGCCGCGCTTTTTGGCAAGTCTTTCCTTCAGTCTGTCGAAGGACAGATTGCGGGTGATTTTTGCTAGAAAGAGTCGCAGCTGACTGGGCCGTGCGGGCGGTATGGCGTTCCAGGCCCGCAGCCAGGTGTCGTTGACACACTCTTTTGCGTCCTCCCTGTCCCTTAAGATATGGCTGGCCAGGGACAGACAGTAATTGCCGTATTTTTTCTCGGTCTCCCGGATGGCGGATTCTGCGCGGCTGAAATAGAGCGCAATGATTTGATTGTCGTCCATGATGGTCACTCCTTTGCGGAAATTTGAAAGGCCTTTCATCTATAGAGACGATAAAGAGAAGGGGATTCTAACAATGAAATGAAAAAGAGTTGCGTTTTTTTGTAGGTGCATTTTTCGGAAAAATTACTGAGAATGTAGTACACTTATATTTTTTCATTAAAGTATTCCTGGGTTACCTGTAGCTGACGGTTTAAGATTTCTTTCCACATTCTCGCATGAATTTCGCCGGACCCTTTTGAAACTTTTGTCCGTTTTATAGTTCCATCCTGACAAATTTTTCTATAAAAATAGTGGTCAGTATCTTTATAAAGTTCCCAGCCGTCTCTTTCACAAAATCTCTTTAGTTCTTTCCATCTCGGCATAAAATCCCCTCCCCTATCTTTTCAACATCATCCATAATCAATGCTTTGAAAATATAAGGAATATGCCCTTTCCGATTATTAGAACGGCTATATAACGCATATTCATTATAGAATTCCACGGCATATTCCATAATCGCTTCAGCCAGCTTGTTTCTGGCCTCCGCTTCTGTGGCTCCATTCTCAATTAAGTCGATTTCATTCAAAGAAAGAGTAACAGAACCGTCCTCTTCCACGAATCTGTTTGCCGTAAAAGTATAACCGTCCAATATCTCCTCCATAACAGAAAGGTTCGACAGCCACATTTTGTCTCTGGTTCTTTTGATAAATTGAGGCTTATCATGGATTACATCGTCAACAACACTACTCCACCCTTTTCTTACATCTGTTGCATTTAAAGTTACCATATCTATCATCTCCTTTCGTACTCTAATCATACCGCAAAGTGTACATTTTGTCAATAATGTACATTTTGATATATGGGTATTGCATCGATATAGCTCTCTGTATAGGGATATCCTCTTATATCACGTTAATATTCTACCTTCACATCCGCTTTATCTAATCCATACATCCGTAAAAATTCCGCCATGTCACGCTCATTCTGAATCAGCATGATTTCCTCGAACTTCCCATTGTCCCGGCGTTTGAAACCGGCCACCTTTTCCCCTGTACAGATACTGCTTCTGATTATCGGATACAGTTCCTCATGGTTGTAGGTTTTTACTTCTGTTCGTTTCTTTTTTAGCATCATATCAAATCAGTCCTTTTTGGTCAAATTAAGCTTCCGGATTCTCTAAAATCAAGCGACTAAACTTTCCAAATTAGAATTTAAAAAATGACGTATATCCCGTTTATTTGAGAACCACACAACCTTACTACCATATTTTTCCAAAATAAATTTTATTTCTTTGATATTCTTATTTTGAAAAGTGTCTGTCCATTTTAAAAGATC
>CALWLN010000086.1 GCA_944381535.1 uncultured Lachnospiraceae bacterium
GAGCCTAGTACCGTTGCGTCTTGATTTGAGCGGAAGCGTGTCTGCGGTAACAAATGTGCCATCCAGGGCGACCTCCAGACAAAACCTAAAAATCCTTCTGGTTCTGTAAACAAACTTTTTAATTTCCCCACCCCGTGAGAAGTAACCATTTGCCATAAATGCTGTAAAACAGGTAATTTATCGGCTTGCTTTTTCACGTTGCTGTGCTATACTAGAAAAGAGAGACTAAAGATTCAGGAGGAAAGACATGAAACTATATGAAAACGGCGTATATCTGATAAATGGCACGGAGCTGGTGGAAGACGTTCCGGGCGCGGCAGAGCGCATGAAGGCAAAGACGGGGAGGGAGGTTTCGCGCCAGGAAGCGGCGAAGCAGACCATTGCTTACAGCATCCTGGAATCCCACAACACCTCGGGAAACATGGACAAGCTGAAAATCAAATTTGATAAACTGACTTCCCATGACATTACCTATGTGGGCATCATACAGACGGCCAGAGCCTCCGGTCTGGAAAAATTTCCGGTGCCCTACGTGCTTACCAACTGCCACAACAGCCTTTGCGCAGTGGGCGGCACTATTAACGAGGATGACCATATGTATGGCCTTTCCTGCGCAAAAAGATACGGCGGCGTTTACGTGCCCCCTCATCAGGCTGTTATCCATCAGTATGCCAGAGAAATGCTGGCGGAGGGCGGCGCTATGATCCTTGGCTCCGACTCTCACACCCGCTACGGCGCCCTGGGCACCATGGCCATCGGAGAGGGCGGACCGGAGCTGGTGAAGCAGCTTTTAAATAAGACCTATGACATCAACATGCCCGGCGTGGTGGGCGTCTATCTCACCGGCAAACCCCGGACGGGCGTAGGTCCCCAGGACGTGGCCCTGGCCATTATCGGAGAGGTCTTTGGATGCGGCTATGTCAACAACAAGGTGATGGAGTTTGTGGGCCCCGGTGTCTCCTCTCTGAGCGCGGATTTCAGAATCGGCATTGACGTGATGACTACCGAGACCACCTGCTTATCCTCTATCTGGAGAACCGACGACGAAATCAAGGACTTTTATGCCATCCACGGACGGCCGGAGGACTATAAGGAATTAAATCCCGGCCCGGTGGCTTACTATGACGGCATGATTGAGATAGATTTAAGCGCCATAAAGCCTATGATCGCCATGCCCTTCCATCCCAGCAACACCTACACCATTGAGGAACTGAACGAAAATCTGCTGGATATTCTCGATGACTGCGAGAAGAAGGCCCAGGTGAGCCTGGACGGCGCCGTTCCTTTCACCCTGAAGGACAAGGTCAGAGACGGGAAGCTCTACGTGGACCAGGGAATCATCGCGGGCTGTGCCGGCGGCGGATTTGAAAATATCTGTGCGGCGGCGGACATCTTAAAGGGCGCAAGCATCGGACCGGATGAATTTACCCTGAGTGTCTACCCGGCCAGCACCCCTATCTACATGGAGCTTGTGAAGAACGGTTCCGTTGCGGCGCTGATGGAGACGGGAGCTATTGTCAAGACCGCCTTCTGCGGACCCTGCTTTGGCGCAGGAGACACTCCGGGCAATAACGGATTTTCCATCCGCCACTCCACCCGGAACTTCCCCAACCGGGAGGGTTCCAAGCTTCAGAACGGCCAGATTGCCTCTGTGGCGCTGATGGACGCCCGTTCCATTGCGGCCACGGCGGCCAACAAGGGGTATCTGACCGCAGCCACCGACATGGATGTGAACTACACCAATCCCAGATACTTCTTTGACGGGAAAATATATGAGAACCGTGTCTTTGACAGCAAGGGCGTGGCGGACCCCGGCCAGGAGGTGAAGTTCGGCCCCAATATCAAGGACTGGCCGGCCATGAGCCCCTTGCCGGAGAACCTGGTATTGAAGGTGGTAAGTGAGATTCATGACCCCGTCACCACCACGGACGAGCTGATCCCTTCCGGGGAAACCTCCTCCTACCGCTCCAATCCTTTGGGACTGGCGGAATTTACCCTATCCAGAAAGGATCCGGCTTATGTGGGAAGAGCAAAGGAAGTGCAGAAGGCCCAGAAGGCCATCGAGGCGGGGACCTGTCCTCTGGAAGCTCTGCCGGAATTAAAGGACGTGATGGCGGTGGTTCACACCAGATTCCCGGAGGCGGGAGAAGGCAATCTGGGCGTCGGAAGCACCATTTTCGCGGTGAAGCCGGGGGACGGCTCCGCCAGAGAGCAGGCGGCCTCCTGCCAGAAGGTGCTGGGGGGCTGGGCCAATATCGCCAACGAGTACGCCACCAAGCGGTATCGTTCCAATCTGATCAACTGGGGTATGCTGCCTTTCCTGATTCCGGAGGGGGAACTGCCCTTCGCAAACGGCGATTACCTCTTTGTGCCGGATATCAAAAAGGCCATCACCGAAAAGCAGACAGATATTCCCGCCTATGTGGTGAAGGACGGTGGTCTGGTGGAATTTACTCTGAAGATGGGAGAACTGACGGAGGATGAGCGGACCATCATTTTGAAGGGATGCCTGATTAATTATTACAGAGATTAGTTAAGGAGAGAACTCTTTTGGAAGAAAAGCAGGAAAACCAGGAACAGCAGACGAGCCAGGAGCAGCAGGACCAGAAGGAGCAGCAGACGAGCCAGGAGCAGCAGGACCGGAAGGAGCAGCAGGCGCGCCAGGAGAAACGGGAGGAGCGCAAGGCCAACTGGAATATCAAGCCCTATCTTGCGATAGGGCTTACGGCCTTTATCGTGATTTTCCTGAGCATGGTGGCCTTTTTCCTGATATACCGTTACCATGGGCTGATGGATAACTGGAGGCTTCTGCTGGGAATTTTGCAGCCCATCATCATCGGATTCGTTATTGCCTATCTTGTGAATCCCATTGTAAAATGGGAGGAAAAATATCTGTTGCGATGGTTTTTGAAGCGGGCCAAAAAAGAGCGCAAGGCCAGAAAAGCGGCCCGGGCTATCAGTGTGGCCGGTGCTCTGATTTTCGTGGCGGTGATTCTTGCTGTGCTGCTGAACATGGTGATTCCGGAACTTTACAGCAGCATTGAGCGGATGGTGATACAGCTTCCCCGGCAGGTGGAGACCTTTATCACCTGGTTTGAGGGGTATATCACCTCTGACAGTCAGGTGTCCACGCATTTGGAGCAGATTCTGAACAGAATTATCGCCATATTTGAGGATTGGGCCAGAACGGATTTCCTGCCTCAGACAAGAACGCTTCTGACATCCCTGACCAGCGGAGTGATTTCCGTGGTGCGGGTGCTGTTAAATATTATCGTTGGCGTGATTGTCTCCGTATATGTGCTGATGAGCAAGGAGACCTTTGAGGGACAGGCCAAGAAGATGGTATACGCCCTTCTGCCGGCAAAACAGGGAAATGTGTTTATCGAGGTGGCGCGAAAGAGCAATCACATTTTCAGCGGTTTTATCTCCGGTATGATTCTGGACGCCGCCATTGTCAGCGTGTTCTGCTTTATTGGCATGTCTTTGTTTAAAATGCCATATGCGGTGCTGGTCAGCGTCATTGTGGGTGTGACCAATGTGATTCCCTTTTTTGGGCCGTATATCGGAGCCATTCCCAGCACGATCCTGATCATGCTGGCAAGTCCCATTCAGGGATTGTACTTTCTGATTTTTATTATTGTGCTGCAGCAGGTGGACGGAAATGTCATCGCTCCCAAGATTCTGGGAGATTCCACGGGCCTAAGCTCTTTCTGGGTAATTTTTGCCACCTTGATTGGGGGCGGGTTTTTCGGCTTCATGGGCATGGTGCTGGGGGTCCCGGTTTTCGCGACCTTTTACTATCTGGCGCAGAAACTGTTGGCCTACATTTTGCGGAAAAAAGGACTTCCCCAGGAGACGACGGCCTATACGGAGCTTACCGGGATAAATTTGTCCACCAACCGGCCGGATTACACGAAAACCCCGGAGCCGGAGAAAAAGCGAAAAAGGAAAGGCTGAAAGATTACCCTCACTTGACAGGGCCGCGTGTGCCTCTGCCGGGTGAGGGTAATCTTTTCACGAAGCAAATGCCAGAAAATGGCAGTTCCCATGCAGTTATTTTTTCATGAATCTTTTGACATATGCAGTACGCATATGATACACTTATTATAATATGATACAAGCGTCAAAAGGTCATGCGGGCTGCGCTTGCGCAGGCAAGTATGACCTTGGGGCGCGCAAAACACCGAAAAGTAGCCATTTTTCGAAGAAAAATGAGCGGATTTGAGGTGTTTTAGA
>CALWLN010000087.1 GCA_944381535.1 uncultured Lachnospiraceae bacterium
AGAATGCGATTATGAAAAGAATCAGATACTTGCTTCTGACGGCGCTCTGCATGGGTGTGTTCTGCCTGACGGCCTGCGGCAGCAGCTCGGACAGCCAGATGGACACGGGACAGAGCACGAACGCCGCTGCCACCGGGGAGACGCGGGAGGGCGTCATCGACGGGGTGATGGACGATTTGGAGGACGGCGCTGAAAAGGTGAAGGATAAGGTGGAGCAGGGAATGGATGACGCGAAGGACTCCATGGACGATACGGACTCCACAAGGGAAGAGACAAAGCGGGATTCGGAGGAGTAACAGTATCACAGATATGTATTGGCACAGGGCCGCTGTGACGCCGGTGGTATGGCGTTATGGCGGTTCTTTGCGTTGGGTGGGCAGGTTGGTGCGGGTATTTTGCGAAGAGGCTGTCATTGTGTTTTGTGGGCAAATCCTGTATACTGAATAATAGAAAAAGAAAGTTGTCTGCTCAGTACGGCACGCTGTAAAACACGCGGGCCAGGATTTGGGGAGGTCTTTATGGGAACTAAGATATCTGGGAGGAAGCAGGGCAGAACCATAGCCATCGGACTGCAGGATTTCGGCGATTTGATACGGAAGGGCTATTTTTATGTAGATAAGACAGATTTCATCCGGGAGTGGTGGGAAAGCGGAGACAGTGTGACCCTGATTGCCCGTCCCCGCCGGTTCGGGAAGACCTTGAATATGAGTATGCTGGAGTATTTTTTTTCCACAGTGTATGCCGGACAGGGCGCGCTGTTTGAGGGGCTTTCTATATGGGAGCATGCAGAGTACCGCGCTATGCAGGGAACCTATCCGGTTATCAGCCTTTCCTTTGCCAATGTAAAGGAAAGGGATTATGAGACTACGGTTTACCGGCTCCGGCAGATTTTGATGGAGCAGTACGTGCGGAAGTCATTTCTTCTGGACAGCGGCGTGCTGTCAGATGCGGAGAAGGATTTCTTCCGGCAGATGGCAGGGGAGATGAGCGAGCGGGATGCGCCTATGGCGCTGTACAGACTTTCGGACTTCCTCTTCCGCTATTACGGAAAAAAGGCGGTCATTCTGCTGGACGAGTACGATACGCCTATGCAGGAGGCCTATGTAAATGGATTTTGGGAGGAACTGGCGTCCTTTGCCAGAAGCCTGTTCAATTCTACCTTTAAGACGAATCCCTGGCTGGAGCGGGCTGTTATGACGGGGATTACCCGTGTCAGCAGGGAGTCCATCTTTTCTGACCTGAATAATCTAAAGGTGGTGACGACAACCTCCCAGGAGTATGCCAGGTGCTTTGGTTTTACGGAGGAGGAGGTGTTCGCGGGACTGGAGGAGTGCGGGCTTGAGGCGGAGAAGGCCCAGGTGAAGCGGTGGTACGACGGCTTTACCTTTGGCAGCGTGCGGGATATTTATAACCCCTGGTCGATTTTAAATTTCCTGGATACCGGCGTCTATGGGACCTACTGGGCGAATACCAGCTCCAACAGCCTGGTGAGCAAGCTTATCCGGGAGGGAAGCCGTAGGATTAAGGAGGACTTTGAGAGTCTGCTCCGGGGAGAGGCCATACGGACACAGGTGGACGAGCAGATTGTTTACAGTCAGCTGGACGGCAGTGCAAAGGCGGTATGGAGCCTGCTGCTGGCCAGCGGCTACTTGAAGGTTTTGTCCTTTGGGAAATATAATGAGAGGGAAGGGACAGGATATCTGGAATATGAGCTTTCACTGACAAACCGGGAGGTATGGCTGATGTTTCAGAATATGGTGCATGACTGGTTTTCGCGGACAGAGGGAAATTATAATGATTTTGTCAAGGCCATGATCCAGGGAGATATTAAGGGAATGAATGCCTACATGAACCGCGTGGCCCGGGACACATTCAGCTATTTTGATACGGGCCGGCGGCCGTCGGAGGAGGAGCCGGAGCGGTTTTATCATGGGTTTGTCCTGGGCCTCATGGTGGACCTGCAGGACCGGTATGTGATTACATCCAACCGGGAGAGCGGTTTTGGGCGCTATGATGTGATGCTGGAGCCGAAAGACTGCGTGGCGGATGATGCCATTCTTCTGGAATTTAAGGTGCAGGACCCGGAAGACGAGGCAGAGCTCGCGGACACGGTGCGGGCGGCCCTGCGTCAGATTGAAGAAAAGCAGTATGCGGCGCAGCTTGCTGCCCGGGGAATTCCGGCGGAGCGCATCCGCAGCTATGGCTTTGCGTTCTGCGGGAAGCGGGTGCTGATAGGCCAGAAAAATGCGGAAAGAACACTGCCTTGCCAGGGGGCTTGCGCCTTCCCGCAGATTCCGCTATAATGAGCCTAAGGGAGTTGTTCGGGAAGGGGGAGTATGGTTCAGGCACTGGGACAGCGCATTTACCGGTGGCGGAGGAATCGGCGGTTAAGAAGAATAAGGAGACGGATGGCAGGCGTCTGGGGACGGAAGAGAAGACGGCTTTTGCGTGCCAGGAGGGCAGCGGGATGGATGCTTGCAGCGGCCCTGCTCATTTTATTTCTGCGGACAGGGGCCGGGCGGACGGCTCTTGAAGGCCTGAGGGATGGCCTGGGCGGTCTTTTGACTCTTGAGTGGATTGCGGAGAGCGGTACAGGGGTGAAACCGGAGGGCGAGTTTACCGAGGAGGGAATCCAGATTCGATTGGAT
>CALWLN010000088.1 GCA_944381535.1 uncultured Lachnospiraceae bacterium
GCCGCCCTCACGAAGCGACTGGCGCACGAAGATGTTGAACGCCGTGGATAAATTCATGCCGAGTTCCGCAAACAGGGCGTCGGCCTGTGCCTTCAAATCCGCGTCCATGCGGATGCTGATGTTTGTGGTATTTCCAGCCATATCATCAACCCCTTTCTGTTGGTACTTTTAGTATATGTCATTTGCACGAAGAAAACAATACTTTGCACGAATATTTAACAGTAAATTCATGGTCTGCTTATACTTTTCCGGAACTGCGGATTTTTTTCGTAGGACGGTTTTTTCGTTTTCGTCCAATTCTATAGGGCTTTTCCCTCTGTTCTGCATGCGTCTGTAGTTTGTTACCGTTCACGGGGTGGGGAAATATACAACTGATAAAGCTGTTTTCACAGGAGATTTGAATTTTTCAGGCTTTTGACTGGAACGTCGCCCTGGATGGCGCATTTGTTATAAGCAGAGCGGAAGCGTGTCTGCGGTAACAAATGCGCCATCCAGGGCGACCTCCAGACAAAACCTAAAAATCCTTCTGATTCTGTGAACAACTTTTTAATTTCCCTACCCCGTGAACAGTAACGGTAGTTTATTAATATTTTATAAAAATCACAATTTCTGCCCCATTTTTATGGTAAATATGTTATACTACAAGGGAAGTAAAAAGTAAAGCGGAGGGGATGAACCTGCCCTGGATGGGGAAGGAAGCCATCCGCCTTATGGCGAAGAAATTTTTATTAGGCGGATGGCAAACTGTTTCCCATTCCGCGGAAAGAAGAGAAAGAAATTGGATTCAACAATCAAATTTAATGAGGATATTGACAGCTGGAAAACCGTGATTTTCCTGTATAATTCAGCCTTAAAGGAAGTAAATACCAAGCTGGAGATTCTAAACGACGAGTTCCAGCACGTACATCAGTATAACCCCATCGAATATTTCAAATCCCGGATCAAGACCCCGGAGAGTATCGTAAAGAAGCTAAAGCGCTATGGCTATGAGAGTTCCATCGACAATATGGTTAATTACGTCAACGACATTGCCGGAATCCGTATCGTCTGCTCCTTTACCTCAGATATCTACCGCATTGCGGAGATGATCGGCAAGCAGAACGATCTGACGGTGGTTTCCGTCAAGGATTATATCAAGAACCCAAAGGAAAACGGCTACAAGAGCTATCACATGCTGGTGACGGTCCCGATTTTCCTGACGGATCAGGTGGTGGACACCAAGGTGGAGATTCAGATCCGCACCATTGCCATGGACTTCTGGGCCAGCCTGGAGCACAAGATTTATTACAAATTTGAGGGCAACGCGCCGGAGTACATCAGCCGGGAGTTAAAGGACTGCGCTGACATCGTTTCCATGCTGGACGCCCGTATGCTGCGGCTGAATGAGGCGATCATCCAGGCTAAGAAGGAGAACCGGGATGCGGAGGCGAGGCGGAGAAGCATGCAGCAGGCCGGAAGCTGAGAAAGCAGCTTCTGCGGTATCCGGGATGAGGACATGTCTGCCGGGTGCGCAGGCACAGCCCGCACATAAGGAAAAGGGAGTGGAAAGTTATGAAGATCAGGTTTATTGAGCCGGGGAACCGTCCTTATAAGCCTACTGTTTTAAATTATTTTGTCTATGACCGCTACATACGGACACCCTCGGTGGGGCTTAACACTCTTGCTACCATCGTGAAGGCCAGGGTGGAGGATACGCTGATGTACAGCGAATCCATCTCCCGGCTGGTGATGGAGGACATTCTGGACGCAGACATTATATTTCTCGGAATTTTTACTTTCAGCGCCAACCGGGGATATGAGCTGGCCCGGTATTTTAAGAAACACAGCAAGGCTGTGGTGGTGCTGGGAGGCCTGCACGCCTCCATGAATTATCCAGAGGCGGTAAGGTACTGCGACTATGTGCTTCTGGGGGAGGGCGACGAGTCTGTCCTGGAACTGGTAGGAGCTGTGGAGCGTGGAGAAAAGCCGGGATTTCCCGGCGTGGCGTATTTGACTAAAGCCGGGGAACTTATCCACACCGGGGAACGGAAGCCGCCGGAGAAATTTGAGATCATACCTGATAAACATCTGATTTACCGTTACCAGAAAATGGCCGGGCATAATACCCTCTGGGGGCAGGTGCACGCCTCCCGGGGATGTCCCCACAACTGCGACTACTGTGCTCTGGTGCGGCATTTCGGTCACAAGGTGCGCACCAGGACGCCAGATAATGTGATTGAGGATATCCGCAGAACCATCGCCTTCCAGGAGCAGGGCCATCACCGTCTGCTGAAGGTGCTGTGGATCACGGACGATAACTTTTTCGCGGACAGGGAATGGGCTATTGCAGTCCTAAAGAAGCTTATTGACAGCGGGATCAAATATAATTTTACCGTGCAGGCCCGCTACGAGGTGGGCTTTGACGATGAAATGCTGGATCTTTTAAAGCGGGCGGGCTTCCGGGAGCTGGCTATGGGGATTGAGTTTATAGATGACGAATCCTTTGCGCTATACCACAAGAAAAGCACCCGGCAGGAAATCATAAAGGCCATTGAAAATATCAGAAGGCACGGCCTGGCGGTGCGGGGGCTGTTTATCTTGGGAGCCGACAACCACCGGGTGGGTATCGGAGACAAGCTGGCGGACTTCGTGATCGAGCACCATATTCAGGGCGTGCTGATCCAGTGCATGTATTTTGTCCCGGGCACCCCGGTGTATGAGAAGAATAAGGACAGGCTTCTCCATGAGGATTGGTCGAAATACAACGGCCACACCGTCCACTATCCCAGAAGCATGACACCCTATGAGCTCCAGTTGGAGCATATCAGGGCCAGCCGGAAAATTTATTCCTTCCGGCGGCTTCTTGGGGCCCTGCTTCATGAGGACTGGCTGCACAAGCTGCTGTTCGTGGGCGAGTATTTCTGGCATATGAGCGTGCGGTCGGATCTTAAGAAGGAGTTGCCTTATCTGAGGGAGCGGAGCGGCCTTACGGAGAAAAACAGGGAGACGTAAGCCTTGGTGCAGTGGCGTGGGAGAGAATGGAATAGATAAATCAAAATGCAGACACAGAAAAATGGGTTGAGAATCAGTTCACAACCCATTTCGCTATTTTTCTTTTATTTTCTGCCATTTTGCCGCAAGGCCGGGGGAACCATACTCTGGATTGCCTCGTCAAACATGCCCGCATCCGTATAAGTCTCAGTAGCCACTTTGCTTGTATGAGCCTTTCCGCTGATCCCCTTCGCCATCGTAACGCCGCCTTCTCCGGTAAAATCCTGGGCCCCTTTTCCGAACGGGGTCATGATAATCTCATTTGTCTTTCGGATAATATCATAGATCCCTTCGTTTACCTGGCCGCTGGTCTGGGTTTTCGACGCCCGGTTTAATGCGTCAAACCACTCGTAGGCGTCATATCCGCCCTTTACTACCGTCTCCGCATTATCAAATTTATCTGTCACCTTATTTGCCTTATCGACCCAATCCCCTACCCGGTCGTCCGGCACATACTCCGCAGCGTCCTTTACCTTGCGGAAATTATCAATGGCCTTTGTCATCATATCCCAAAAGTCCTTTACAACCTTTTCCCGGCGCTGCTGGTCAAGGCTTTTTTCGCCCGGCTTTAACTGCAATAACGTCCGGTAATATTTGATATTGTAAACGGCTTCGGCAATATCTTCACCTGTAGCATTGGCATTATTATACACGTCAATGCCGGCATAAAAGGCCGTCTCCAAAGGCTTCCAGCTGTCCTCCGTAAAGGAAGGGGAGTAGGGATAATAATTTACTCCAATGTTTTTAAGCAGCGCCGCCAGCTCTTTTTTATCTTCTTTCTCATATTCCCAACCGGGCGGCAGGGGCGGCTCTTCCCCGAAGGCTTCCATATATTCATCATAAGAATAGGTTGGATTTAAGCTCCCGTTTACTGTCCGAAGATCCTCTTCGTTGCTATAGGCAATGCAATGCTCTCCTGGGCCGCCAGGGCCGTCGCTTACCGACTGGCCAATCTCCCATAGCTTGCCGTAAACTTGTTCTACACGTTGCATCTCTGCCGTATAGATCTCTATATTTTCATCCTGCGGATACTGTATATTGTCTAACCCGGATGCAATGGTATCCAGTTCCTGCGGTTCCACCTGAACACCGCGATACCAAAATACAGGTGGAAACTGCTGTAGGTCATACATTCCCGGATGAACCTTTGAACCGTTTCCATAAGCCCCCCTTGCTTCTAAAAGTTCGTCCGGCACCGTTTTTGTTTCCACTGCCTGACGAATTAGATCTACAATGGAGTCTCCTTTTAATTCCGGACTGGAAAGAAGCCATCCCATATTAAACGCAAAATACCATCCATTTCCAAGGTCGTATGCATAATTACAAACGACATAGTCGTTATAAGGTTTGTTTTCCTTCAGCAGGTTTGTCATATTGGGATTCTCAATATACTTGAAGCAATACTGTGTCAGTTCCCCATTGCCTGCTGCAGAAACGTTTGAGGTATTCGGAGCAACAGATACCATGAGCACAGCAGCCAAAACAACAGAAAGCCATCTCCATTTCCATTTTCTCATGCTTCGTCCTCCTCCGACGCTTCGGTCATAGTGGAAACCAGCTCATATAAAAATTCCTGTTCCTGTTCGCTAACCGGTTCCTCTCCTTCCCGATATCCGACAAAGGTATAAACCTGCCCGTCGATAATAGTATGGTACACGCTGTAGTCCGTTTCCAGCGCCTCATCGTGATAGGCTAAAAGCAGATAAGGATATTTTCCCACCACTGCCGCCTGCCAGCCCGCAATCTGATAGCTTCCCTCCGACAAGGATCCTATATACAGCTCTAAAGTAGCTTCGTCCATGTCTATCAGGGAAATATCATGCGGAAATGGGTCAGAGGACACCACTACCTGATAATCCCCCATATACAGGTAAATGGTTTCGCTGCCCTCCACTTCCGCTTCTCCGTAATAGGTGCAGTTGGTAGGCAGGGCAAATTCCATCTTCCCGATCTGGCACATATCTGGCATTTCTTCAGGCCGTTCCACTTCAACCGTCTCTGATATTTCTTCCGTCGGTTCTGTTTCATCTGGTGGGTTACTGCTACAGCCAGAAAGTAAAAAACAAAAAGCCGTCAGCAGCAACATGCTTATGTATCTTTTCATATAGCTCCTCCTG
>CALWLN010000089.1 GCA_944381535.1 uncultured Lachnospiraceae bacterium
AATCTGCTCAAAAGCGTTGGCCACGCAGAGCTGCCGATTGACGATCACCGGATGGCCATGGCGTCGGCCCATCCTTAAGGGCTTCACCACCTTCCGGTGGCCGCCGGCCGCCACCGTACACAGATAATGCTCATCATAGTAAAGATTCTGAGGGGACACCTGGGTGGACAGGTTCCAGTCGCTGGTCTGGATGAACGCCTGTATGACAGTATCCGGCTTTTGCCCAAGCAATACCAGCATACCAATCAAAATCCCCATAAGCGGCACAAAAAGCACCAGCGCCGCAGCCGGCCAGGTCACGGCATTTTGTAGCTTCTCGTTACACTTGTTAAGGACAGGATTGCGGAAGGTCTTTCTCTCCTCCAGGGCCAGGTCTCTCCACTGAAACCAACAACGAAACAACCCAACGCCAGCATCGCAATTATTTGGTCCATTTAAAATACCTCCATCACATTTCTGGAGGTATTTTAGCATATTATTTTTCGTTTTTCAATAGTTTTTTATCGTTTTACGATAAATATTTGTTTTACAGTGAAGCAGGCTTTCTATTGTAGAGCGGAAGCGCGTCTGCGATAACAAATATGCCATCCAGGGCGCCCCCAGACAAAACCTAAAAAACTTCTGATCCCGCAAAAAGCAAATGCGCTGGACAGGCCGCTTTCTATGTGGTACTCTAATAACTGAAAGATAAATTCGTATGCCGCCTTCTATCTCGGCTGCATACGCACGATACGAGGAGGTTGCAACATGAAAGCAGCAAAAATCACCTTAAACCCGCCGGAAATCAAATCGATTTCTTACAATAACAGCTTCCGCCAGAAGGCAGGGCAGCCTTTGAAAATGACATTGAAATCCCAGGTCAGCGTCAAGACCAATCCGGCTGCTCCCACCACCGCCATGGCTCTTGTAAAAATCACCGCCGATGACGAGGACAAGAACCTGTCCTTCGAGGTGGAGACCATGACCCTGGCCGTGGCCAGCACCTTTGTGGACAATCTGGACGATGTACTGAAAACCCAGTACCTGCCTGTATTGATGATGGCTGTCAACGAAAAGATCCGCAGCGTCTCCGCCGCCATGGGTCTGAATCTGCGTCTGCCTAACCCACAACTTAACTACCGGGAGACTCCCGAAACGGAATCCCCCATTGTCATCACTTCCTAACAACGACCGGAGCGGAATCCGCACATGAATCTGAATGGCTACAGCGGCATCCTTTCACTTTGCGCCAATCCGCTCTTCACAGTTTTTTTATCACACGGATATGGGGCTTTAAGATACTGTAGTACCTGGAGCCCCTTTCTTTTCCGAAGCACCCTGTCATAGCCTTGTAAAAGCCGTTTAAATCCCTGGAAGAATATTTGTTCAGCAGTCTTACAATATCCTCCGCCTGTTCCAGCGTCACTTGATTGTAATCAAAAACAATTTTGAGATAGTTGTCCACCCGGGCTTTTTTGTCTTCCAGATAAATGGTGGTCAGCTTCTCATGGAATTCTTTCTCTTCCTTGAGAAAATGATAGACCTCCCTGCCGTTCTCTCCGCCCAGAAGCGCCACTAAAGCCTCATGAATCCGCTCCTGTTTTCGGATGGGAATGGAGCGGCACAGGCCAATAACACAGGCAGCCGGAATTTTCTGCCCGGGTTTCCCGGCAGCGGTCTCCTGCTCCGGGGACTGCTGTTCTTTGTATTGCGGCTTGTCTTCGGCGGACTGTTGCGTTATACTCCGTTTTTCTGACGGTGCCTCCACCCCCTTCCGGTTCTCCTGCGCCTGTGCTTCACGATTCTCTGACGCCTGTACCTTCCGGTTCTCTGGTGCCTGCGCTTCACGATTCTCTGACACCTGCGCCTTTCGGCTCTCCGGTGCCTGCGCTTCACAATTCTCTGACACCTGCGCCTTCCGGCTCTCCGGTGCCTGCGCTTCACGGTTCTTCGCTCCCCGAACCTCCTGCTTCCTCGCCGCCTGTATCTCCCGGCTCTCTGGTGTCCGCGCTTCACGGCTCTCTGTGCTTTCTGCCTCCGCTCCCTTTCTTTGCTGCTTTGGCATATCCTCGGGCCGGCGGTTTTCTTTGTATTTTTCGCTCCTTTTGCCGCCTTTGGACGGTCCCCGGCGGCCTGCGCCCGGTTTTCGGTTCGCCTCGCTTGCCAGCGCTTCCTCCACCGTCTCTCCCTTTACCTCCATCGTTGCCGACTCCGGGCTGGCGGAAAACCACTTTGCAAACCATCCTTTTCTCGCAGAAGGCTCGCCGGCAGGCCGATTATCTGCACCATTTATATTTTCCGCCTGTCTCTCACCGGAATTTGCCCCACGCGTCTCTCTCTCCGGCTGCTTCCGGCAGGCATTCTCACCGCTTTGCAGATTTCCCGGATGTTGCCGCTCTTTCACGGCCTCCGCCATGCTTCCGGTAACGGCCTTGCCGTTTCCCCGGATCCGGCTGACGGAGACGCCCTCCTGGGTCCAGTATTTTACCGCCGCGTCAAACCCGGTGTCATTAGACATGATTGCGTAGGAATCCTGGGGAAATTTACTAATGAGGTAGCCCATCTGGGACACCAGTTGAAAATCCAGGGCATTTCTCCCCGCAAAGCATTTTTTCCAGGTGATGTCCTTCTCCTTATAATCGGTAATGATCCGTGCGCTGTCCACCGTAAAATGGGGACTGTTTTCCGTATAAAAAATAATAATCCTGTCTTTCCGTTCCAACCGGGGCAATAATTTTACCCAGGCATCGTTGACATTTTCACTGTCTATCAGATAAGTCATCCTCTGCATTTCTTCACCTCTGCTTGTTTTAAGCCTAACCGAAGGTCCTCAAGCTCCCGGGCCATATCCTCAGACATGTGCTCAAAAAGATAATTTTTGCTGCCCGTCGGCGCCTTTAGGGCTAATTCCCTTCGAATCTCAATGTTGGCGGCCTCAATTTCCTCCTTCAGTCCCTGGGCGGACATGCGCTGTGCCCCCTGGCCTAAGATGATCACCTGCTCCAATGCGTCGGAGGTGGCCACCGTGACCTTGTACTTCCGGCCGATTTCATGGGTAACCTTCTCAATATACGCATCGGCCGTCTCCGCCTCTTTCGTGTACACCACATGAATGTTGTGATAGTTCTGGCTGCTTCCGGGATTGCCCTCCACCTTGTAGGCGTCAAATACCAGAATCACCACATTTTTCCGAAAGCCCTGGTAATTGCACAAAATATCCATCAGCCTGCCCCGGGCGGCCTCAATATTAACTGCGGCAAGTTCCTTTAATTCTTCCCAACCGAAAATAATGTTATAACCGTCCACCAGGAGATATTCTCTGTCAGACCCCGATTTTTTCTTCCCATAGGAGCCGGATTCCGGAAAATTTTTCCCTGCGCCGGCTCCCCGGCTGCCTGTAGCTCCTCCGCCATTGTTTCCTGCGCCGGCTCCCCGGTCCCGGCCCTCCCCTCTGTGCGCCACGGTTCTGGCCCAACCTTTGCGTTCCTTGCGCACATCCCCGTAAGTCCGCTGAAAAATGGCCTCCAGCTCCTTCTCATCATGCAGTTCCGGGTTGTAACTGCTTACGACCTTCCCGAAAGACCTGGGCTCTTCCTCCACAGGCTTCTCCTTTTTCCCGGCCAGCAGGCCCTCCACATGCATGTGATCATACACCTTATCGTACTCCACCACAAATCCGGCCCCGTGGGCGCAGAACACCGAACCCGTGGGATTCTCCAGATCCCGCTCCGAATCGTAGCCAATGGCTTCGATCACCGCTTCCTCCTGATGACAGGGCTCGTACCCCTTAAGGGTACAGACGAGACGTCCCCGTCCCCCGGTGTAGGCCAGCACTTCCCGCTGGTAGCCCTGCATGGTGGCCACCGGGGCCGTTCCCTTAAGGACAGACATCTCCCCGCAGGGCTCCGGCGCGGAAAAGTCCCCGGACATTTTCTGAATATCCGCCATGGCCCTGCCCACCTGCCCGGAAGGCACCTCGAGACGGTAGGCGTACACCGGCTCCAGTAGGCGGCATTTTCCCATCTTAAGTCCCTGACGCAGAGCCCGATAGGTGGCCTGCCTAAAATCGCCGCCCTCGGTGTGCTTCAGATGGGCCCGGCCCGCAATCAGCGTAATTTTCATGTCGGTGATTTCCGAACCGGTGAGTACCCCCTTGTGCTTTTTTTCCTTCAAATGGGTCAAAACCAGCCGTTGCCAGCTGACCGCCAGCACGTCCTCGCTACAGGAGGAAGCAAAGACCAGGCCGCTTCCGGGCTCTCCCGGCTCAAGCAGAAGATGCACCTCCGCATAGTGGCGCAGGGGTTCAAAATGTCCCACGCGCTCCACCGGTTCCGTAATGGTCTCCTTGTAGACAATGCTGCCCTCGCCAAATTCCACCTTTACGCCGAAACGCTCCTGTATCATGGTCTTTAAGACCTCCGTCTGGACCTCCCCCATCAGCTGGGCGTGAATCTCGCCCACCTCTTCCCGCCACAGGATTCGGAGCAGGGGTTCCTCCTCCTCCAGCTGGCGCAGCTGCATCAGCAGCGTATGAAGATTACATTTCTCGGGCAGAAGGAGGCGGTAGGTGAGTACCGGCTCTAAAATGGGCAGGTTCACGGAATGCTCTGCGCCCAGCCCTTCTCCGGCAAAGGTTTGCGTAAGGCCCGTCACCGCGCAGACACACCCGGCCTCCGCCTCCTGGACAGTCTCATAGCCTGCCCCGGAATACAGGCGGATCTGGTCCACCTTCTCCTCCCACCGGCCCTCGGGGTCGGCAAGGACCGACTTGACCTTCAGACTTCCGCCGGTAATCTTTAGATGGGTCAGGCGATTGCCCTGATTGTCCCTGGATATCTTAAACACCCGGGCTCCGAAAGCTTCCGGGAACCGGGGACACACCGTGAATCTTGACAGGCCCTCCAGGAAAGTATCCATCCCCCGCAGCTTTAAGGCGGAGCCAAAGTAGCAGGGAAATACCTTTCGTTCTCTTATCAGTCGGAGGATCTGCTCATCGGAAATACTGCCGTGACCGAGATAGAACTCCATGACCTCCTCGTCACACAAGGCCAGGCTCTCATAAAATTCCTCCCGGCTTCCGGCATGAGAAAAGTCCAGACAATTCTCGGAGAGTCTGGCCTTCAGTTCAGAGAGAAGGGCCTCCCTGTCGGTGCCCTCCTGGTCCATTTTATTGACAAACAAAAATACCGGTACCTGATAACGCCCAAGGAGCTTCCACAAGGTTTCCACATGGCTCTGAACGCCGTCTGCGCCGCTGATGATGAGAACAGCGTAATCCAGCACCTGCAGGGTGCGCTCCATCTCCGCGGAGAAATCCACATGCCCCGGGGTATCAAGGAGGGTGACCAATTTATCCCCCAGGGAAAACCGGGCCTGTTTGGAGAAGATAGTGATTCCCCGGGAACGCTCCAGCTCATAGGTGTCCAGAAAGGCATCCTTGTGATCCACCCGGCCCAGCTTCCGGAGCTTGCCGCCAAGATACAAAAAGCTCTCCGCCAGGGTCGTCTTTCCTGCGTCAACATGGGCCAAAAGACCGATACAAATATGGTTTTGGGAGGTGGTTTCAACTGTACTACTCATCCATGGGCCTCTTTCTTATGTTCTGCATATCACATAGGAGCCGCTTTGCGAACCCTATCAGCATGTATTATAGGAGCCGCTTTGCGAACCCTATAATCATACATACTATTGTATCACACTCGTCTTTACAGCGGAATATGTATTTTTCGATTTTAGTTAAAGTTCCCATTCAGGTCCACTCCCAAAATTTTAAGCTGTTCTTTTATCTCCATTTCAAGTTTTTCAATTTCTGCATTATCCTGTTCTAACTGTTTGCAGACTGCGGCGATGTCTATGGGCTCCTCTTCCTCAAAGGTATCCACATAACGTGGAATATTTAAGTTGAAATCATTGTTTTTTATTTCCTCATAGGTAGCCAGATGTGCATACTTTTCTACATCTCTGCGTGCTTTGTAGGTTTCAACAATTTTTTCCACATGTTCGTCACTGAGCGTATTCTGGTTTTTTCCCTTTTCAAATTCCTTGCTGGCATCTATAAAAAGAATGTCTTTCGTTTTACGGTTCTTCTTAAAAACCAGTATCGCTGTAGGAATGCTTGTACCATAAAATAAATTTGCCGGAAGACCAATCACGGTATCCAGATAATTTTTTTCAATCAGATTTTTCCGTATTTCCCCTTCCGCAGCCCCGCGAAACAAAACGCCGTGGGGAAGGACAATAGCCATAGTTCCGTTCTCATTCAAGTGATAGATCGCATGCAAAATGAATGCGTAATCCGCCTTTGAGGCCGGAGCCAATTTCCCATATCCGTTAAACCGCGTGTCCTTCATTTTTGACGCTCGGTTATCCCATCTTGCCGAATAAGGCGGATTCGCCACAACCGCGTCAAAGCTGCGGGGATGATCGATTCCCTTTTCATCCGGGCCGTCCGGCCAGTCTACTTCCAATGTATCCGCATTATTCAGCTTCATATTATTATAGGAGACATTATGCATCATCAGGTTCATGCGCGCAAGATTGTAGGTTGTTGTGTTTAATTCCTGCCCGTAGAACTTGACTGTCTTTGTTTTCTCTCCCTTCGGCAGTTCTTCTCGTACCGTTAATAATAAAGAACCTGACCCCATGGCCGGGTCATAAACCATAAACGTATCCCCCGGCTGCCGTTGTCGCTTTTATATTCTATCTTATCCACCAGTTTTACGATATTGTTTAATGCCTTTGCCCGCGCCGTGGTGGAATTTCCAAGACGGGAATCACCCAGATTAATGTCGCTGAATACCCCTCTGAAATCCTGAGCGGCTTCCGGATTCAGCTCCGCATTTTTGTTAAAATGTTCAAAAATTGTCTGATAGTCGCTGGGAATAACCTGGGCTTCATCAATTTTCTCATTCAAAGAAACCCAGGTATCCTTTGGCTCGATGGCGTAGCCCAGACTCGCAGAAATATCCCGGAGATAGTCCGGCAATTCTTCCCCTTCTGCCTATCGCATGCTTCTAGTTTGTCTTATTATATGTTTCTCGGGTCACCAGGCTGTTTTTCCGGTCTGTATCAAGCTGTCGATGTCCATATAGGCATTTTCAATCCGCTCGGTATGATAAAGCCAATAGTTATCGTATATTTTTTGTGTGATCCCATGTTCCTCCCATTCCTTGAGGACATCGCCCGTTTTTTTGTTTTTATAGGCGGCATAATATTCCAACAGATATATAAAAAATTTCATTTCTTCGCTCATACTATTCCCCTCTTATATATACAGAATTTCTTGGGTCACCGGTTATCCTTTCGCACTCCCATATCTCAAAGATGGCCCCGGCCCCAAAATCTGTCATACCGCAGTCTTCATTTTCCAGCATTTCATGGGTTTTTGAATTTACAAATGCTTTCAAGGCATCCATCTGGCTAAATCCGTATTTCTCGGCTATCATCATGATAACTTCATTGTTATAATAATCAATGATTTCAGGTTCCAATCGTTTCATATGAATCTCACCTCTTTAAATTCTAAAATGGACAACGCTTGTTCCGTTTTGAAAGCGTACTGATCTTTTAATTTCTGAGGAAGCAAAAGCTGAATCGCGATATCCTCATTAAAATACCCCTTTAAATAATTATTGACCGTACGGATTGCCTGGTCGTTTGCTACCGGACCGATAACAATATCATAGGAATCCCCTGCGGATTTATCCGTGCGATTCATCGAAATGTATCGCAGCCATTCTTTATTTGCATTTTCAAAAGTCAACGTCTTTAATTTTTCTATTTCAGTTTCCTCAAAGCTGAAAACAGAAATGACAGGCGCGCCTTCTTCCCGTCTGGCGGTAGTGCGAACTGCCCATTTTTTTGCCTGGCTATAATCGCTGGTGAGATAAAATCCTGTTCCAAAGTCCAATAATCTTTTGGAAGCAAGGAGCTTCGGTTCTCTTACTTCCATATTGCTGCCGTGATATAAAATCATAACATGTCTCCTTTACACATACATCTGCACAACTGTAGCTATTGAGATATCCTCTGCTACTATGTGCTTATTATAGCAAATATTTTACTTTTTCAACAGTATTTCATTGATGATATAAATTTTCTACAACGGATGCCCTTCACCCCACGGCATCATTATCGCAGATTAAATACCGAAATGGATTGCACTGGAAGGGTTAATTGTTCAACCGGTAGCCCGCGCCCCACACCGTCTCGATTATCCTGGGATTCCTCGCGTCATCCTCAATTTTCTCCCGCAAACGGTTGATATGAACGGACACGGTCGCTGCGTCGGACACATAGTCGAATCCCCAGATTTTCTCAAACAATTCTTCCTTTGAAAAGACAATATTGGGATTTTCCATCAGAAAACACAGCAGTTCAAACTCCCGCTTGGGCAGCTTTAATTCCACATCCTTTTTCCAGGCCTTCCAGTGAGCAGGATGTGCACGTACTTACGGAAAAGCTGGGAGCCGAGGAGTTCCTCCAGGAGATTGATGCCAGAGAGCATGGCAGAGGAAGTCTTCTCTTCCCGCAAGAGGGCAAAGAGCAGGCCGGCTTCCACAAATTTGAAAGTCTGGATGAAAGGGCCATTTGCTTCGTCATTATAAACGGTGTCCATCTGGGTGACGAAGACATCCACTTGCGCCCCTTGGAAGTGGAAGTTAACTTTTCACTTCACTTTTTATTCTTCACCGCTGTGATTTTTTGATTTTTCTTGCATGTACTCTGCCGGGATGGTATAATTTTGATAGAGCATATTTTCTTTTTATCTACGACAACGATTGATTCTATCTTATTTTTTACGGAAAATCTATGCTTGACAAACCCATGAACTACAAAGAAAGCAGGCGATTTCCGTGATAACCTCCTGCGGAATAAGGAGGACAAAGAATGGAATTAAAACCCGAGCGCAACTACAAGGACAGGCTCATCCGTATGCTTTTTATGGAGAAGAAGGAGAATCTCTTAAGTCTGTACAATGCCATAAACGGCACCCATTACACCAACGCGGAGGATTTGGTGGTCAACACGCTGGATAATGCCATATACATGAACATGAAGAACGATATGTCCTTTATATTTGATTTCTTTCTGAATCTGTATGAGCACCAGGCGTCCCTCAATCCCAATATGCCCCTGCGGAAATTGTTTTACCTATCCAGGCTTTTGCAAGTGCTGGTGAAGGAGAAGAACCTGTACGGCAGCAGGCTGGTGAAGATACCAACGCCCAGATTTGTGGTATTTTACAATGGCGTGGAGGAGGCGCCGGAGCGGCAGGCGCTGCGGCTGTCGGAAGCTTTCGAGAAGCCCATGGAGGAGCCGGAGGTGGAACTTAGAGTAATGGTGTTAAATATCAATCCGGGGAACAACAGGGAGCTGCTGGAAAGCTGTCGTCTGTTGAAGGAGTATATGCTGTATGTGGAAAAGGCGCGAAGCTATGCCAGGGAGCTGCCCATCCGGGAGGCCGTGGACTGCGCGGTGACGGAGAGTATCCGGGAAGGGATTCTGGCGGAATTCTTAAAGAAGAACAGGGCGGAGGCGATTGAAGTGAGTATATTTGAATATGACGAGGAAACCCATATGCGTCAGGTCCGCGAGGAGGGCTGGGAAGACGGCTTGGAAAAGGGCCGCGAGGAAGGTCTGAAGAAAGGCCGTGAGGAGGGTCTGTCGGAAGGCCGTACAGAGGGCGAGTGGACGAAGCTGATTTCGCTGGTGCAGAAAAAGCTTTTAAAAGGCCTTTCAGCTGCCGCCATTGCCGATATGCTGGAGGAAACCAAGTCCGTAATTGAGAACTTAGTCGATCTGATAGAACACAATCCGGGCAAAACAGCCCAGGAACTGAGCGAACTTTATTTACAGGAAGAATAGCTTTCTGTCTCAAAATGAGAGGCCATCGAGGGCGTAAATTTTTCTGTGTCTAGGAGGGGAAAATCCTTCTGATTTGAATCAGATATGTAGCTTTTGATGTCGATTTAAGATATCGTAGTTATGTCGAAATTTCTTTCCTGATTATAGTATTAC
>CALWLN010000090.1 GCA_944381535.1 uncultured Lachnospiraceae bacterium
GTCACCGCGTCGATGTAGGGGCGGTGTAGCTCGATATCCTCGGGACAGTTGTTGGATAAAGATTTCAACTCCGCAATGCTTCCCACGGAATGCATATGGCCGCACTCGCACTCCCAGATATTTAAAGGCGTGCCCCAATAACGGTTTCTGGAAATGCCCCAGTCCTGAACATTTTCCAGCCAGTCCCCAAACCGTCCCTTGCCGATACTCTCGGGAATCCAGTGGATGGTATTGTTATTGCGGATCAAATCCTCCTTCACCGCAGTCATCTTGATGAACCAGGATTCTCTCGCGTAGTAAATAAGAGGCGTGTCGCAACGCCAGCAGTGGGGATAACTGTGCTCGAACTTGGGCGCGTCAAACAAAAGCCCCGCGTCCTCCAGATCCTGTAAAATCATGGGATCCGCCTTTTTTACAAAAATCCCGGCGTAGGGGGTCTCCTCAGTCAGCTCGCCCTTGCCGTTTACAAGCTGTACCAGGGGCAGATCGTACCGTCTGCCCACATTGGCATCGTCCTCACCGAAAGCCGGCGCGATATGGACTACGCCGGTACCGTCCGTCAGCGTAACATAAGTATCGCAGGTCACATAGTGGGCCTTCTTGTTCATCTTCGCCGCAACCTCACCGGTGTACGCAAACAGGGGCTCATACTCCTTGTATTCCAGCTCCCTGCCATCGAAAAGGGCCAGAACCTCATAGGCCTTCTCCCCTTCCTTTGCCAGAGGGCCTAAGACCTTATCCAGCAGGGCCTCGGCCATATAGTAGGTACGGCCGTCCACGCAGGAAACCTTAGCGTACTTCTCATTGGGGTTTACGCAGAGGGCCACGTTGGAGGGCAGGGTCCAGGGCGTGGTGGTCCAGGCCAGGATGTAAGCGTCCTCCCCCTTCACCTTGAAACGGGCGATGGCGGAGCGCTCCTTTACGTCCTTATATCCCTGGGCAACCTCCTGGGCGGACAGGGGCGTACCGCACCGGGGGCAATAGGGCACGATCTTGAAGCCCTTGTACAGAAGCTTCTTATTCCAGATTTCCTTCAACGCCCACCACTCGGACTCGATATAGTCATTTTCATAGGTCACATAGGGGTGTTCCATATCCGCCCAGAAGCCCACCGTTTCAGAGAAATCCTCCCACATGCTCTTGTACTTCCAGACGCTTTTCTTACACTGCTTGATGAAGGGCTCCAGGCCGTACTCCTCAATCTGGTCCTTGCCGTTGATCCCCAGAAGCTTCTCCACCTCCAGCTCCACCGGCAGCCCATGGGTGTCCCACCCTGCTTTTCTGGGAACCATCTTGCCCTTCATGGTCTGGTAGCGGGGGATCATATCCTTGATGACCCGGGTCAGCACATGCCCGATATGGGGCTTACCGTTGGCCGTGGGCGGCCCATCGTAGAAGGTGTACGTCTCGCACCCCTCCCGGTTCTCCATGCTTTTTTCAAAAATCCTGTTTTCTTCCCAGAACTGCTCCGTGGCCTTTTCCCGCTCCACGAAGTTCATGTTTGTATCCACTTTGCTGTACATGGCATTCTTCCTTTCCTGATAATTTTTTTCATTCTATAGGGAAGTTCGGAGAACTTTCTTATAGAATAAAAAAACCTCATCCTGTAAAAGGACGAGGTCAAACCTGCGCATACCACCTGTTACATTGTACTTAAAGGGAACCTCCCTTTGCATACATGGCTCCCGTAACGGAGGAGCAACCCGTCAGCGCCTACTTCACCTGTAACCGCTCCGATGCCCGGACGGTTCCCTGGTTTTCAGCCTGCTACTCGAAAGTGATATTCGGCTTTTGGCTACTGGTACCGGCTTCCACCATCCCGGCTCTCTGTGACGTTCCTCCAAAAGCTTACTGTCTTTGTCATAGTATTTTCTTATTCCGGCAGAAAAATTCCTGCCATTTCGTTACATTATAAAGCCTGCAAGGCCTTTTTGTCAAGGCTCTTGCAGGCTTTTTCATAATCCTTTTTTAATAACTTTTTAATAGTACTGTAACTCCTCTAAAATCTCCCAATAAGAACCACTGGACACCAGCATAGTCACCATAACAGCCACAACAATGCTTACGAGCAGACCAATCGCGCCGCAGATGATACCCGCAATGGCCATTCCTCTGGATTCATTCTTCACTATTTGTATGATACCTAAGATAATTGCCACAAGCGCAGCAGGAATCCCAATATACCATGCGCCGCAGCACCCAATCAAAGAAACGATACCGCAAACCATAGAAGCAATTCCAAGGCCCTTACCCTGTCCCTTGCCGGAACCGTAGTTCACGGGCTCACCGGTATAAACCGGGCCGCTGCTGTAGGTCTGATTCTGGTTATAATCAGTTCCGCTGCTGTAGGTCTGATTCTGATTGTAATCAGTCCCACTGCCATAAGTCTGATTCTGGTTGTATACCTGCTGGCTGTTGTAAGCTGTATTGTCCTGAGCCTGAGTATACTGGCCGTTGTCATAAGCCGCGCTGTTGGGTGCCTGGGTATACTGGCCATTATCATATACAGTGCTATTTGGCGCCTGGGTATACTGATTGTTGCCATATGCTGTGTTGTTGTCCGGTGTCGGATTATACTGGTCATTGTTGTTATTATTATAGATGTTGTTTTCGTCACTCATGAGTTCGTCCTCCGCCATATATAAGATTTCTATGCCCCTATTATAGCAAACCTTCTTTGACATTACAACAAAAAAATCTTGCCAAATCCATATTTTGTGGTAAAATGAGAAGGTCGGTCGTTTCCTATTTTATATGTCCATGCTTTTTGGACATCCAGGTATACCCGCAGGGTGCTTCCTATTATAAATGGCGGCCGATTCGCGGCATGATATAAAATGAACGACTTTGCGCTTTCAGAAAGAAGGATATATTGATGAGAACCAAACGAGAGGAAATCCGTAACATCGCAATCATTGCCCACGTGGACCACGGCAAAACCACCCTGGTGGACAAGCTTTTAAAGCAGAGCGGTGTGTTCCGTGCCAACCAGGAGGTACAGGAGCGTGTGATGGATTCCAATGACATCGAGCGGGAACGGGGAATTACCATTCTCTCCAAAAACACCGCCGTATTTTACAAGGATAAAAAAATCAACATCATCGACACCCCGGGCCATGCGGACTTCGGCGGCGAGGTGGAGCGCGTCTTGAAAATGGTGAACGGCGTCATCCTCGTGGTGGACGCCTTTGAGGGGGCTATGCCTCAAACAAAATTTGTGCTGATGAAGGCCCTGGACCTGGACCTTCCGGTGATTGTATGTATCAACAAAATCGATCGGCCCGAGGCCAGGCCGGCGGAGGTCATCGACGAGGTGCTGGAGCTCCTCATGGACCTGGGCGCCTCCGATGAGCAGCTGGACTGCCCCTTCGTCTACGCCTCCGCCAAGGACGGCTATGCCCTTCGGGATTTATCTGACGAGCCGGGGGACATGACCCCCCTCTTTGAGACCATTCTGGACTACATTCCAGCGCCGGAGGGAGATCCAAAAGCCAGCACCCAGGTGCTGATCAGCACCATAGACTACAACGAGTACGTGGGGCGCATTGGCGTTGGCAAGGTGGACAACGGCTGCCTGCGAATCAACCAGGAGGCTGTGGTGGTCAACGCCCACGAGCCGGGCAAACAGAAAAAGGTCCGTATCAGCAAGCTGTATGAATTTGACGGTTTAAACAAAGTAGACGTATCCGAGGCAGGAATCGGCTCCATCGTGGCTATCTCCGGCATTGCGGACATTCACATCGGAGACACCATCTGCGACCCGGACAATCCTGTGCCCATTCCTTTCCAGAAAATTTCCGAGCCCACCATTGCCATGAATTTTATGGTCAATGACAGTCCTCTGGCCGGACAGGAGGGAAAATATCTCACCAGCCGCCATATCCGGGACCGGCTGTTCCGGGAACTCAACACCGACGTGAGCCTGCGGGTGGAGGAGACGGAAAACGCCGACAGCTACAAGGTATCCGGCCGGGGCGAGTTGCATCTGTCGGTGCTGATCGAAAATATGCGCCGGGAGGGCTATGAATTTGCGGTCAGTAAGGCGGAGGTGCTCTATCACCAGGATGAAAAGGGCCATAAGACCGAGCCCATGGAACTGGCCTATGTGGACGTGCCCGACGAATTTACCGGTGTCGTCATTGAGAAACTGAGCCAGCGGAAGGGAAACCTTCTGAATATGGGAAGCATCAGCGGCGGCTACACCCGATTGGAATTTGACATTCCCTCCCGGGGACTGATCGGATATCGAAATGAATTTTTGACGGATACCAAGGGAAACGGCATTATCAATACCATTTTCAACGGATACGCTCCCTACAAGGGGGATATTCAGTATCGCAAACAGGGCTCTCTCATTGCCTTTGAGGCCGGGGAAGCCGTGACCTATGGGCTGTTTTCCGCACAGGACCGGGGAACCTTGTTTATCGGACCCGGAGAAAGGGTGTATTCCGGTATGGTCATCGGCCAGAGCGCCAAGCCGGAGGATATTGAACTGAATGTGTGCAAGAAGAAGCATTTGACCAATACCCGTTCCTCCAGCGCCGACGAGGCGTTAACCTTAACCCCACCCAAGATACTGAGCCTGGAGCAGGCTCTGGAATTTATTGATACGGATGAGCTTTTGGAAGTTACCCCCAAGAGTCTGCGGATTCGGAAGAGAATTTTGGACCCCACCCTTCGGAAGCGGTCCCAGAGAAAATAGCAGCGCAAAAAGGGCAGAGACAGTCACAAGCATGGCCTCGCCCGGGCGCGCAGAATCCCGCGCGGCGGGATTCTTTTTCTTTTTCCGAAAATATAGCCTCCCTTTTGTGAAACTTTTTCACAATCCCCTCCGTCTTATATTATATACAACACCGAAAAAGAAAGGAGACAGCACATGAGTACCACCATTGCCGCACAGGTTGAGGAGCTGATTTTAGCCTCCTACGAATCCATGTACCGCCTGGCCTACAGCTACACGCGAAACCAGGACGACGCCATGGACATCGTGCAGGAAAGCGCATATAAGGCAATCAAGAGCGCCGGTTTTGTCCGCCGTCCGGAACACCTGAAAACCTGGCTGTGGCGCATTGTCATAAATGTCTCCCTTGATTTCCTTCGAAAAAATAAAAACGAATTAACCTGTCAGGAATTTTCAGAGCCCGCCGCGGAGGATACCTATACTGACTTTGACACCTTAGAGGCACTGAAGGTTCTGGATGAACGGGAGCGCACAGTGATTATTCTGCGTTTCTTTGAAGACAGAAAGATTCAGGAAATTGCGGATATCCTGAACCTGAATTCCAACACTATCAAATCCATTTTATACCGCAGTCTGAAAAAGCTGAAAGCGGAATTACAGCAGGGAGGCTTACTTTATGAGGGATAAAAGGTTATCAGAAATGAAGCGGGAATACGAATCCATTCCCATCCCGCCGCAATTACGCGGACGTGTCAACAGAGCCATAGAAGACGCAAAACAGGATACGGCGCTTCTATCCAAAAAGCGCAGCCGGCTCCTTGCCTTTCGCAGTATCGCCCTTCATTTTGCCAGCGCCGCGGCGGCAGTTCTGCTGCTCATCACCGTCATGGCCAACTCCGGGGAATCCATCGCCTATGCCATGGAAGATATTCCTTTTTTGGGTGCCATTTCCAGGGTCGTCACCTTCCGGGAATACAGCGACAGTCAGGAAAACATGGAGGCCAATGTGAAGGTGCCCCAGGTCACTGTGGAGGACACCAGTGGAAATGTGCTGGACGAGGCCTCTGCCGATTTGAATCAGCAGATTGAGGACTATACCAGCCAGATCATTGAAGCCTACGAGGAGAGTGTGGAAAGCAGCGGCGGAGAGGGACACCTGGCCATGAATCTGGATTACCAGGTGATTACGGATAATGACAGAATCTTTGCGCTCCGCTTCGACCAGCAGCTGGTCATGGCCGGCTCCCAACACTCCGTTCAGATTTTCAATCTGGATAAGACCACCGGTACGCTGCTCTCCCTGGGGGATTTGTTTCAGGAGGGCTGCGATTACATCACTCCCATCTCCGATAACATCAAAGAACAGATGACGGAGCAGATGGCGCAGGATGAAGACATTTCCTATTTCTATAACACGGACACCCCGGGCTTGAACTTTACGGCCATTCGCCCCAATGAGAACTTCTACATCTCGGAGGAAGGAACGCTGACGCTGGTGTTCGACAAATATGAGATTGCCCCCGGATATATGGGGTCTGTGGAATTTGAGATTCCCACGGAGGTGATTGCGGATATTGTGAAGGATGGGTTTGTCACAGAATCCAACATTAGCAACGATACATCTGCCGGGATGTAAATTCCGGCAGTAGTTACTCCACATAATATCGGGCCTGAAGGCTGTACAGTTCCCCGTATTTTCCGCTCTGCTCCATCAGCTGCTTGTGGGTTCCATATTCGCGCAGTTCCCCGTTGCCAAACACCGCAATGGCATCAAATTTGAGAAAAGTTCCTCTACCCGCTCCTCTGCATCTTCAGTCCTCCTGCTCATGGGAAACAAGAATCCTGCTCTTATCCCCACTGGCCAAAATCTCCCGCACCACCTTTCTCCCATCCTCGTCCAGATTTTCAAAAGGTTCATCCAACAAAAGCAGGTCACACGTCTTAAGGCGTAACAAAATTCTCCCCAACTCAATCCGCTTGATCTCACCGCCGGAGAGTTCATCCTTTCCCCCCTTTAAATAACGGTCTCCCAGCTTTTTAAGACCCACCTTCTCCAATACCGCCTCCAGCTGCTCCTGGGTGGCCTTCCGGTTGCCGATCCGGACATTTTCTCTCACCGTTCCCGGGAAAATATCCGGAAACTGCTGTACATAGCCAATTTTTTCTCTCCAATGCTCCAAATCCACATCCGACAGGCAACTGTCATCAATCCAAATCTTTGCGTTTTTCCCGGGGAACAGCCCGCACAGCAGCTTTAGAAGGGTAGTTTTGCCACTTCCATTCTCCCCTGTGAGCTTCACAAATTCTCCACGTTGAAGGGAAAAATCTCTCTCCGGCATCCCCTGCTGTGTGCCGGGATAAACGTAAGATACATTTTGAAAAGATATCTGTTTCCACTTTTCCACACGCCCGTTCCCATTTTGCTCCTCTCCCCGGGTCAGTTCCTGCATACGTTCTTCCAATGATTTATAACCACGCAGCAGCTGGACATTTGACAAAATGCTGTCCGCCATAGCTCTCACCTGCAAGATCAGAAAATAAACCTCTATGAAATTACCCGCCGTCATATGCTCTTGATCGATCTGCGCAAGTCCATAGAAAAGTGAAACAACAAAAAGTCCGATTACCGCTGCTTTCTGCAGGAAATCCACCCGGGCCGCAAGGACCGCTTCTGCTTTCCGTGTCCTGGCATAATGTTTTTTATAACGCTCTCCCATATGCTCCGGCAGGCTTTTCTGGCAGCCATAGGAACGCCAGAAAGCATGTGCCCTTACCATCTCCACCTGATACCGCTTCACCTCATCCTGATAAGCTCTGTTTTCTTCCAGGAAACGGTTGTTCCTTTTCCGGAAGAAAAACTGGAAGCTGACGGAGAGCCATACACCGACTGTCAGCAAAAGTCCCAAAAACAAGTCCATCCGTGCCAGCGTGACGGCCGCTATCACAAACACCGTGCTGTCCGCCACGATTCTTACGGGCGTGATGACCGCCATCTGCCGGTACCGCAGCGGTTCTTCTGAAATCCGGCTCATCCACTCCTCCGAAGGATGGTTCAGAAAGGATTCATAATCTCTTTGAAAGACACGTCCTATGACATACGCCTCATAACGCAGCCCTCTCCGGAATATAAAAATATTCGTCAGGAAATTAATGGCCGGAAGCAGAAGCAATGTAAAAAAAAACGCCGCCGCAAACTCTCTTAATAATTTAAAATCCAGGACCGTCCCCTGATAAATCAGCCGGTCGGATATTTGCCCTATCAGCTGTGATGTGTATACCCCGATCCAGCGATATAAAAAATAGCTTATGTAAAGCATCAAAGCCGCAGGCCACATCTTATTCCAGAGGGCCTTCGCTGTCTCCCAATCCTTCCTATGCACAGACCTCACCTCCCTTTACGCGGATTTCCCCCTCCGCAATATCGTCAAACAGGAAGCTGTGGGTCACCAGTAAAACCAGCCTGTCTTCTTTTTCCAGCAGCGCTTTTAACCGTGCACTCCCCGCCCGGTCCAGAGATACCTCCGGTTCATCCAGCAATAAAATATCGCACTTTTTTGCCAGCGCCAGGGAAAGCAGCAGCTTCTTCTGCTGTCCGCCGGACAATTTCTGCAATGGCTTCTCAAGAAGCTCCCAGTCTAAACCGAACCTACGGATACAAATCTGCAAATACTCCCTGTCCACAAGCTTTTCCGGGATCAGTTCCACCAGTTCCCGGAAGGAAGCAGAAATAGGAAGATACATCTGCGGGCACCATCCGGTCTTCTTAAGGCGCATGTCTCCCTCCAGCGCCTTTCCCTTCCAGACAATCCTGGCATTGCTGTAAGTGCCGCCTCCAATGATGGAAAGCAGCGTAGACTTTCCGGCTCCGTTTTCCCCTTTCACAAGCCAGATTCCCGCCCCCGGCAGCTCCATCTCAAGGTTCTGAAATAAGGGATTTTCCTCCCGCGCCTGAAAAAGGTCTGCTATGCGCTTTTCTGCCGCCCGGCAGACACTCCTGTCTGCTTTCAGCGTTCCCAGCTTCGCCACATACTGACAAAAGGAGGCTGACAGACCATATCCAACAATCAGTGTTTCAAAGGAAACACTGCCGTATGCCGCCATAAAAATCCCAATCAGCAGAAAACCCATCTGCTGGATCAGCAGGACTCCGGAATATAACGCAGACTGGATACTGGAAGTCCCTGCCGCCCGCTCACCGGCTTTTTGAAACTCCCGCTGTCGTTTCCGATACCGCTCCATAAACCAGTCGTGCAGATGATACATCTTGATGGTAAATATTCCCGCCAGTCCAGAAATGATCTCCTGCCGCACATGTTCTTCTTCCTGCCCGGCCGCTATGTAATTTTTGACCAGATATTTTTCCGCAATCAGCGGCGGCAAAAACTGGAACACGCTTATCACAAGCAGGAGCAGCAGAACTCCGGCTCCATCCGGCCTGCCTGCCAGATAGACTGCGTAGACCACCGTTCCCGTCACAGCCTGTATGGCCAGCGGAATCTTCTCCGTGAAAAAGCCAATGCATTGCGGAATGTCCTTTTCGCATAGGATGGAAAGCCTGCTTTCACTGTCCGACCGGTTGGTGGCTTGCAGATACTTCCTGTATATGCCACATTCCAGTTCATTTGTTTTCCGCTCCCTGTATAGCATCCAGTATCGGTTTTTGACATAGGCGCACAACAGCTGGATGACGAATACCACCGCCAGCTTCGCTATGATAACAAGACCTCTTTCATAGGAAAAGGCCGTAAAAATTTCTACAAAGGAGGCCAGATAGCGGGCTGACAGAAATGTACAGGCGGTATTGATAAGCAGCAGCACCGTGTGGGCAGCCATGCAGATTTTATGTTGTTGATAAAGTTCTGTTCCTTTTTGTGTCATTACTCCCCCGGTTATATTCCTATGTACTCCAAAACAAAGAATTTGAGTTACTCCACATAATATTGTGCCTGTGAATATTCCGGCTCAAAATGGTTCATCCGCAATTATCCGTTAAGCCCGCCTTTGAATACATCAATTTCGCGGCCAGTAAGGTTATGTTACATCGTCCATACATGGTACGCTTTATCATTTTTAGTTTGCTGTTGGTCCCTTCAACAAATCCATTTGATAATGGGCTGGCTAC
>CALWLN010000091.1 GCA_944381535.1 uncultured Lachnospiraceae bacterium
TCTGTCGAATCTGCTCCTTTGCAATAGCCATAAAAATACTCCTTTTCGATAAGAATTGTCATATCTTAATTCTTGCCAAAAAGGAGCCATTTTCTTCCATAAGACACAAGTTATTTTACACTATCCCAAAGACAGAAAATGTTGTTGTATCCATCACAAACATGGAAACCTCCACTCTACTTTAGAAGCCTACAGCGAATGGCCCGCTCGTTCACCAACGCTTCTACGGAATCCACTGCTGCTTTTATACTTTCTGTATTTTGACCGGATTCCAGCATATCCCGAAGCATTTGTAATTGATGCGCAATCTGTTCCTCAATAGGACGCAATGCATCATTACTGACCGGGTCAGCATACCGTACCTGATCTGATAAATGTTTCAATGCTTTACGAATCTCCGGCTCCTTTGCCTTCTCTGTCAATATCTCCACATCAGCCCGTAACATCTTAATAAAAACCGTTTTCTGTGCTTTTGTCCGGTCTACTTTATCTACACATTCCCGGACTAATAACGCTGAAATTATCATAATCATATAGACAACCAACAAAGCCAATTGAACCACAATGGCCCATGCCAGCGGAAATACGCGAATGAGCATAATCAATATAGAAATTACCGCTTGCAACACCAAATACAGGACGCTTAACTGCAATACCGGTAATCCTAAAAATACATCTTTCAATTCTATACTTCTATGAAACGTTATCACCGGGACAATGGCCTGAGCAAGAATCGCCAATGTAGTAAAAATATAAGCTGACCAGAACGCTTCTCCCTTTTGTTTAAATAACAAAAAAACTGCTATATTATAAAAAACTAGCAAAATTACTGTCACCACAATTTCCAACATGAAACCTTTATTTTTCTCTTTCATAATATATTCTCCCTTTCCCACAGCTACATCAGTAATTTTTTTCTTTCTTCTTCAAACTGTTCTTCTGAAAGAAAGCCCTGTTCAAACATAATTTTTAATTTTTTCACTTTTATTTGAAAGGTTTCCAATTCTTCCTCCATTTTTGAATGTACTGCTCTTTCCTCTTCCGTCTCTACTGTCTGCGTCTCTTTCCTTGATTTCTCCGTTGTCTTTTCCACTTTCCCAGATAAAGTATCAGCCATCATTCTGTTCATAACTGGGCTCTCCACCTGCGACTGATTCTGTGGAACTATGCTTTGTACAGCTTCGGCCGTCATTCCCGCAATGGAAGACCCAAGGCTCATGCCCACACCAGCCATAGCCCCCAGGCCAATTCCCATATTGGTAAAACCCCCGACAGCATTATTTTCCGCCAATTTGGAGGCCACTTGAAAATTTTGTTCTTCCTGATATGTATATCCCTCTTGAGCTCGTTTCGTAGCCGTTGCCTGTGAAAGAACCACTATTTTCTGTGCCTGTGTCTGAGCATCAATCATACCTATCTGCTGACGCAGGCGCGCCTCCGCCACTTCTGTATAGTTGCTGTATAACAAACTTTTAAATTTGTCATACATAGCATCTCCGTCCGGTTTTAAAACGGTTGTTACAAGAAACTGTTCCAATGTCAGGCCATATTTTTCAAAATCTGTCACCAGCTTTTCTTTCAAAGCATCCGAAAAAATATCCAGGTGACTATCAATATCAAAAATACTAATTTTATTCTCTGTCATGATCCGTGAAATATATGCTTTGACCCGTGTCATAAGCACAGCCCGGAAATACCCCACCAACTTATCTCGTGACAGGAACACTTCTGTTCCTACCAGATTGATTAAAAGTTTTCTTGCGTCAAGCACTTTCAAACTCATTTCCCCACAAACTCCAATCTTTACAGGAAACTGATAGGTTGGCTCCATATATTCTACTTTGCTGTCCGTCCCCCATTTAATCGACATCTGCTCCGTCAGATTCACAAAATAAACATCACTCTTAAACGGTGAGACTCCTCCCGTCATACTTCCAAATATCTTTTTGGATATTTTGGGAATATTATGCGTTTCCAGAGTATACCGCCCTGCTTTAAAAGAATCCATAGCTTCACCGTCCAGGAAAAAGACCGCCTCCTGAGACTCCTGTACAATCAGCTGTGACATAGTATTAAAGTGATGTCCCGGATACTTCCAGACAAACGTAGCATTATCCATTTCATTTTCATAGCAGGCAATCACATCCACAATCGGTTCATTACTGTCATACTTGCTTTCTCTACGAAGCTGTTCTTTCTGCTGTCCTGCCGCCGAAATGGTTCCCTCATCCTTTTTCCCAAATAATCCCATTGTTTATCCTCCGTTATTTTTGTTCATTACTATAAACAAAAATTATTTTGTTCATTACTATAAACAAAATAATTTTTGTTTTAGTCATCTTTGGGATAATTATAGCGGAATGACAATGGTACTGTCAATATACATTTTATTCATTTTTATGGATTAGGAGGTGATTATGACATGAAAATATACAAATATAAAAATGGCAAATGCAACGTGTCTGGCAGTAAACTCAAGCAACTTCGGGAAGATGCCGGATTGTCTCAAGAACAGTTTGCTGCCAAGATACAGCTGGCGGGATTAAGTTTAAATCAGAAAGCCATCAGCCGCATTGAAACTGGCGAAAGAGTAGTACCGGATTATGAATTGCTCTATTTCTCCAAGGTTCTAAATGTACCCGTCTGCACATTACTGGAATATGAATAAAAACCCCTTCAAACATAATTGAAATTGCAGTGATAAACCTTAATAATTTAAAACTGATTAATACGGAAAGGCGATTTGCCTTTCCTATCCGTGATTTTATATTTCTATTAGCAGGAACAGATTTGTCTCCTGCTACTTTCTTCCCAGGATATCTAATACTTTGTCTACATTTATGTATAAATACCTTCATTGCGCCAATGCGACTAAAGTAAATTTCACTTCAGTTCATTTTTCATACTAAAATATTTCTTGACACCCACTGCGCTTCTTGTTAAAATCTAATTACATATCAGGGCAAATTCTCATACCGTTTCGGTAAGAAATCCCCATATGAAGCACAACTAAACTATGGTGGAGGAACCGAAACGAAAGGATTCGGTATCGCGCCTGCCTACCCGTTTTTTCCTTCACCGAGCAACTGTCCCAAAACGCAGACAGGACGGTAATGGTAATAAGGAAAGGAGACACGTGTATGGCACGAAGAAAACTGGAAGAACTAAATTTACTGGATGATTTTCTGTTCGGTTCCATGGTCAGCTACCCCGGTATCGGAGAGAGATTCAGCAGAATCCTTTTAAAGATTATTTTTCAAAAGGATTTCGGTAAGCTAAAGGTGGTTCCCCAAAGACCCCTTCTGGGCAACGATACGGATTTACATGGAGCCCGGCTGGACGTCTATCTGGAAGAGGACACTTTATCGGAGGGCGCCCCGGGAAATGCAACCATCTATGATGTGGAACCTGACAATAACAGCGATACTCAGGCTGTTACGGCGCTTCCCAGGCGCGTCCGGTTCTATCACGCTAAGATTGATTCCGATAGCCTGGAATCCGGCAAGACCTACCACGCCTTAAAGAACGTGATAATCATCCTAATCATGCCCTATGATCCATTTGGCTTAAACCGCATGGTTTACACCATCCAGAATGGCTGCCGGGAGGAACCGCAGTTGCCTTATGACGACGGAGCCAAAACATTGTTTCTCTACACCAGAGGCACTGTAGGGAATCCCCCGGAAGAACTGCGCCAGCTGCTTACCTATATGGAACACACTACAAGAGCCAATGCAAAAAATGAGAACCTAAAAGAAATCCAGTCCATGGTGGAAACCGTAAAAAGAGATAAGGGGGTGTCAGTGGGCTATATGAAAGTATATGAACGAGAAGAAATGCTGCTTAATAAAGGCATTCAACAGGGCATTCAACAGGGTCGCGCAGCCGAAAAAGCTAACACAGAACGGGAGCGCAAACGTGCTGACCTGGCCGAAGAGGAAAATCGTCGTCTGAAGGAAGAAATCGAGAAATTAAAGAAGCAGTCATCATTCACACGCAAGGAGCACCCTCAATGAAATATAAGACAATCAATGAACTGAACCATTTTTGCTTTTCGGAAGCCCACATTGCCGAGGTCTGCGCCTCTGGCAGTTCTTTCACCATGCTTCTGGACAACGTAACCATCCTGCCTGAGAATTCCAGGAACCGCGATATCCGCCAAATGCGGGCCAATCAATTGCTGCTTACAATTTCAGAAGCAAACATTGTAGATTTTATCGAGGAAGGCTATAAGCTGTACGACGCCGACGGAAATCTGACACATCAGGAAGAGGACAAAAAGCTTGCTCCCGACCAGTACGCCCAGGGATTTTCCGACCTTACCGACTGCACGGTATATTCCATTGAAAAAACAGAGAATCTGTATGAAATTTCCATCGACACCGAGGACCACACCTGCCTTCTTCGCATTATCGGAAAAGAAGATACGGCGGAATGGGACCGGTTTTTGAATCTGAACAGTGAATTCTAAAGCCGTTATCCTTCTCCTTTCCTATCCCTCTTTCCGAGCGTGGAGTTTGAAGAAAAGGTCCGCATCGATATTCTCAAGCAAGGGGGCCATTACGCAGGCCAAGGAAAATCTTGCCCGGGGAAATCTCATCCCCACCAGAGACGATTACCATGGCGCGGCAAGACTGCCGGAAAAGACACCGGAAGAAGTGGCCGCCGAGAGGAATGCGCAAAAGATTACCGCATAAACACTATATTTTCATTATCTGTAGAAAGAGAAACAGGGGCTGCACAGCAGCCCCCATTTCTTATATTTTCCGTATCCAATAGTTGCCGGTTCCACCCTCCAGATAGGAATTGCCGTTCTGCTCAAACACGTATCCCGAATCCAGTTCTATCCGGCAGGACACCTTTGCCGGGCATTTCACCTCCAGTTTTATCCGCTCGCCGCTCCGTTTCCAGTGGGTCTTAACCTCCCCGGCCGGTAACCTGTGGCTGGCCCCGGCAAAGGTAAGGCTCTCAATAAATTTCGGCCGGATGGAAACCTTGTTCCACCGCTCCACGCAGATTCCACCGGGATAGCGCATGTACCACTGCACCACGTCTCCCAGGAAATGATGATTCTGGGACATGCTCGAACGTTTCTCATCGGGCAGCATCTGCTCCGGCAGTGTGGTATAGCCTTCTTTGACAAAATATCCGTAGGAGGGATATTCCTGGCCGGTAATCATCCGGTACGCCAACTCCGCCTCACCGAAGTCAGAAAGCACATGGAAGAGCACCCGTAATCCCAAAAATCCGCTGGTAAGCTTCTCCCCGTCTCTTCGGATAATCTCGATAAGCCGCTGAAAAGCCGCCGGTTTTTCTCCCGTCTCAAAAATATCGTAGTAAATGCCCATGGCCTGAGCCGTCTGGCAAGCGCTCTTTATCAACATGGTATTAGAATCCACGTACTTTTTACGGATAGCCAGACGGATTTCACAGCCCAGCTGCCGGGCAAAGCTTTCGTGCAGGGCAAGCCCCACCGCTTGGAACAAAATCTCCGCCTTCCTACACATGTTGTACACCATCACGCTGTCGGTAAATCCCAGGGGAGCCTGATAGTCGCCTGCTTCCCGGTCCACCGGAACCCAGTCACCAAGGCCAATGGCCACGATTCCCTCTTCGTCCCGCTTTCCGGAGATATATTCCAGGTACCGCAGCATGGCGTGGGCATTTTCCAGAATGACCTCCTTCTCGCCCCGGTACTTATAAATAATATAGGGCAGTTCGAATAAAACAGCGTCCCAGGCCGGTCCGTTACCCCAGTCATAACCCCACGCTCCGGTAGGAACGATTCCAGGAAGCTGTCCGTCCTCCTTCTGGGCGCAGCGGATATTGAACAGCCATTCCCTCCAGCTATTTTCCGCACCCAGGGTCAGCATCATGTGTTCCGCAGAGATCTGGGCATCCCCGGTCCAGCCGTTTTTCTCTCGATGGGGACAGTCTGTGGGAAAATAGTAAAAGTTCGCTCTGTCGCTCCTTCTTCCCATCTCATAAATGGCATTGGCCGTCTCGTCCGAGCAGCGAAAGCTTCCCCGCTCCTCCAGATCGGAACTCATCACCAGGTAGGTCAGAAGTTCCGGCGTGGCCTGTTCTTTCTCAATCCCCGTCACATAGAGATACCTAAAGCCGTGGTAAGTAAACATGGGCTCATAAATTTCTTCCTCCTCACCGCCCACGATATAGATATCTCTCTGGGAATATCCCTCCGGACAAAAGTTGATGTTGCTTATATCCAACGCTCCGTCCTTAAGCTGCTCGCCGCATTGAATATCAATTCTCTGGCCCGCATGGCCTTTGACTTTTAACCGGAAGATTCCCGCGTTATTCTCTCCAAAGTCATAGAGGTAGCCACCCGTCCTTGCAGGGGGCTTCTCCTGGGGCTCCTTCCCGTACAGGCCCTCCTTCACATCACCTCTTGCCACATAATCCACCAACTTGCCCGGCGTGATGCTTACCGGAGACAGTTCCTTTGTAATCGCAATGGGCTCCGCCTCGCAGATCTTTGCTTTCCCTCTGGGCCTCTCCGTCCTAAGAGGCTCATGCCAGCTTTCGTCCTCTGAAAATCCCGGCTCCTTCCAGCCCTGTTCCTCTAACCGTTTATCAAAAAACACGCCGGAGCGCAGATCATTAAAAAGGACGGGACCCTTTTTGCACTTAAAATCCATGCCCTCATAACGAAACACTTCGCCCTCATTCTCAATATCCACAGAGACAGCCAGCTTTGGTGCCGAATTCCACACATTGTCGATAAAATCCCAGACTCGGGTCTTACCGTTCTGGAAGCCATCCCCCAGCATAATGGCGATTACATTTTCTCCCTGACGAAGATAAGGGGTAATGTCGTACCGGTCATAATAGACCATATGGTCACTGTTGGAAATATAGGGCGCCAGATACCCCTTTGTAATTTTCTTCCCGTTTACAAACAGGTCATAGAATCCCAGCCCGCAGATGAGAATCTCGCCCTTTCGCTCTCCCTTTTTCAAAGAAAAGCTTTTCCGAAACAGCGGAGCCTGTACGTGATGAATGTAGGAGGAACGCTCCCTGCACTCGCTGACAAACTGATTGGAAAATGTCATATTACACCTCTCCTTTTGCTTTTTTACAATATAACACCAGAGTCCAAACGACCGGATTCCGTACCCTGCGAAATCTGGTCTTTGGCTCTGGTATCATACTATCATATAGCGAAAAAGAAAAAAAGACGCGTTTTTAATCTAAACCTGTGGCGTTTTTAACCTGTTTTCTCCTACTCAAACCGCAGCGCGTCAATGGGCTTTAACTTCGCCGCCTTGTTGGCCGGGTAAATGCCGAACACCACACCCACGCCCACAGAGAAGATCACCGCCACCATGGCCACCCCGAAGGTGATGGCAAAGTGATAATCCGCGGCAAACACATTGACAATGCCGAGGATTCCCGCACTGAGTACCAGGCCAATGAAACCGCCCATCAGGGACAGTACCACTGATTCAATGAGAAACTGAATGATAATATCCGATTTCTGGGCGCCGATGGCCTTGCGGATCCCGATTTCCCGGGTGCGTTCCGTCACGGAAACCAGCATAATGTTCATGATACCGACGCCACCCACCACCAGGGAAATTCCGGCAATGCCGCCCAAAAGGTATCCCAGCACGTTGTAAACGGTGGTAATCATGTCGAGAAGACTTCCCATATTAAAGACCGTATAGTTGTCTTCCCCTACCCTGCCCTGTAGAAAGGTATTCAAGGTCCGCTCCGCTTTATCCACGGACATCTCATCGGCAGCGGAGGCCTCAAAGGTCAGGACGCCTTTTATCCCCAGCAGGCGCTGGCCGGTCTCAAAGGGGAGAAACACTGACAGGTCCCTGGTATTTAAAGAGGCGCTTCCCTCCTCCTTCAAAATCCCTACAATCGTAAAATCCTTGCCGTTGACGCGGATTGTTTCCCCCAGTACCTCTTTCGTGCCAAACAGGTTTTGAGCCACACCTGCGCCCACCACACAGTTGGTGAGACGGTATTCGCTCTCGATGGCATTCAAATATCTTCCGCTCTCAATCTCCAGCTGATTCAACAGCTGATAGCTCTGATTGACGGCGTTGATGGTCACATCCTCCTGATTTCCCGCCGCCTTTGCCACACCGCTCCCGGTGCTGTAGACGGATACCAGACCGATTTCCGGTTCCTGCTCCAGGGCCTCCACCTCCTCCAGCGTTATGCCGGAGGCGCTTTTTGTCACCATGCAGGACAGATTACTTCCTCCCAGCCCGGAAAGCTGATCCGTGATGGTGCTGGTTGCCCCCTGCACCAGGGATACCAGCAGGGTCACTGCCATCACACCGATAATGATTCCCAGCATCGTGAGAAAAGAGCGCATTTTGTTTGCCCGAATGGAGGCAAGCGCCATTTTTAATTCCTGATTCAGTTTCATCTCGCCGCCTCCTCCCTTCTTCTGATCATGGCTGTATCACCTTTCTCTTCCGCACCGGTGTTTCTTCTGCTATCCTGCCATGCCGTATCCATCACCACTTTGCCGTCCAGCAGGCGGACCCTCCGGGGCGCCTCATTCGCTATCTCATTATCATGAGTGATCAGCACAATGGTGTTTCCCTGCCGGTGCAGCTCGTGGAGCAGCCTCATAATGTCATGGCTGGACCTGGAATCCAGATTTCCCGTGGGCGCGTCCGCCAGTATCAGGGTCGGCCGCGTTACCAGAGCCCGGGCCACGGCCACCCGCTGCTGCTGGCCGCCGGAAAGCTGGTTGGGGCGGTGGTACATGCGGTCTCCTAAGCCCACTTTTTCCAGTGCCTCTACCACGCGCTTTTTCCGCTCTCTGCCGCTGACACCCTGATAAATCAACGGAAGTTCCACATTTTCATAAGCGTCAAGCTTCGCAATCAGATTGAATTGCTGAAAAATGAAGCCGATTTGCCGATTGCGCATTTTTCCCAACTGCTTCTCCGTCAGCTGATTGATGTTCTGTCCCTCGATAAAATACTCGCCCTCATCCGCCACATCCAGGCAGCCGATGATGTTCATCAGCGTGGATTTCCCGCTGCCTGAGGAACCGATGACGGCCACAAATTCATGCTCCCGGATATCCAGAGATACGCCGTCCAGCGCATGAACCGGCTCATTTCCCACAAGATACGTTTTCCGAATATTTTTCAGCCGGATCATGACCTCATAAGGCACGGTTCCAACCGTATTCTTCGTCATTTGAGTTTCTTTTTTCATTTTCATCACCGCGCCTTCCTATTCCGCAGTGGATTCCACGGTGATTCCCAGCTGGGAGTAGAGATCCTCCAACCTGACGATGACCTGTAGATGTTCCCCTTCCTCCACACCGGACAGAATTTCCGCATACTGATTATTTACAAGGCCAACGGTCACCTCCCTGTTTTCCGTGGTTCCATCCTCCTTCACCACCGTAACGGTTCTCTTGCCGTCAATGGTCTTAAGGGTATCAACAGGCACTAAAAGGGCATCCGTCTTGTAATCCATGGTGATCCGGCCATTGGCGCTCATGCCGGGCAGAAGGTCCGACGCCTCCGCAAGGAGAACGCTGACCCGGTAGGTACCTACGCCGTTCGTATTCTCCCCTGCCATGGAGACGCCGGAAACGGTTCCCTCATATACTGTGTCCTCGATGGCATCCACCGTCACCTCCACCGACTGGCCAGCCTCAATGCCGCGGATATCCAGTTCGTCGATGGCAAGCACCACCTGATAAGCGCCGGTATCCATCAGTCGGCACACTACGGAGCCGGCGGGCAGGGTACCTCCCTCCTTCGCCGTAAGCTCACTGATGATACAGTCCGTCTCTGCAGTGAGGACATAGCCGTTCCTGTACTCCCGGGCCGCTTTTAAGTCCTCCGCCAGCTGTTCTCTCTGCTCCAGCAGAGCCAGGTATTCCGCAGAGCAGGACACCTCATCCAGTTCGAACAGCGTTTCCCCGGCAGACACTTCTGTATTCTCCGCCACGGACAGGCTTTTTATCACGCCGCAGTCCGCCGTCACATAGACCCCATGGCCGCAGTCCGTAAGGCCGGTTCCCAGCTTTGTTCCGTCTTCGGCCTGAACCGTAACCTCCTGATTTAACTGATAGTCCGCTCCATCCTCAAAGACAGCGGTGGTATGATTGCCGGAAACCTCCAGAATTCTTCCGTCCAAAACCTGGTCACCGTAAAGTATCTGCACCTTCTGTCCCGCCTCCGTAGAGCTTTCAGTATCAAATTCCACCTTCAGCATTCCGTCTGCGGAGATAACGGCCAGCGCCTCCTGACGGCTCTGTACGGTCAGCACCGAATCCCCCTCGGCCGCAAAAATCTGTTTTACCCGGCCGTACACCGGCGCCTTCACTGCGGTAGCGCCGTCCCTGGAAGCGGAGGCAAGCAGGCTGTCCACCTGGTTTAACTGTGTTTCCAGGGAGGTTATGGTGTCATTCAGAGCAATGCTTTCAAATTCCGCGATCACCTCTCCGGCCGCTGCCTTCTCGCCGTTCTGCTTATAAAGTTTTTTCAGGGTCACGCTGTAATCCGCATACACGTTTTCCGTCCGGGCGGCTTCCACCACACCCGTCCCTTCGGTGGTCACCGCAATCTCTCCCACCTCTGCCTGCACCGTATTGCTTTCCATGGCGCTTGCAATCTGTTCCGTCATGTTCTTAAGGCCCCGCACAGCCAGTATGATCAGAATGACCAGAACCACCGCCGCAATTCCAAGAATGACAAAAAGCTTTCTGTGGGATTTTTTCTTTTGATTTCCTTGTTGTCTCATGTCTGTTCCCCTTTCTTCCAATACCGGGACCGCGCCTGGCGCCTCCCGTTTTTTCTTTCACAGGAAATTCATTTCCTTATTTCAGAAAAGATGTATTATTGTACTAATCAATTAATACAATAATACATCTTTCAAAAATTGTCAAGTGCTAAATATACTTTTCTCTTCCGCCTTTCGGTTTCCTCTCTATCCAGGGCCGGTCATGGTCAAAATCTGCAAATTCCTCTTCACTTACGCGCTTCCCCGCACATATTTGTTCAAAATGCGCATTATAATTTTGTTCATAAAATTTTTATATTTAATTCCTACTAAATTACACGGAATTCTCTTGTACTTTGCGTCCTTCCATGGTATAATATCGCCAGATATTATACCGGCCGAATGGCCATCCCCCGGAGGGACTATGCGCAAAGCACATGGTATAATAGCTTCTACTTGGCGAGGTGTTTTCGAGCCTAGTAGAACTAATACCTGACCACTTAGCGAATTGGAGCCACAGGCGAACAGTAAGCTTAGTGGCCATGGTATAGTATAGCCGAAACAAATTATTCGGAGGGATTCCATGTTAGAACTAAAACACGTCGGTTTTGAAACCGAAGATAATAAGGAAATCCTGCATGACGTCAGCCTGACCGTGCAGGAGCGGTTTGTGGCCATCACCGGCCCCAACGGCGGCGGCAAGTCCACCCTGGCCAAGGTCATCGCCGGAATTTTTCAGCCCACATCCGGCCAGATCTTACTGGACGGAGTGGACATCACCCATCTGTCCATCACTGAGCGCGCCAACCTGGGCATCAGCTACGCTTTCCAGCAGCCGGTGCGGTTCAAGGGGCTGAAGGTCAAAGACCTGCTGAGCCTGGCCGCCGGCCGCAATACCAGCGTCAACGAGGCCTGCAATTTCTTAAGCGAGGTGGGTCTATGTGCCCGGGACTATATCGACCGTGAACTAAACGCCAGCCTGTCCGGCGGTGAACTCAAACGCATTGAGATTGCCATGGTACTGGCCCGCGGCACCAAGCTATCCATCTTTGATGAGCCGGAAGCCGGCATCGACTTGTGGAGTTTCCAGAATCTGATCCGGGTCTTTGAGAAAATGTGCGAGCAGACCCGGGGCAATATCCTGATTATCAGCCACCAGGAGCGTATCCTGAATATCGCCGACACCATTATCGTGGTCAAAGACGGTGATATTGTACGCAATGGCCCCCGTGCCGAGATTCTGCCTGCGCTTCTGGGCAGCGCCGATGTCGCAGGTCCCGCCTGCGATATGCTGACAGACAAAATGGAAGGGAGTGTAACGCCATGATTGACGCCATTGAAAAGAAGCTGCTGCATGAAGTGGCAGAACTGGATTCGCTGCCGGTGGGCGCCTACAACATCCGGGCCAACGGCCAGCTTCAGAGCCGAAACATCACCGCCAACATTGATATCGTCACCAAGGAGGACAAGCCGGGCATTGATATTTTCATCAAGCCGGGAACCAAAAATGAGAGTGTCCATATCCCGGTGATCATCAGCCAGACCGGTCTCACCGACTTGGTATACAATGATTTCCACATCGGGGAAGACGCCGATGTGACCATCATCGCCGGATGCGGCATCCACAACTGCGGCGGAGGCAACGCCCGGCACGACGGCATCCACACCTTCTATGTGGGCAAAAACGCCAGAATCCGCTATGTGGAAAAGCATTACGGGGAAGGCGACGGCCGCGGCAAGCAGATCATGAACCCCACCACTGTCATCCACTTGGAGGAGGGCGCTCAGATGGAGATGGAGACCACCCAGATTGCCGGCATCGACGACACCATCCGCAAAACCAGCGGCGACGCGGCGGCAGGCGCCAGCCTGGTGATCCGTGAAAAAATTCTGACGGTGGGCGACCAGCACGCGGTAACCGATTTTGTGGTGGACTTAAATGGCGAAGGCTGCTCGGCCAACGTGGTCTCCCGCAGCGTAGCCAAGGGACACAGCGTGCAGGAGTTCAAGAGCTATATCAACGGCAACTGTGCCTGTGCCGGCCACAGCGAGTGCGACGCCATCATCATGGATGACGCCAGGGTCATCGCCACTCCGGGCCTGATTGCCAACAACGTGGATGCCAGTCTGATTCACGAAGCCGCCATCGGCAAGATTGCCGGCGAACAGCTTATCAAGCTGATGACCCTTGGTCTGACCGAGCAGGAGGCTGAGGAGCAGATTGTTAACGGGTTCCTGGAATAAGAGTCATTCGCAATCCGCTCCGCTTCTTGCTCATGAAAGTGCCTGTGCTTCCGCTCAGGCGTTCGGGTCATTCGCAATCCGCTCCGCTTCTTGCTCATGAAAGTGCCTGAGCTTCCGCTCAGGCACTTTCAAACTGTGAATTATACAGATTCGCGTAGAATCCGTTCTTCGCCAGCAGTTCTTCATGCTTGCCCTGCTCGATGATATCGCCGTCCTTCATCACCAGGATGACGTCCGCCTCTCTTATAGTGGACAGACGGTGGGCGATGACGAAGCTGGTTCGGCCCTTCATCAGATTATTCATGGCCTTCTGAATCCTGCTCTCGGTTCTGGTATCCACGGAGCTGGTGGCCTCATCCAGAATCAGGATAGGATTATCCGCCAAAATAGCTCTTGCAATGGTCAGAAGCTGCTTCTGTCCCTGGGATACGTTGCTGGCGTCCTCGTTTAACTCCATCTGATAGCCGCCGGGCAGCGTCTGGATAAAGTGATGGGCGTGGGCCGCCTTGGCTGCCGCAATAACTTCCTCATCGGTGGCCGTCAGCTTGCCGTAACGGATATTTTCCATAATGGTGCCTTTAAAGAGCCAGGTATCCTGCAGCACCATGCCGAAGTTCTCCCGAAGCTCGCTCCGGTTAAAGTCCTTTACGTTGTGACCATCCACCAGGATACGCCCGCTGTTCACATCATAAAACCGCATAAGCAGTTTCACCATGGTGGTCTTGCCGGCTCCGGTGGGACCTACGATGGCCACCATCTGTCCCGGCCGCACCTGACAGTTAAAATCGTGAATGATGATTTTCTCCGGGTCATAGCCGAACCGCACATGCTCGAAGGTTACGTTTCCCTCCACTTTTTCCACTTTCACCGGATTGGGAACCGTGACGTCCTCCTCCTCTTCCCCGAGGAATTCAAAGACGCGCTCAGATGCCGCCGCTGTGGACTGAAGCATGCTGGACACCTGGGCCACCTGCTGGATGGGCTGCGTAAAGTTCCGCACATACTGAATAAAAGACTGGATATCACCCACCTGAATGCTTCCCCTCACGGTCAGCACGCCGCCTACCACGGCAACCGCCACATAGCCCAAATTACTGACAAAGTTCATAATGGGCTGCATCAAGCCGGACAGGAACTGTGATTTCCAGGCGGACTGAAACAAAATTCCGTTGGTCTCGTCAAATTCCCGCATCATATCTTCTTCCTTGTTGAAGGCCTTCACGATATTCTGACCGCTGTACACTTCCTCCACCTGGCCGTTGACTTCGCCCAGATACCTTTGCTGGTTCTGGAAATATCTCTGGGAGTGCTTCACCACGATACTGATCAAAATGGCTGATATGGGCAGAATCACCAGCGCGATCAGCGTCATCAGAGGGCTGATACTCAGCATCATGATCAACACGCCGATCAGGGTGGTCACCGCGCTGATGAGCTGGGTGACACTCTGGCTTAAGCCCTGACCCAGGGTATCCACATCGTTGGTAATGCGGGAAAGCACTTCTCCCACCGTTCGGGACTCAAAATATTTCATGGGCATCCGGTTGATTTTCCTGGAAATGTCCTCACGGAACCGGTAACAGATTTTCTGAATGATACCGGTCATAAGTATTCCTTGAATAAATGTCAACAGGGCGCTCAATGCGTACATGCCAAGTAAAAGCAACAGGATCCGCGCGATTTTTCCAAAATCAATCCCGCTTCCGCCCGACAGCTTCCCTACCAGACCCTCAAAAATCTCCGTGGTAGCCCGGCCCAGAATCTTCGGTCCTAAAATATTAAAGGTCGTGCCGCCTATGGCGAAAATTGCCACAAAAAGAATTGCGATCTTATATCTTCCCATATATCCCAACAGCTTGCGCAGAGTACCTTTGAAATCCTTGGCCTTCTCCCCGTGCATCATGCCGCCCGGTCCACCCATGGGACCTCTGTGGCGGGGCGCTCTGGTTCCTGTATTACTCATGGTCCGCACCTCCTTTTGTTGTATCTGTCGCTGTCAGATCTTCTTCCGCCTCCCTGGCAGGTTCACTCGCCCCTTCTGCCGGCCCGCGGCTCAATTCCGCCTCCGACAACTGGGATCTTGCAATTTCCAGGTAGGTTTCACAGCTTTTCAGCAGCTCCTCATGGGTTCCCTGACCCACGACCTTTCCGTCATCCAGCACCAGAATCTGGTCGGCATGTAAAATCGTGCTGATCCGCTGCGCCACAATGATGATCGTGGTGTCCTTGATTCTTTCACCGATTGCCCTCCGAAGAGCCGCGTCGGTCTTGTAATCAAGAGCGGAAAAGCTGTCGTCAAACAGAAATACCCTGGGCTGTCTGGCAATGGCCCGGGCAATGGACAACCGCTGCTTCTGGCCGCCGGACACGTTGGTTCCGCCCTGAGCGATGGGACTTTCGAACTGCTCCTCCTTCTGCTGGATAAACTCCATGGCCTGGGCAATCTCTGCCGCTTCCACCATCTGTTCGTCGCTGACACCCTCCCCGGCAAACTTGATATTGGAGGCAATGTTCCCGGAGAACAAGACGCCCTTCTGGGGAACAAAGCCAAGAAGGCTTCGAAGCTTCCGCTGGGATAAATCCCGGATGTCCACGCCGTCTATGGTGATTCTTCCCTGGGTCACATCATAAAAACGGGGAATCAGATGTAACAGGGTGGATTTGCCGCAGCCGGTGCTTCCGATGATGGCCGTGGTTTTTCCCGGTTCCGCCGTAAATTGAATATGGCTCAGGGCATCCTCGTCGGCGCCCGGATAACGGAAGGAGACGTCCTCAAAGGATACGACACCTTTCCACTCCGCCTTCGCGTCATCCATGGTCACTTCCTTGTCGCGGATCATGGGCTCAACCTGTAGCACTTCGTCAATACGGTTGGCCGCAACGCCCGCTCTCGGCAGCATAACGGAAATCATAGTCAGCATTAAGAAGGACATGACAATCTGCATGGTATAAGTGATAAAAGCCATCATATCGCCCACCTGGAGATTGCCCAGATCAATGCCCTGGGCGCCTATCCACACGATGAGCACAGTGATACCGTTCATGATCAACATCATGGCCGGCATCATGAACGTCATGACCCGGTTGGTAAAGAGCTGTGTCTTCATCAAATCCCGGTTGGCCCTGGCAAAACGTTCTTCCTCATGCTTCTCTCTGGAAAAAGCCCGAATCACCGGTACTCCGGTGAGAATCTCCCTGGACACCAGATTCAGTTTATCCACCAGGGTCTGCATGATCTTAAATTTCGGCATGGCAATGCCCACAAGTACAGCCACCAGCACCAGAATCGCTCCCACAGCCAGGCCGATGATCCAACCCATGCCGGTTTTGGTGGTGACAACCTTCATCACTCCGCCAATTCCTAAGATGGGCGCATAGAGCACCATGCGCAGAAGCATAACGCATACCATCTGAATCTGCTGGATGTCGTTGGTGCTTCTGGTGATAAGGGACGCGGTGGAAAATTGATCCAGCTCCGTATGGGAGAAAGATACCACTTTTCTAAATATCCTGCTGCGCAGATTCCTTCCGATCTTAGCGGAGGTAAAGGAGGCCATAAGGCCAGCCAGAACCGCAGTTGCCGACATCACCAGGGTAATGCCCAGCATTTTCGCTCCGGTTACAAGCAGATAATTGGTCTGATACCGGCTTAAGTCCCAGCCCAAAGCCTCGTATTCCTGCTGAACGGCCAAAATGGCGCTCTGCCGCAGGATGGAATCGCTCATATCCTCCAGGGCTTCCACCTGGTCGTCCACAAGCGCCATGATTTCTTCCTTAGTGGTCATACCGAAATCCAACATCTGCATGATGGTGTCCAGGTCCATGGTATCGGACTGGCTAAGGCCGGTAAACACAAGAAGCGCCATACTCATGCTGGCATCCAACTCCTCTAATGTATCTTTATCCTTTGTGTTCAGCTCATAATTACCATCCTCATTTTCTTCATAGCTGTCTTCGAAAAGCGCCACATCCTCATCATCGAGGAATAAAAGAATCCCCTCATAGGTCTCCGGGCGCATTTCCTCCATGGCCACATGCTCAATGCCACCCTGCTGGATTCCGATATCCACAATATCAGAGGTGTATTGCGGCAGGGACAAATCGCAATAAGCCTGAATGATCAACAGTAAAACAATGCCCACTACCATCCCCTTGGATTCCCAAAGGTATTTGAATATTTTACCCATTTCTTTTCCGCCTCTCTTTCTCCAATTCCTGTTCCATTACATCTGCCATTTCATCACAGAGCCGGATTAAAGTATCCATTTTTTCTTCGCCCAATTCTTCCGTTACGCGCTGTAGGAACCCGTTTATCTGTTCTCTCTGACTTTTACAGATATTTTCCCCGGATTCCGTTAAAAATACGTAAGTATTGCGCCTGTCCTTTTCATCCACGATTCTGCCCACCAGATTCCGTTCCTCCAGTCCCCGCAGCATACGTGAAACCTGGGAGGAGGCCATCTTCGCTTTCTTGGCAATATGGGATACATAGATTCCCTCCTGGTCCGGGTGTTCCGCTTTGTATCGTTCAATAATTTGCATTACGAAAAATCCACCCGGTGGCACCTCCATGACCTGGGGCATATTCACCCGCCATATCCGGTGGAATACCTGCACCAGCTTAAAAGCCTTAATATCTTTCGGCATATACAGTCCCTGCAAATCCTCCGGAGTCGGTGTACAGCACATCTTCCTTTCCGTCATTCCCGTTTCTCTGGCTCCTTTCCTTCTTCCTGATCTACCTTTTACATTTATGGCAATAAAAAGTATACGGAGTACATTTTCTATTGTTTAACATTGTTATATATTAACATTGCTATATACTATTCTGTTCACATGAATATGTCAATAGATTATTTCTTAAAGTTTTCTAAATTAAGTACTCTATTTCCCTGATTTTATGGTATACTTGCTCCGTAGGAAAGATTCCATAGAGAATTTTTCCGCAGCAGATTTGATCACAGCTACAAGGCAGAAAGGATACAATACTCATGAACCTTCATTTTCTCGGCGGCGCCATGGAGATTGGCGCAAGCTGCATCTATGCAAGAATCGCGGGACGCGGAATTCTGCTGGATTCCGGCATCCGGCAGTCCGGTTCCAGGGATCCCCTTCCGGATTTTCATGTCATACAGGAACAGGGCGGCCTTGACGCCATCATCATCAGCCACGCCCACATGGATCATATCGGCACACTTCCGATCATCAGCAAAGCCTATCCCGACGCTCCCATCTATATGACGGTTATGACGGCGGACCTGGTCCGGGTGCTTTTGTATGACAGCCTGAAGATCATGAAATACCGTGAGGATGAAATTCCACATTATTCCGAACAGGATGTGCTCTCCATGCTGAAACGCGTCCACCCCGTAGGCTACCTAACGCCCTTTCCGATGTTCGAAAATTTTACACTGACCTTGTACCCCGCCGGGCATATTGCAGGCGCCGCCTGCGTCTATCTTGTCACGGAGGAAGGAAGCCTTTTCTATTCCGGGGATTTTTCCTCCTTTTCCCAGCGTACCGTGGAGGGCATCCGTATCCCAAAACTGCGCCCGGATGTGGCTATCGTTGAAACCACCTACGGGAACCGGCTCCACTCCAACCGCCAAGTAGAAGAACATCGTCTGGTGGAACTGATAAAGGAATGTCTGGCCCAGAAGAAAAAGATCCTAATTCCTGCCTTCGCGCTTGGCCGGGCCCAGGAGGTCCTGCTGATCTTACGAGCGGCCATCCAAAACCAGGAAATCCCAAGGATTCCCGTCTATGTGGACGGCATGGTCCGGGACATCAATACCATGTACACCAGAAATCCCACCTATCTGAAAAATGCGTTGGGCAAACGTATCCTGAAAGGAAACGAACCCTTTTACACAAAAGAAATACAGCCGGTGGCTGCCAATCAGAAAAGAGAGGAACTGCTTGCCGGAAATGACCCTGTCATTCTCATTTCCAGCTCCGGTATGCTGACCGGAGGTCCCAGCGCCCAGTACGCAGGCCTGCTTGCGCCCTCGGAAAATGCCTGCATCATCATCACTGGGTATCAGGACGAGGAATCACCCGGACGACAGCTTCTGAAGCTTCTTGAACAGCAGGGGGAACGCAAGCTTACCATAAACGGCCAAACGGTTCCGGTGAAATGCCGTATCGAGCAGGTAGGCCTTTCCGCCCACGGAGACAAATCGGAAATTCAGGCCTTACTGGAACGGCTTTCTCCCCGCCGTATCTTTCTGGTACACGGAAACCAGGATGCCATCGACGAGCTTGGGAGCCAGGTTGCCGCAGAGGATTACCGCAGACAGGTCTTTCTGCCGGAAGGTGGGCAATCCTATGAATTATCCATCCATGGGAAACGAAAACAGCTCCTGTTTAGGCCCGACTACACAATGCAGATGATCCGGTCCTTTACGCCGGAGGATGAAAAAAAGCTCTGGAGCTACTGGCAGGAACACTATTTCGGAAAAGCCTTTTCTCTGGCGCAGATTGCATATATCTGGTACGGAAAACCGGAAACAGAAGAAGAAACCTTGAAGCATATGCAGGATATCTTTCTGCACAGCCACTATTTCTCGCCCAACGCAAAGCAGCTTTTCCTGTTTGAAGCGAATACGCCCGAGGCGGTAGAAGAAGCCCTGGCTCCCAAGGAATGGACCCAGCAGGAGCTGGAGGCCCAGATTCAGGCCGCTTTCCCCGGATTCTCCTACCGCAGGCTCAGCTACCATTTTGATAAAAAGCAAGTGCTGCTGCAGTTCGACTATCCAGACAGCCAGGACAGAGAAGCCTTTCAGGAAAATGCCCGGGACTTTACGGAACACACCGGCTGGACGGCGGAAATTTCCCCCTCCATGAACCACAATGCCGCTTCCCTACTGCTTGCCCGACTCTTTGGGGACAGGCTTTCCAAAACCTCCTATTACGCGGACCGAAAATGCTATGCCGTGACCGTAGCCCCATACCCAGCCGGAAATACCGCCGGTTCCAGAGAAAATGCCGCTGCGGCGGATGGCATTGGGGCGAGGGACAATATCGCGGCGGCGGACAGGATGGCTGCGGAAGAATTTTTCACGGAAACCGGCTGGCAACTGCTAATCAACGGAATTCCTGACGCAAAAACTTCGGACAGTCCGCAGATGAACGGAACCTATCCGATGGCCCCCGGCGAATCTCGGGATTTCTTTGTCCCAGGTAACGCCTCCGCGGAAAAGGCGGAACAGAATCTTGCCTTTTTCTGTATTGACCAGGCTTTTTCGAATCTGCCCCACAAACCGGAGAAAAAAAGCTTAAAACAGGATTCCCAAGGCAGTTATCTGGAGCTTGCTTTTATCTCTCCGGCTATCGGCCACCAGTACGGAGGGGAGCTGCAAGCCCTGTCGGACCAGATTGGCTGGCGTATCCGGATTGCGGACAAGGTAAATCAGAATGCGTTGTTTCGGGCCGCCCAGGCGCTTTGCTTGAAGTATGGCCTGACGCTTTTAAAGAATCCCTCCTACCTGCCGGAAGAAAGGACCGTCCAACTAAAAATCCAAATGCAGGAACTGCCGGAGAATCGGAACGCTTCGGAAATTTTATACAATGCGGCGGAGGAATTCCGGAAATCTACCGGGTGCGAATGCAGGTTCCTGTGAAGACCTGCAACCTTCTACCACTCCATCGTTTCCCTCTGTTCCTCCCCTGCCGTATCCCGAACCGTAATCTCCACCCTTATATCCGGTCCCTCCGGGTACTCCTCCGGCAATGTGAAACTCCGGCCGGTCAACTGACCGCCCAGATACAGCGTAAACGCTCCCCCGGCCATGGCTGCCTGGTCCGGAGCGTTTGCGTTTTCTTTCTCCTCCCAGCCGTAAATTTCTTCCGTTCCCATGGACTCCTCATATAAAAGAGTCTCTCCCTGATACATTTTCATGGAAACCTCTTCGATGGGAGGAACCCCCTCGGCAGGAGCCGGATAAACCGTCACCCCCACGGTACCGTCCCCGATCCGCAAAGTGCGATTCATGACGCTGAAAGAAAAGGTTTCCGAAGACACCTCCACTACATTTTGATAATTGCTGCTGAACCCATATACACGCTCCATGGTTTCCGTAGAAACGGTTTCCCCGTCGTCAATCTTCATACCAATGGTGAAATCCTGTACCATCGGCACCCAAAATTCGGCCCGGTAAGTGCCGTCCCGCTGCAAAACTGCCTCCTGCACCACTGGATTCTCCAGGGTATCACCGGAATCCACCATTGGCTGCAGGACAAAGGAGACGCTCATCTCTTCCCTGTAGCTCTTCAGAACAGCCGTGACAACCAGCTCCGCCTGCTGTTTCTCCGGGTCGTATCTGCCAATGGAATACTGATGGTCGCTTAACAGGCTGGCCTGCTGTTGCAGCCCTTCCTCTATCTCCGACCGCAGGCTTCCCAGGTATCCCTGCATGGTGCCTTGCATATCGGAAAGATCCCTTTGTACCTCCCGCACAGTATTTTGCAAATGATTCAAACGCTCCATATAATAAGTTCCGGCTATTACCAGCAAAACAGCTGCTATTATGGTTCCGGCCAGCAGCCCTCGGAATTTCTTCTTATCCCGCTGGCGGCGCAGCTGCTCCTGCTCTTCCAGGAGCGCTTTGACGCTGTCCAGCCGAAGGGTAGCGACACTGTCAAAATCCCCGGCGCCGTTGCTCTCCTTTTGCGAGATTTCCTCTGCCGCCCCATCGCTGACCTTTTGCCGAATTTCCTCTGCCGCCCGTTCGCTGTCCTTTCCGCTTAAGATTTCATCCACACTGACGTTGAGACAAACCGCCAACTCCTTTAAATTCTCGATACTGGGAAGGGAATTTCCCGATTCCCATTTCCCGATGGCCTGTCTGCTGACACCCAATTGCTCCGCCAGCGCTTCCTGGCTTAAGCCCGCTTCTTTTCGTAAGCTGCTGATTCTCTGTCCAAATGTCATACTGCTTCCTCCCAGACAACCGGCCGGTTCTCCCTGACCGTTATGCAAATTACTTTCATTCTAAACTCCGGGACAGAATCTGACCACCAACTTTTCTTTTCATCAGAGCAACCAGCAGTTGCCCTGCCTATGTTTCCCGAATCATCCGCCCTTATTTCTTTCCCTAGCATAGCCGGGCAACACACTAAATCAACGAAAAACGCTTACACGCATGATAAATACCGTCTCCATGAATATCATCCGTCACATAATCGGCGGCCTCCTTCGCCTCCTGGCTCCCATTCCCCATGGCGATGCCATATCCCGCGTACCGCAGCATATCCAGGTCATTGACGCTGTCCCCGAATGCGTAGGTGTCCTCCCGGGCAATATTCAGATACTCGCAGACGGCCTGAATCCCGGTGGCCTTGCTAAAGCCTTTTGGAACCCCCTCCACCACGCGCTCCTCATGCACAAGAAAATGATACCAGGGGCTTAACTCCGCCAGCGCCTCCTTATAATTTTCACGCAGAATAACCGCGCTGAACTTACTGGCTTCCCATTTCATGGGGTTATCGGAAATACCAAGAAGGCTTTGACCTATCTCCCGCTTTAACATATCCAGAAAGGGATCTTTCGCAAAATCACTTTCATCCACGTACTGAAAATCCCGGCCCTCTAAGATCACAGGCATGCCATATTTTTTCAGGATTCGCAAGGTCTTATCCAGTAGCTCCGGGGAAATTTTGTGATAGACAAGCTCCTTTCCCCGAAAATTCACACTGGTCCCGCAGCCCGACACGATCCCGTCAAAACCCAGTTCCAGAAGCCGCGGATTCTGTATAAATGCTCTGGCGCGTCCGCTGTTTAAGAAGGTGTAAACGCCATGCTCCTTTAATTCCCGAATCGCTTTTTTTGTGCTCTCCGGTATTGTCATATTACGGTCCCAAAGCGTTCCGTCAATATCAAAAAATACACTGCTCATATTTTTCCTCCTCTTTCCTCACAAACCAAACTGCCCAGCTTGCGCTCCTCCATAGCCTGTAAACGCTTCCGGGTATTGTCCACCACGAACCGAATCCCGCATCCGGTATTAGCATTCAAAAAATTGCAGACGGCCTCCTTCATCTGCCCTCATTGATGGATTTTGTCATGCCAAAGAAAAGCGGCTTTTGATTTTCCAGACCTCTCATCTGGTCTTTCAGCAATTCATTTTCGTGTATCATTGCCAACGCGCCCCGACGCAAAATCTCCCCGGCCCGGGTCAGCACCGGCTTGCGCCCGCTGTAATCAAAAAGCTTTTGTCCGTAGCTTTCCTCCAGCCAGTGAATGTGCTGGCTCACGTTGGGCTGGGTGATGTTTAAAAGTTCTCCGGCACGGGTAAAATTCATGGTCTTGCAGACCGCCAAAAAAGTATGAATGCGATAAGCCAGCATCCCTGCACCTTCTTATATCATAAAGTATTTTTATGATATTGGGGTAAAAACCCCCTTGTCCTGTGGATCAATCCGCACATAAAATTGCATATTTTGTTGTATTTTATAGCTTTTAAGCCCAAGATGCGGTACAATATAAGTATTCGATTGGAG
>CALWLN010000092.1 GCA_944381535.1 uncultured Lachnospiraceae bacterium
CGTTTCTCGGCGGCATCCTGGCCATCAGAGCCGGCGCTATCTCCGACACGACCCCCATCAGCGCGGTCTATGCCTTCGGCATGGCTCTGGAGCTGACTCTGGTTGGAATCATGACCCTGCCCAGCTATTTCGCCGCCACGGTTGGCGGTTCCAAGAAGCTGGTATCCGTTTTCGCCATGGAAGAAGAGAATACGGAAACAGGCGCTGCTTTTACACCCGCTGCTGCTGACATCACACTGAAAGATATCACCTTCGGCTACCAGGAAGCCACAGTGATCGATCATGTATCCGCAGTGATTCCCAAGGGCAAGGTGACCGCTATCATCGGCCCCAACGGCTCCGGCAAATCCACCCTTATTAAGCTGATCGACCGTTTGTATCCCACGGAAAGCGGCGATCTGCGAATCGGTGAAGCAGATGCTTTAGATGTTTCCCTAAAATCCTGGCGCAGCCAATTTGCTGTGGTTTCTCAAAATACGGCTGTCTTTGCAGGCACGATCCGATCCAATATATGCTACGGCGCCCTGGAGCCTGTCTCCGAGGAATCGCTGCACAAGGCTGTGCGCCTGGCAAACCTGGAGGAAGTCATCGCTTCTCACCAGGGTGGACTGGACTATGAAATCGGGGTCAAAGGCGTGGGTCTTTCCGGCGGAGAGCAGCAGCGCCTTGCCATCGCCCGGGCACTGATCAAAGATCCTCAGGTTTTGATCCTCGACGAAGCCACGGCCAACCTGGATGCAAAAACCGAAGCAGAAGTCAAGAAAGGGCTTAACGAACTAATGAAAGGCCGCACCGTCATCGAAATCGCCCACAGCTACGTTGCCATTCAGGATGCCGACTATGTCATCGTGCTGGATCAGGGCAAGCTTGTGGATTCCGGCAGTCCGAAGGAGCTTGAAAAGCGTTGCGCGTTTTATAGGCAAATGATTCAGTAGGTTTCCTTCAATCTCACCTCCGGCAAATGACCTGTGTATAATCTCCCGGGATTTTAGGATTAAAAACAGCCAGAAAATCAATCATAAAAAAATACGATTGATTTTCTGGCTGTTTCCGCGTATAAATAAGCAGTAAAGGCAGAAAGGAAGCAAAGTGTATGCGTGAAACAAATAGTAAACCATGATTGATTAAAATGAAAACCGGTGCTATAGTATAAACAAGGAAGAACGGATAAGAGTCATACATAGGACGCTGTGAGAGTTTTGCCACATCGCCAGGGTTAGAAAGGTATATTAAAGTTGTGGATTATGCAATCCTTACTAACAGAGGCGGGCACTCGATATTTAAATTTAATAATCAGATAATCCGTTTTGCAACTTCTGATAGGCTTGAAAAATATATCAAGGTTATAGAGTGGGATAAAGGATATATTGTTGTGATGGCAAAGTATAAGAATCTTGAAGAAGTAGAGGAATATATTGATCTGGTGCCTATATTAGAAAGGCTATATTATGATGTTGATGAGTTTTAAAAACCGATTAAGGAGGTAAAAATCGACTATGCAGCTTAATGTAAAAGAAATTCCATGGAGGAGAAGGAACGTTATACAATAAAAAAAGTGACGGTTACCGGAAATTATGATACATTGATAGAGGTGACAGGCCAATCCTGGGATGTGTCTAATATCATCAATGCGGAATGACGTGACACGGGGAATGGAAGGCATTGCAGACTATTTTGGAATAGAGAGAATAGTATATTGTAAATTAGTAAACCATGATTGACTAATATTAAAACCGGTGCTATAGTATAAACAAGGAAGAACGGAGGTAGAAGCATGTTTATTGGCAGAGAGCGAGAGTTGGCTTCCCTGAATCAATTATATACATCAGACAAGTTCGAATTTGCAGTCATCTATGGCCGGCGCCGCGTGGGGAAAACAGCGCTTATCAACCAGTTTATAAAAGATAAGAAGGCGATTTATTTTACAGGTGTGGAGAGCAATGCCAAACAGAATCTGGAGAACTTCAGTAAAAATATTCTGGAATATGGTTCTGGTATTCGGGCAGAGACAGCTTTTCTCTCTTTTCAGGCAGCTTTGGAGTATGTATTTCAGCTTGCGGAGCATGAGCGACTGATTTTGGCCATTGACGAGTACCCTTATGTGGCCCGTTCCTCTAAGAGTCTTGCTTCTACCATTCAGCTTTTGATCGATAAGTATAAAGATAGTTCCAAGATGATGTTGATTCTATGCGGTTCTTCCATGTCCTATATGGAAGACCATGTGCTTGCTTATAAAGCGCCTCTGTATGGCAGACGGACGGCCCAGATGAAGATATTGCCCTTTGATTTCGCGGATACCTGTCGGTATCTCAGAAATTGTTCCGACGAGGATAAGGCGCTGATTTATGGGATTGTGGGCGGAACGCCCCAATATCTGCTGCAGATAGATGATAGATTGAGCGTAGAGGATAATATAAAGAATACATTTTTGAATCCGGCCTCCTCCCTGTTTGAGGAACCGGAAAATCTGCTGAAGCAGGAGGTACGGGAACCGGCCCTTTACAACGCAATTATTACAGCAATCGCAACCGGTGCTTCCCGGATGGCAGAGATTTCAACAAAGGTGGGAGAGGATACCAGTGTCTGTGCGACCTATCTGAAAAATCTGATAGCGTTGGGAATTATTCAAAAAGAAACGCCCTATGGAGAAAAGGCTTCCCGAAAATCGATTTACGCCATTGCTGATAATATGTTTCGGTTTTGGTACCGGTTTGTACCGGAAAATAGTTCTATCATTGCCCGTGGGGCCGCTGACCTGGCCTATAAGCGGGTGGAACCGCACCTGTCGGACTATATGGGGAAAGTATTTGAAGAGATATGCAGGCAGTATCTTTGGAAGCTGCTGCTTCAAGGAGAAGCGCCTGTGGAGTTTAAAAATCTTGGACGCTGGTGGGGAACGGATCCGTCTACCCGCAGTCAGGCAGAGATTGATATCATGGGTGAACAGGATAAGGATACGGCTTTGTTTGGCGAGTGTAAATGGACCAATGAGAAGGTGGATGGGAGTGTTCTGGAGACATTGGTGAAGCGGAGTGAGTTGTTTCATTATAAGAGGATATGGTTATATTTGTTTGCGAAGAATGGGTTCACCAAGGGATGTGTGGATAAAGCGGAAGAGATGGGGAATGTGAAACTGGTAATTTATAGTGATATAATGTAGCGGCTCCATTTTTATTTCGATGGAGAATGAAGAAGTCTACCAGGTCAAGGGAATCGTATCGAGCTGGGATGAGATGCTTTATTATGCCCGCCCGCCGATTCTGGTTGAGGCGACTTTTCTGCCCTTCAAGGATGTGATCATACCGGACAGTCTGGCCAGAATGTATAATATAGTCATTGGCGGTAATATGACCAGAGATTTTAAGGATATGTATATGCAGGCAAAGAAAAATGGGCGGATACATAGGACGCTGTGAGAGTTTTGCCACATCTCCAGGGTTAGAAAGGTATATTAAAGTTGTGGAGTGGGAGTTTAGGGGAAAGGAACGTAGGAAAGTGGCGCACACGAATGGGACAAAAATTATATCCTTAAATATCGTAATGACTTATCCTGTAAGGTGGAGCAAATATAACGTCCTTCGGGATTTCTTGCAAAATTTTTATGATTCTGTCGGATATCAGCACTGGAAGGACAGTTTTCGATTTGAATATACAGATAAGACTTTGTCTTTATGGATTGACGATATCACTTTCAGCTATGAGTGGCTGTTACATATCGGCGCATCAACGAAAACAGCGGATTCGGGCCATCATGCGGGGTATTTTGGCGAAGGCTTTAAAATCGCGTCTCTGTGCGCTGTTAGAGATTATAACTGGGAAGTTACCATGCAATCGGATGATTGGGAGTTGTCGGTTATTACATTGGATCAATCTATTGATTCGCAAACGGTTCCCATGCTGGCATATGAAATGCACCATATTCCCAGAGAAAGCAGGAGCAGGTTGACGCTGTATCCGGTGAAAGAAAAAGATTTTCAGCTTTTTCAAGAGGTGATATCCAGCTTCTATTATTATGGTAATCCACTTCTGGGAGAGAAGTTGTGGGAAGGAGAAGAAGGAGCTGTCTATCTTTTTAGCGGAACAGGCTATCAGGAATCTTTGCCGTATACAAGTGATTTCGGACGAAAAGGACCGGTTTTTTGTGGCTATCAGCTCCTGGGGTCGAATCCCTTTGGACTTGCAGTATGCCTGCATAATTATGAAAAGGAAGACAGGGAGAGAAAAAGTCTCTATACGTTCAATGTGATTCGGGTGTTCGAGAAGATTGCATACTATATTTCGCCGTATGGCGCCATGCGTATGCTAGAAAAAATGCGCCGATACTGGAATTCCACACCCAAAAAACGGATAGATATATTTTCCTGGAATGGGGCTATCGAAAGACTGATCCGGCGAGTTGCCGGTTCCCAGGAGGTTACAAAAGCCTTTCGGGACAAATATCCGAATTTGCTGTACCTGGAACCCGTTTTTTCGATTGCTGCCAGGAACCGGAGAGGGCAGGCGAGAGCGTGGCTTTCCGCACAAAGTAAGCAGTACCTGCTTGTACAGGAGGCTTTTTCCGGTTTAGGATATTCCAGTTTAGAGGAACTATGCGAACAGGAAGGTGGATTTACGGTTGACGACAGTGCAAATTCCCAGGAGGCGGAAGGCTTTGCTCTGCTGGAGGAGATTGTACAGCGTATATATACCGGGTTCTTTTTGTTTGATTTAGGGTTTCCACAGCGAAAAATCATTTGTAATGACATGGCTTCCTACCATGGGATGGCAAGATTGTATAAGAGGAATAAAACTGCCATGAACTGTAAAGGAATTGTTATTCGATATCATGTGGGGGAGATTTATCTGAAGAGGATCATTTTCCGGAAAAATAATTTTTATGATGCGTTGGCGACCTATGTCCATGAGATGTGCCATGCCTTTGGCGGAGATGCGTCAAATGCCTTTAGCAAGGGGTTGACATATGCGATGGAACTATTGATGGAGCGGCACGATGTTGTGGAGGAGTACAGAGAGAAATGGGAATTGTTGTATAAATAATGCAACAGTTGAATGGAGGTAGAAAAGAGGTGAGTTTAAATGAAAGATTATGCAATCCTTACTAACAGAGGGGGGTACTCGATATTTAAATTTAATGATCAGATAATCCGTTTTGCAACTTCTGATAGGCTTGAAAAATATATCAAAGTTATAGAGTGGGATAAAGGATATATTGTTGTGATGAAATTGACTATGTAGCTTAATGTAAAAGAAATTGCGGATAAAGCAGATATGATTATAAATGGCTATGCCTTTACAAGAGAAGGAGAGTATATAATCCTGGGATGTGTCTGTCAGAAATGTGAATACGAGGAGGAGAAAAGCCATGATTTTTCAGGACATGGACAGAATTGTTTTTGTGGGAGATTCCGTTACCGATATGGAAAGCACCCAGCCGGTAGGGGAAGGATTGTTTGAGAACGTGGGGAGAAGCTATGTGCGGGTGGTGGAAAACCTGCTTTCCGCCTGTTACCCGGAAGTACACGTGAGGGTCACCAATTCCGGGACATCTGGCAATACCAGCCGGGACCTTCTGGCGCGGTTTCAGAGGGATGTGGTGGATTTGAATCCGGACTGGGTGTCCATATGCATTGGAATCAATGATGTGTGGAGACAGTTTGACAGTCCCGCCATACCGGACGCACAGGTTTGTCCGGAGGAGTATGAGCAGAATGTGGAAACCATGATTCTGGCGGTAAAGGACAGGGTGAAAGGCGTGTTTGTGCTGTCCCCCTATTATATGGAGCCAAACCGCCAGGATCCAATGCGGGCCCGGATGGATGAATATGTGGCAATCTGCAAAAGGCTGGCAGAGAAGTATGGCTGCATTTTCGTAGATTTTCAAAAGCTATATGAGGAGTACTGCGGTATCCGCCACTCTTCCTACGTGGCCTGGGACAGGGTACATCCCACCCAGATAGGGGCCACCTTGATGGCCAGAGAATTTTTAAAGCACTGTGGATTTGATTATAACCACAATGTTTTATAACAGGTATTTAGGGGGTCAGCCATACGATGAAAATTACGGAGAAAATGAAGGAACATGCAAAAAATCCGGGACAGTACAGACCGGTGACCATTGGCTTTCTGGGGGACAGCGTCACCCAGGGCTGTTTCGAATTGTACAGCACCGGGGAGGAATCCCTGGAAACAGAATTCAGAAGCTTCAAGGCATATCACAGCAAACTGAAACGGATGCTGGAGGAGGTATTCCCCTCCGTTCCCATCAATATCATCAATGCGGGAATCAGCGGCGACAACGCGCCAAACGGCAGGAATCGCCTTCAGCGGGATATCCTAAGCTTCCGGCCGGATCTTGTGGTAGTCTGTTTTGGACTCAATGACGTGACACGGGGAATGGAAGGAATCGCAGACTATGCCGAGGCTTTGGAGGGGATTTTTAAGGGGCTATGCGCTTCGGGAACCGAAGTGATATTTATGACTCCGAATATGATGGGGACCAGGGTTGTGGCAGAGCAGAAGGATCCTTATATTCGGTCCGTTCTGAAAAATATTACGGCGTTCCAGGTGAACGGAACCATGGACGCCTATATGGCCAAAGCAAGGGAGGTATGTGCCCGGAATCAGGTCCCTGTGTGCGACTGCTATGCTAAATGGAAGAAGCTGGAGGAAAATGGTGCCGATGTGACGCGGCTTCTGGCAAACAGGGTGAATCATCCTGCCGAGAACATGCACTGGCTTTTTGCGGTTTCTCTCTTTGAGATGATCATGGGGATGTAGGCGGAAAGGTATTTTCTGCTTACGAACAAGTGTTCTAGAAAAATACATTAATAGCTTTTTGGTGCGTACGTTGAAATTGAAACGAGTGGTATATTGTGCTAAAATACTCTTAACCGAAAGCGAACAGAGGAATGGCAGATTTCTTCATTTATTTCATCAAGATTCATAACATGGGGGGTGTTTCCATATGGCGCTGTATGCTCTGGGAGATCTGCATTTGAGTTTTCAGGCAAATAAGTCCATGGACTTATTTGGTGGGGTGTGGAAGTGTCATGAGCGCAGGATTGAGAAATATGTAAATAAAATCGTAAAGCCGGAGGATACTCTTGTGTTAACCGGGGACCATTCCTGGGGCCGGAAGCTTTCGGAGTGTCTGGAGGATTTGGCGTTTATCGAGAAACTGCCGGGTCGTAAAATTCTGCTGCGGGGAAATCACGACATGTTTTGGGATGTGAAGAAGACAGCCCGTCTGAATGAAGAGTTCAATGGCAAGCTGTTTTTTTCTGCAAAATAATTTTGCGTCCTACCGGGACTATGCGCTGGTAGGGACAAAGGGCTACGCCTTTGAGGGTCCATTTTATCTGGAACGCTGGGGCAATATTACCGGGTGGGACGAGGAGAAAAAAGCGCAGGCAGAGAAGCTGGTTTTAAGGGAGATGGAACGCCTGCGGATGTCCTTTTGCAAAGCAGAGGAGGCTGGCTACCGGAAATTTGTGATGTTTCTGCACTATCCGCCCACCAGCATTTTAGAGGAGACGTCGCCTTTTACGGAGATTGCAAGGGAGTATGGCGCGGCGGCAGTGGTCTATTCTCACTGCCACGGGGAGAGTCGGTTCGGTGATAGTATTCGGGGGATGTTCCAGGGGGTTCATTATATGCTGGTGTCGGGGGATTATCTGGGGTTTCGGCCGGTGAGGGTGCTGGAATGAAACGAGAAAGGATTGCGGCGGACATCATGCTGTGTTAAGATAGTAAAGAACACAAAAGAATCAAAGAAAGAGGGAGGCACAGCATGCTGCTTTTTGACAATGCGGAATACGACAATTTTTTCAATCCTCTGTGCTGCAAAAATAAAAGAATCTATTACGAGTGCATTTTACAGCTGATTGAGAAATCCAAGTCTGTGCCGCTGCTCTACGAGACGGATGCCAGGGATACGCTGATTCTGTATTTCAGAAACTGCGCCTATGCGCTGGAGGAGGAGACAGCCTCCGGCAAGGCGGAGGAGAATATCAGCAGTCAGAAAACGGAAAATGAGAACGCCAGCGCGGTTCTGCGCTATTTCAGGCGCTGCGGCTGGATTTCAGAGAAAGAGATAGGGCGAAACGGCGATAATATCGCGACGGTTATGCCCTATTGCCGTAAAATGATAGAGGCGGTTGAGCGGATTTTCAATCGTGACAATCGGGCTGCGTTGACAAATCATATTTTTTCTATTTATGATATTTTAAATTCTGCGTATGTGGCGGAGCATGGAAGAACCCACAGGCCTTATTCCAATATTCTGGTTCCGGTGGGGGATCATGTGGCGGACTTGAAGAATGAGCTTTTGATTCTCAAGGACAGTATCCGTACCATTATGCGCATGATTCTCAAATTGACGGAGACCAATGCGCTGGGTCAGTTCCTGATACGGGACGAGATACTGGAAAATTTTTTCAGCGATTACTTTTTTATTAAGAAAGACGGTTTGATTCCCGGCTATATTGAAGAAATTGAGAAAATGCTGCGCAGGCTTGTAAAAACGGAAGCATACGAAAATATGATAAAGGAATACCAGAGCCTTTACAATACGGACGAGACTTTGGCCCGTGAACGGGTGGAGGGACAGCTTTCGGAAATTAAGGGCTTTATCAGTTATGACTATGTCAGGGAGATGGATTATATAGACCGGAAAATCAATAATTATTACAGTCTCTATTCCACCAGAATCCTTATGGTGTTAAGCAGCGGCGTTAATATGCAGACGTATTTAAACGACCTGCTGATGGCGATGAAGGACATGGAGGCGGAGGAGAGAAAGGCGTTGTTGGAAGCGGTTTCCAGGTGTCACGGGCTGCTTTCCTATAAATATGTGGGAAGAAAATCCCTGGAACGCAGGAAGAAACGAAAGCCAAATACCAGAAGCGGCGCCCTTGTCACGGATTCCTTAACGGAGCAAGACAAGGCACGGCTTACCAGAGAACTGTTGTATGAGTATCCGGACCGCTACGGCGTAAAACAGGCTGCCGGTTATTTTGAAAAAGTATTGGCAGGCAGGGACAGTATGGTGCCGGATGAGGGAATGATCCGGACAAGGGATGACGCGATGATGATAGCCGCCAGTATCATTTATTCCGGTGGGTATGAATTTCCGTTTGAAGTGGAATTCCTGGATGGGACCCTTGAGACGGAGGTGGCAACGATTCGCAATATCAAAATAAAGAGGAAGAAATAAATGGGTGAGATACGATTAAACCTTTGCGTAAAAGAGGAGAATACGATCTGGTTCAAGCGCTGTATCCGCAAGCTTCTTAATTCTACTTTTATCGTGGGGGATAAGGATGAGAAGCTGTACGCCTTTCTTTCGCGGGAATCCAACCGGCAGGATGTCTCGGACTATCTTCGGATGATTGGCTTTGATGTGTTTGTGGATACCAGCGCTCGGATCGCGATGTTGAAGGCGAACGAGGCGGACGAGGAGGTGCCGGGATTAAAGCGCGCCAATGTGGTGACATTTACCCTGGAGCAATACCATCTGCTTCTGGTGCTGTGGGAGGCGTATCTGGAAAATCTGGGATACCAGGAGAAAAATGTGGTTACCCGGGGGGATTTGATCGACAGGCTGAAAGCCTATGAGGTGGATGTAGACAAATCCGGGCTGTCCGCTGCCATGAAACTGTTTAAAAAATATGATCTGATTGATTATGACGTGAAAGACGAATCGGAGGAAGCTTTGATCACGTTGTATCCGTCCCTGCAGTTTGGATGGGACATCGGTCAGTTTCAGACGGTTGCGGATGAGTACCTGAAAGACTCTGGAAATCCGGACAAGGCGGACGCGGATGATATGGAAAATGTGGAAGAGGAGGACGAGGCGTGATCGTATTAAAGAAGCTTCGGCTGGTCAACTGGTATGGATTTAATGAGGCGACGGTTCCTGTCGGATTCTTTACGTTGATTGCCGGTAAAAACGGAAATGGAAAATCCGTCCTGCTGGATGCATTGAAATATGCGCTTTATGGGGATACCGTATTTAATAAGTCCACGGAAAATAAGGGCAGCAGAACGGTGCCGTCCTATACAAGAGGCTTGTTGGACGCAACGGCGGGAACCTTTATGCGGCCGGCGGACAAGGTGCCGAATGTGTATACGCATATCGTCCTTGAGATGGAGGAGGCAGAGCTTGGACGGACATTTCTCCTTGGCACCGCCATCGATACGGATTCCGGAAATGGATTCCGGACGCAGCGGTATGTGCTGGAAAATACAAGCCTGGAGGAGATTGCCCATACATATGAGCAGGATGGCATGTCGTATTCCTACAGCACAGCCCAGCTGCAGAAACGGTATGGTCTGAAGATGATGGATGTACGGGAAGGGCTTTCCCGGTTCATGCAGAGAACGGGACTGCGATTGAATGAACAGCAGTTATCTGCATTCCGGCGGAAGCTTCGGAGTATCATGTCTTATGATCCGAACGCGAAGATAGATCAGTTTATCCGGGAGAGCGTATTGGAAAAGAAGGATGTGGACTTTTCCAAGCTGGTTACGGCGAAGGACAATATTGATTCCCTGCAGGCCAGCTTCGCGCGGATTGACATGGAGATTCAAGAACTGGAGCAGATCATCGGGCTGTTTGATGAACTTACAAGGACGCGAAATGTACTGTTGGCGGATGACGTAAAAATTGCGTACCGGCGATTATTGAATTGCAAAAAAGCACTGGAGGAAGCCACCCGGAATATGGAAATTGCGGATAGACAGCTTGCGGAGGATGAGAAGAAGCTGAACGTCATAGAAGTTCGCGAAAACGAGATAAGAACTTCCTACCATTCCGCCAAAGAGAATCTGACTTCCATGGACTGTGCGAAAGCCATTGCGGACGCGGAGGAATCCTTAAAAAAAGCAAAGGAGGAGAGGGAGCGTCTGCGGAAAGAGAAAGCGGCGCTCTGCGAGTTTCAGACAAGGGTCAGCGAGCTCATTGCGTGGCTTACAGAAGAAAGGCAGAAGGTGCAAAATCAAGATATTTTATCTTCTCTGACGCTGGCGCACATTACAAAGGCGCAGAAATTAAGCGCCTCCGATGCTTTCAAGAGGCAGATTGACACATATCGGGATGAGATTCTTGGCCGGGTAACGAGAATTCAGGATTTATTAAGGGAAAATCAAAGGGAACAGGCGGAATGCCAGCAGAGGATGGATGACTGCGACGCGAAAAAAACATCTTTTTCAGAGATACCGGAGTATGTGGCACTGAAAAATGAGATAAACCGGGAATTTGCAAAGCGGGGCATTTCATCGGAAGCACGGTTTGCCTGTGAGTATGTGCTGGCGTTTCAGGACGAAGCCTGGCGTGATGTGGTGGAGGGATATCTGGGCAGGCGCAGATATACCATACTGGTGGAGCCGGAGTACTATGATATTGCGGATGACGTGCTCAATGCTTCCAGGCACAAATATGCGCATTTATTTAACACAAAGCTTTTGATGAGAAAGAAAATCACGCCCTTGGAGGATTCAGTGGTTCAGTTTATCGAGGTAAAGAATCCTGTGGCGAGACAGTATTTTGAGTATCAGCTGGGACGATTCCATGCGGCGGCGATAGACAAGGTGCGTGATTTTGAAAATGCTATGTCTAAGGAGGGACGGGTGTCTGTGGCCATGGACAGTTATTTTATCCGGTTTTCGGATATCCGGTTTTACTGTCTGGGCCAGGAGGCCATCGAGTTAAACCGCCAAAAAGCGGCGAAGAGGCTGGAAGAATTAGAGCAGATGTTTATAGAGCAGCAGGAGCAGTTAAAGCTGGAAAGGTCCAAGCTTTCTTATCTGGATATGGAGCGGCAGCTTTTTGGCAGCTATAATTATGGGGCCTGCCAGGAGTATGACGCGGCACATTCGGATTGCGGGAAAAAGGAAAAGGAGCTTGAAGCCCTGCGGGAAGCACAGAAAAACAATACGGAGTATATGGAGCTTGCGAAACGGGTGGACGAGCTTAAGCATGAGCTGGAAGCCATTGAGAAAGAACGGAAGGCGGTTTACGAGGACCGTTCTCAAATGCAGACTTCGTATCAGATGAATCAAAAGGAGCAGGAAAGAACCCGTGGAGAGATGGAGGACTTGGAGGAAAAACTGGATGAGTATCAGCGGGAAAACAATGTAGTTTACGCAAAGGCCATTGAGGAGTATGAAAGGTTTGTATCCGGCGGGGAAACCGGACGGGGTGGCATTTTAAAAGACCGAGAGCGGGCAAAACGCAATTTTACGGAAGCAGGTAATAACCTAAGAGGCGGACAGGCCGCTTATAACGCCACCAGAACGGCAGACAGCCGGCTTCCGATGACGGAAACCTCCAGAGCGGATTATCAGGCCAGAAAGAATCGTATCTGGATGGACGATCGGCAGGAGGTGCAGGCGAAGCTCAAGGAGCAGACGAGGCGATATGAGGAAATTTTCAAAAATGAATTTGTGCTTACGGTGTTGAAGTCCTGCGAGGCGGCGAGAAGCGATCTGAAGCTTATCAACGCGGAACTGGCCCGGCTGGAGTTTAAGTCAAAATATGCGTTCGAGGTGAAGTATGTAAAGGACGGTTCCGATTATGAGAAGATATTAGAATACGCGAGATATTTAAAGGAGCGGGAAGAACTTGGAACCGTCTCCGGGCAGATGACGCTTGATACCTTGACATCGTATTCCGATGAGAAGGGCGAACAGCTGGAGAAAGAGATTGAGAAGATCATCAACCGCATTGTGGAGAGCAAGGATAAGGAGCGGATTGGACAGTATGCGGATTACCGCAATTATATGACCTATGAGATTCTTCTGACAAATGACGTGCTGACGAAAGCCAAGCTCTCCAGACAGTCCGGTTATAATTCGGGCGCGGAGGTTCAGATTCCCTACCTGCTGATTTTACTCTCGGCTCTGTTGATGATTTACAATGATAAAAGCAACTCGACAAGACTGGTATTTATAGACGAGCCCTTTGCGAAGATGGACCCGGCCAATGTGAAAATCATGCTTAGGTTTATGCGGGAGCAGAAGCTGCAGATGATTTTTTGCGCTCCGGACAAGACGGAACTTATCGGAAATGAATGCGAGGTGATATTGCCGGTTTTAAGAACCCGGCCGGACCTTATGGAGATAGGAATGATAGAAATGCACAAAGGAGCGTTACATTGAGATACGAGAAGGAAATACTGACCGATCTGGCGGAGCATTACCGCAGGAGCAAAAAGGATTCCGGCGACAATAAAACCAATAGAAGAACTCAGGCAAAACCAGAACGCTTCTACAAGAAGTATCGCGCTAATGATGGGGATTTTGAGGAAATTTCAAAATTGAATCAGGCAGTGGAGGATTTAACAAAAGCAGGTTTTATTTACAGCGAAAAAGAAACATTCGGGACACAGATTCAATGTATTTACCTGGTGGATGAGAAAATTCGGGACGTGGAGCGGTATTTGGCGGACAAATACGGATATGTTTCCAAGGATATGCAGATGGCGAGACTGCAGGCGCTGGTGGAAAAATACAAGGACGCTTCCCCCATATGTGAAAAAGAATGCATGAGGCTTACGGAATATCTGAAAACCCGGAAAGTGCCGAAAAATCTGGACATACTGGATGACATCCTAAAGGCAGTGGCTTTTATTGAGAAGAACCGGGAGGACCTCTATATGCGGGAAGTGTCCATGCAGGTTTACGGTGATTCAAAATTTTTGGAAAATGAGACGCTGCTGTCATCGGTCTGTGGTATTCTCCGCAGATACGGAAAGCGGGATTTGGCCGACGGGGAAATGAAAGATGAGATTCTGTCAGAGTATCATATTACCAAAGAGCCGCAGAAGCTCTGTATCAGGGGAAAGGCGGTTCTCTGCGTTTCCGGTAAAGAGACGGACATCAGCGGATTTTCCGGGGGCGTGGAGTTTTCGGCTTCGGATTTGGCGCGGATACAATGGGTGAAGCTCCTGGCACCCAAATTTATGACCATCGAAAACCGCACCTCCTATCTTCGCTACCAGCAGGAGGATGTGGTGACATTTTATCTTGGCGGGTATGCGGACCGGTATCAGAGAGATTTTGTGAAATTGATATACGCATCCAACGCCAGTACCCGCTATCTGCATTTTGGAGACATCGATGCGGGAGGATTCTGGATCCATCACAACCTGTGCGAGGCGACGGGAGTGAAGTTTGAATTGTTCGGCATGTCGGTGGAGGAATTGGAGGACCGTGCGTACAGTTCCTGCCTGCATGGGCTTACGGAGAATGACAGAGCCAGACTGCGGGAACTGAAAGAAATGGAGCCTTATGGGGAGGTGGTTTCGTATATGCTGGAGCATGGGGTGAAGCTGGAGCAGGAGATTGTCAGTTTGGAGTTGATGAAGGGCGGACGGTAAACTTCCACGAAGAGAGATGCTGAATTACGGACTTTACTGCATGAAATTGCGATAATTCGCAAAAATTTTCATTATGAGTTGTAAGATTAATCTGAATGGGTTATAATACTAATGAAGAAATTTGCGATAACTCGCAAAAACTTTCAGTAGAAGAGGGGTATGATATGAAAATCAAGAGAGACATCTATTTGAATAAGCTTATAAATAAAAAGCACAATGGACTTATCAAGGTGGTAACAGGCATTCGTCGCTGCGGAAAGTCCTACTTGTTGTTTAATCTGTTCAAAGATCATTTGCTGGCAGAAGGAGTGGACGAACAGCACTTTATAGAAATTGCGTTTGACTCCTTTGAGAACAAGCGTTTTCGTGATCCGGAGGTTCTGTATCCCTATCTCAAGGAGCAGATCAAAGATGATGGAATGTACTATGTGCTGCTGGACGAGGTGCAGCTTTTGGGAGAGTTTGAATCTGTATTAAACAGCCTAATCCGTATGAAAAATGTGGATGTATATGTGACAGGAAGCAATGCTCGGTTTTTGTCCAAGGATGTGATCACCGAATTTCGGGGACGGGGAGATGAAGTTCATATGTATCCTCTCAGTTTTGCTGAATTTATGTCTGTCTATTCGGGGACGAAACAGGACGGCTGGAATGAGTATATGCTTTACGGTGGCTTGCCGCCTATTATGAATATTTCAAGTCCGGAGGAAAAGATTAGTTTCTTGAAGTCGCTGTTCGAGGAGACCTATATTTCGGATATTGTAGGAAGGCATAATGTACGCAATCGGGCAGAATTGGAGGAACTTCTGAATATTCTCTCATCTGCTATCGGTTCGCTTACAAACCCTACAAAGTTGTCGGCTACATTTAAAAGTGTCAAGCAGAAAACCATCAGCAACACCACCATCAAAAGGTATATTGACTATTTTTGTGATTCATTCCTGATTGACAGTGCTGTCCGATATGATATTAAGGGTAAGAAGTATATCGACACACCGGTTAAATATTACTTTACCGATTTGGGGTTACGGAATGCCCGTCTCAATTTCCGCCAACTGGAAGGAACTCATGCTATGGAGAATATCATTTTCAATGAGCTGAAGATACGCGGTTTCAATGTGGATGTGGGAGTTATCACTCTGAATAAAACCAATGAAAAAGGTCATGGAATTCGCAAACAGTTGGAAATTGATTTTGTTTGTAATAAAGGCTCTAAGCGTTACTATATCCAGTCGGCCTATGCAATTCCGAATCAGGCGAAGATGGAACAGGAGCAGCGCTCACTGATGTTGACTGGCGATTTTTTTAAGAAGATCATCATCACGAAAGATGCACCTGCACCGTATTACAATGATGATGGGGTGCTGGTTATGAGTGTTTATGATTTCCTGCTGAATGAGGATGCTTTAGATAACTGATTGGTGGGAAAGTATGAGTAGTAACATACCCCCATTCTTACTACGTTTTTACTACTTTTGACGGCCTCAATATGCCACATTTTGCCGCATTTTGCTTATTCTGTGATTGTTTTAACAATCTCAGTGGCAATTACATACCCGGCAAATCGCGGCAAAACAGGGCAGAATATGGCATTTTAGGAGGATTTTCGTTTATGATAAAAATACTATTTATCTGCCCTGGCAGGAACTTCCGTTTCTCTCGAATAGCCTTATTTTATACGGGTTTTGAAATGATAAACAGATACTTTACAACAAGTTTACAACTTTTGAAAAGCGTTCCGATATTGATATACTACTTCGACAGAAACACGAATATAGGGAGATATATATGTACACAGGAATACAGTTTAGTGGATACAAAGTATTCTCAGAAAAAAATTTAATAGAACTTGATAAGATAACCAATGTAAATATAATTATAGGAAAAAATAACAGTGGAAAATCAAGTTTATTAGATGTTATTGAAATGGCGTATGATGAAGCTTTTTTTGAAAAAGAGAAACGTCAAATTGATTTGCTAAGATTAAATTCTCCAATGACAAAAGATATGGTTCAAAGCATCTTTTCTGGGTATTCAAGCATTGGCAATTGGAATGCGTCAATTATTGGGAAAAAGTAGAGGGGAAAAATATATTGATTGAGTTGGGGGGAACAAGAAATTCAAAAAATCCAAGTGGTTACCGAGCAATAGATAATGGCGATATTCCCATGACAAATCAAAGTTATTTCCAAAGGGGATTATATGAGTGTTGGATTACAAAAGGAAAAGAGATAGAAAATTATATAGCTAAAGAAGCAATTGAATTAAAAATCGGAAAAGAAATTAGAAAAAATGTGATAAATATGAATTGTTTCCGGATTACATAAAGCCATACTATAAAAATTTTACAAACAAGAAAGTTCCTTTTGCCAACGAAATAAAAAATTATATTACAAAAGATAATTCTTTGTCTATTTTAGATTTAAAAGTTCAAATTATAAAACTTTATAAAAGCATAGAAAAATGGAATGAATAAATGAAATGCAAGAAAACCACCAGCTTGTCCGGGAACGGGGCGGGAAGTATTATGTCGAGAAAACCAAGACGGAGTGCGGCTGCCGCTTTATTCCCATGACAGAGGAAGTCTATCAAAGTCTGAACAATATCCTTGAACGCCG
>CALWLN010000093.1 GCA_944381535.1 uncultured Lachnospiraceae bacterium
GGCAATACTAAGAGTAAGGAAGAAATGTGACAGCAAATTTTTTAGAATAAGTTTCGTTTCTCTACATATCTGATTCCAATCAGAAAGGAATTTTTAACTTAGAGACACATAAATATTTACGCCCTCCATAGCCTTCCGATATCACATATGTGATGCAGATTAGGCATCACATACGAGCAGCAAAATAAAAACCGCGCATAGCCATCTGGTATCACATATGTGCTGTAAATTCAATATCACATATATGATAGCAGTTCAATATCATAAATATGATAGGACAGACTAGGATTCTCCCCGCCAGAGGCCCTTAACCCAGCGCATTCCGCTTTGTAAGAGGTCATCCGCTGCAGGATGTGGAGCGGTATCTGCGCAACTCTCTGGTTGTTCCTCCTGTCGATATAGGCTCTCGCCTTTCAGCCTTTGTTTGTCCACATGACAATGGTCCTTATTCAGCTCTCCACACAGGTTCCCGCAATATCAGCGCTGATTTTATGCCGTGGCATATTGCTCATGTGCCGTAAAGTAACACACAAGAATCTGATAGACAGCAGCCCATTATTTCCGTGTGACAAAGAGAAAGCAATGTACAAGAATGATATAATACTTTTTGGGCAGAGCAAGGGGAAAATTAAGGTCTACGCTCCGTAGATATTCCGCAGATATAAGGAACTCTACGCTCCGTGTGTGTTTATTAAGTTACCCATTACCTACAATAAAAACAGGAAGGAGGGCAGAAACTAATGGACCAAATCCGAATCGGCAAATTTATAGCCGAATCAAGAAAATCAAGGAACCTTACCCAAAGGCAGCTTGCCGACGCACTTTCCATTAGCGACAAAACAATTTCCAAATGGGAGTGTGGGAAAGGACTTCCCGAAGTTTCTCTCATGCTGCCATTGTGTGCGGCATTAGATATCACTGTCAACGATTTGCTTTCGGGTGAAAAGATTTCCTCAACTGATTATCAAAAAAAAGCGGAGGGAAACATGATGAACCTGATGAAAGAAAATGAAGAGAACAGGAAAAGAATGGCGTTATCCATTATTACTGGCGTAATCACTATCATTGCTGTATGCGCCCTGGCTATAATAGCGTCCTTTATTGACTTGCCTACGTTCGTACGGATTATATTGATTGTGTTCTCTATTGCAGTGGGAGCAGCGGGTACGGCGGCGGCCGCAATGCTTGAGATTAAAGCCGGTTATTTTGAATGTCCATATTGTAAGGAACTCTTTGTTCCCAGCATGGACGAATATGTAAAGGGCTATCACACTTTTACAAAACGCAGATTAACCTGCCCAAAGTGTGGAAAAACAGGGATGTGCAAACATCGTGTCACAAGATAAATACAACTTCTGGTAATAGCAAAGCCAGCCGGTCAACGGTCAAGATGAACGGCGCATTCGCGCGACGCTTTGCATGCCGGACTGGACAAGTCGCATGCCGCCACCGTCAACGCGGAAAAGTTTATAGGGATTGTCCGAAAGCACCTTGCCTTTGAGGAACTTACCCCACCCTCTTGCGGGAAATGATTGAGAAAATTGTCGTGCATGAGTGCAGCTATGACGAGAACGGAACCCACAGGCAGGGCATGGAGATTTATTACAACTTTGTCGGCAAGTTTGACCTGCCTGAAGCCTAACGCCCGACCTATCCGACACAACACGCGAGTGCCGGATAGGAACGGGAGGGCGGATGGATGATGAGCGGGTGAACCATCACAGACCACAAAGGCCAGTGGTTTCTGTCAAATGGCTGACCAGAGACAGTGTACAGAGATGGACACTACGGTACTTACGGAATTGGTGGGCGACCCGATATTTTTAGTACAAAAAATTTGCAAGTCATATCACTTTGTGATATCATAAAAAACAATTAATAAGGCGGATTCAGAAGCGTATAGGGTTCCTACGCTGGTGCATAACAGCAGTGTAAATTTTCGCACTCATAGTAGTGGTTATCATCCCATCATGCCGTGGGGCTTGGAAGCATTGTGGCTTAATGAGAAGAAAACGGAGAAGAGATACGCTGAGCGCTTCGAAAAAGAAGAGAGAACTATATAACGGGTGGAAATAGTTTTGAGCATTTCGATTGCTATAATAATCGTATGCACGATTGGAATGATTGCACTTTCTATATTGGCTTAAATGGCAGGAATAACATAAATATTTTGCAGTGGAAATGAGGTAGCAATATGGATAAAGACCCGTTTAAGGAATATTTGAAAGAGTCTGAGCCTGACAAAGCCAGCAAAGGTTATGTTTGGAGTACGGCAATCGGACTTCAGGCTGTGGACGGGCTGAAACCCTCTAAATATTTGATTGAAACTGCCATTCAGAATATTGAAGGGAAAATCACGATCAAAGAAGCACAAAATCTCATCGACAGTTATTATGCAGAGAGACCTGCTCACTTGCCTGATGAAGAGCGTACGGAAGAAGCGGATAAGGTATCTTCCCGTATCGCAGAGATACTTTCAGAAACAGCATTTTCGTTTACTCCGAATGAATATATTTATATCCACCGCAAGCTCTTTCAGGGAATATACAAACACGCCGGTAAGATCAGAGATTATAATATCACAAAAAAAGAATGGGTACTTGATGGCGAAACGGTGATGTATGGAAGCGCTTCGGAGCTCAGAGTAACCCTTGAATATGATTTTACGCAGGAAAAAGATTTCAGCTACAAGGGGTTGTCAATGGATGAGATAATCCATCACCTTGCAGTTTTCATTTCACGACTGTGGCAGATTCACATTTTCGGAGAGGGTAATACAAGGACAACAGCAGTGTTCTTTATCAAGTATCTGAGGACACTTGGGTTCTCGGCAACGAATGATGTTTTTGCGGATAACGCGTGGTATTTTAGAAATGCGCTTGTCCGTGCAAATTATACGAACCTGCCAAAAAATATCCACGCAACGACAGAGTACCTTGAGGTATTCCTTAGAAATCTGCTCTTGAACGAAAACCATGAACTTCACAACAAAAATCTGCATATAAGCGGACTTTGGAACGATGAAAAAGTTTGATATAAAGTAACGGATAACACATTGCTGAAGAGTGGTGCAAATTTTTAAGGGAGAATGATCTTCTTGTGGGCGTGTCGGTGGATGGTACCGGAGAACTTCATGACCAGTATTGCCACAGGAAAGGCGGCCATGCTGCTGTGATGCGGAATGCTGCCCGGAGACTAAACCGCGGAAAAGTAAAAGGAACCAACCGGAAAAGCAAGGAAATATCGACAACCATCGGAAAATATTGTACAGTGGAAATAGTTTTGAGTATTTCGGTTGCTATAATGATCGTATGCTTGGATTGGAACGAGCAACGTAGAAGATAATGTAAATCTTTTAAGAACCCCATTGACAGAAAGATGATTATCGCGTATAATCATGCTCAAATTCATTTGAGGAAAGGAACTGAACCTAAAATCATGGACGACGCCGACAGTAGCGACGCTGACCGAAGTAACACTTATAGCAAATTGAATATATTTTAATATATTAGGCATAATCTGCGTCTAACCATTAGATAGCAGGTTATGCCTATTTGTGTTTCTTTTTTTGCTGGCAACCGCTGAAAGGCGGCCAGAAATATATTATTTTTTCAAAGAAAGGAGTGGTTTGTCCAATATGGATAATCACAAACGCGTGCCTTGGCACGCCAAGCAACTTACAGAGGTCTATCGTACTTTACATACCTCTGAGGAAGGACTAAGCGATGTCGAGGCTGCCGAAAGGCTCAGAAAGAATGGACGTAACGAACTACGTTCAAAACCGCCAAAAACCATCATGCAAATGCTGAAAGCACAGATTTTAGACCCTATGGTGCTTATTCTGATAGGAGCGGCCACATTTTCCGCTGTTTTGCAGGAATGGACAGAGGCGGCAGTAATCTTCATCATTGTTATTGTGAACGCAATCATCGGTATTGTGCAGGAGAAAAAAGCACAATCATCACTGGAAGCATTGCGCAATATGAGCGCCCCAACAGCCCGCGTACTGCGTCAGGGTGAGGAGAGTATTATTCCTGCCAGTGAATTGGTCATAGGCGATATTGTGATGCTAAGTGACGGAGATATGGTTCCGGCTGATTTGCGTTTGATCGAATCCGCAAATTTGAAGGTACAGGAAGCTTCTCTAACAGGTGAATCGGTTCCATCGGAAAAAGAAGCTGAGGATATTTTGCCGGAAGATTGCCCGCTCGGTGACCGCAGTAATATGGCATATACATCTGCCATTATAACCTATGGACGTGCAACGGGTGTTGTGGTTGCCACCGGTATGAACACAGAAGTAGGAAATATTGCCGGTATGCTGGATGATCAGGACGATATGGAAACACCGCTCAAAAGAAAGCTAAATGCGGTAGGTAAAACGCTTACCGTAGTAGGACTTATCGTTTGTGTTCTGATTTTTGCCATTGGCGCGTTGTACCAGCGTCCTCTTGTTCCGCAGTTTCTTGTTGCGATTTCTCTGGCGATTTCCATTATTCCGGAAGGATTGCCTGCAACAGCAACTATAGTGATGGCATTGGGAGTGCAGCGTATGGCAAAGAAAAATGCGCTGATCCGCAAGCTGCCCGCAGTTGAGACTCTGGGAAGTGCTACTGTAATCTGCTCTGATAAAACCGGTACTCTTACTCTGAACAAAATGACCGTAACCCATATAGCGGTCAACGGCGATTTTGAGGCTGGGATTACCACACCGATTGAAACTGCAGCTAAACAACACCCCGAAGTATATAGAGAGTTAGTCTATGCAGCCGCACTATGTAATGATGCAAGCCTTGACCCAGACCGTAAAGGCGGGATCATCGGTGACCCGACCGAAGGTGCGCTGATTTACATGGCCCAGGCATTTGGCATTGACCATGATAATTTGGAAGTAGAACACCCGCGCGTATTTGAACAGCCCTTTGATTCTGACAGAAAGAGAATGACAACGGTTCATCGAATTGACAATCGCTGGACTGCTTATTCAAAGGGAGCGGTAGATGAAATGCTCCCTCTCTGCACACACATTTTGACTTCAAATGGAGTGCGTCCTATTACGGAAGCAGATAAAGAGCACATTACAAGGCTTTGCCTGTCTATGTCGGAAAGAGCGTTGCGCGTACTAGGATTTGCTATGCGTTTCTTACCGGTTCTTCCGATAGATGATGATGAAAATGTAGAGTTTGACCTAACCTTTATCGGTATAACAGGTATGATAGATCCACCGCGTCGAGAAGTAGCGGAATCTGTACGCACTTGCCGTCAAGCTGGTATCCGTACAATAATGATCACTGGCGACCATAAAATAACTGCTCTTGCTATTGCAAAAGAACTGGAGATTTATAGAACTGGAGATACCATAGTCTCCGGTGACGAACTTGATGATATGACGGACGATGAACTCGATACAGTCCTTAAGACCACTACTGTTTTTGCCCGGGTATCCCCTGCGGATAAACTTAGGATTATCCAAAGTTTGAAACGGACTGGCGAAGTTACTGCCATGACCGGTGATGGCGTAAATGACTCTCCTGCCTTAAAGGCGGCTGACATTGGCGTAGCGATGGGTATTACCGGAACAGATGTGGCAAAAGATGCGTCAGATATGATTTTGCTGGACGACAGCTTTACCACGATTGCATATGCCATTAAAGAGGGACGCCGCGTTTACCGGAATATCCAGAAGGTCATACAATTCCTTCTGGTTGGGAACATCGCAGAGATTTTATCTTTATTCATCGCTACAGTGTTCAACTGGGAGGCACCACTGCTGGCGGTTCACATTTTGTGGGTAAACCTCGCCACGGCTACGCTGCCAGCATTGGCACTGGGTGTTGACCCAGCCAGCAAGAATATCATGAAACATCAGCCGGTAAAATCCGGCACTCTATTTGAAAAAGATTTAGTGCGCCGTGTCATTTCACAAGGTATTTTTGTGGCAGCTATGACGACTTGCGCATACTGGATAGGTGCAAGTCTGGGTGGACATATGGTTGGACAGACGATGGCTTTCTGTGTTTTAGCTTTCTCGCAGATGCTGCGGGCTTTCAACCAGCGTTCCAATACGGAACCCATTTGGATACGAGCAGAAGGGATAAACCCTTGGTTAATTGTTTCATTTTTTGCTTCAGCATTTCTGATGGCATGCATTTTGTTTATCCCTGCTCTGAGGAGTGCATTTCAACTTGCCATACTAAATGGTAGGGAATGGTTGATCGTAATTGGATTGTCTATGCTATCTGTAATTCAAGTGGAGATTGTAAAATTAATAAAACGAATTTATAGCAAAGCCAGCCGAGCCAGTCAACGTTCAAGATGAATGGTGCGTATGCGTCGTTGATAGCCGGGGCTCACCAATCTCCGGTAAGTGACAGACTACGCTGCCAAGCATGATAGCTGGAATAACTGCCCGACCTATCCGACACAATGTAAAAGTGCCGGATAGGAACGGCAAATTTTTTATTTTTTAAAGGAAAGTAGACCGATTGTATGGAAGCGAGGTATGCCTGTTTTTTACACTTCTATTACTTCTTTATCGCACATCAGTAAATGAAGGGACTATAGTTCAAATCCAAAATACCGCACAGCGTTATTGTAACAAATATCTTTTATGATTTCCTCCAGTGTCTCGTAATCTGCCGGATATTCCCCGTTTTCCACCCAGGTTCCGAACAGGTCGCAGAGAATCCGCCGGAAATAGTCATGCCGGGTGTAGGATAAGAAGCTTCTGGAATCCGTCAGCATGCCCACGAATCCGGACAGATTCCCCAGATTGGCAAGGGAGGAAAGCTGCTCCTGCATGCCGAGCTTGTGGTCGTTGAACCACCAGGCGGAGCCGTGCTGAATCTTGCTGACGGCGGAGGAATCCTGGAAGCAGCCAAGGATGGCGTCGATTG
>CALWLN010000094.1 GCA_944381535.1 uncultured Lachnospiraceae bacterium
TCTGATTTTCTCCATTTGTTATATTTATTCTAAAACGATTATATCAGATATGCCGAAAAAAAAGAATAGGTTATCCTATTCTTTTTTCTGATAGTAACATTTCTGTAATTTTACAAGTTTATCCTGGGCAGAAAACGAGGTTTTTCAGAAATTTCCGGCGGCCAAAGTTTCACCTTCTGTCAAAGCGGCGGCGCTCCTTGCCTTATTCCACTTCCAATTCGAAGAACCTGCAGAGCTTCTCCGCTATATAGCGGTGCCCCTCATATGTGGGATGGCTGATATCATTCGCCTCATCCAAAATCTTATCGTTTCCGATGGTTGTAAAGTCGATGAAATATCCGTTGGCAGCCTCCGCGGCTTTTTGAAGAGCGTCTTTATACGGAGTCGCCCAGGACGCATCGCCGTAACGGTCCCAGATCACATCTCCCACCACGAGAACGGAGCCATTCTCCCTGCAGGCTTCCACAACAACGTTCAGCTTTCTCTGGAACTCATTGATATCCGCTTCCGTTCCGGCATCATTGGTGCCCAGCGTAAACAGAACGACATTTGCCCTGGAAATTTCACGTAAAACCTCATCATCAATGTCGATCAGGCGTATTCCGCTTAAGGAATAATTGTTCACTGTCAGGGTATCCGGCTGATCAATGTAGCTGATCCCGGTGATCGTCACCTGGTCGTCAGCGGAAAGCTTCACGATCTCAATGGTGATCTCGTATCCAAGCCCTTCCGGTATCTCGATATACGGGCTCCGGGCACAAACCTGATTTTCCGCCGCATCGCAGTCAACCGACGTTATCACCTGGCCGTTGACGCTGATCTGATATTCTCCATACCCAGGTCCTGCGGTGTGATAGATATAAAAGCCATTGATGTGATGATCCATGCCGTCCGCCTCTCTGTCCAGCCGGATCTCAAGAGCTGCGCCGCTGGCGGAAGCCGTATAGGAATAATTGCCCGGCGTATCAGGGGAGGCTTCTCCATGCCTGTCCGTCCAGTTTTCTGTTTTGTCGTAAATCCTGTGGATCTCGTAATTCAGAAAGCCGTTCCACTCATCATAGTCGTTAAAGGAAACATACCCCATGTTATAGGCACCGTATTTTTCACCCAATGCTCTTTTAAAACGAGCCGCAAAGGAATCATAATACATCCTGACGGAATTCTTCCCCTGTGAGATCGAATCACCTATGATGCTGATGCTTTTTTCTCCGAAGACATCCTTGCCCTGGCCAAAGCCCAACCAGTCCGCCTTGCTGCCGGCATAGTAGCTCACACTGTCATCCGCGATCAGCTCCTCCTCCGTATTCTCTGTATCAGGCTCCGTCTGGATCGGCTCCTCTTCCTTCTCCTCTGGCTCCGCAGCGGTCTCGCCCTTTTCATCCTCCGTCTTTTCAGGGTTATCAGCAGAGCCTCCGCAGCCCGCTGCCAATGCCAATGCGGTAAGCAGTATCAGCAGGAAAAGCATAATGACAGATCGTTTCTTTTTCAACATAGAAATCCTCCTTATGAAAAACTCAGTAAATAATCGTAAAATCGAAAGGTTCCAGCACATGACCGGAGCAGACCGCTGCTTCATCGGAATAATTTACCATGGCTGTGATACCGTTTTCATACACGGTAACACTGACCTTCCCGTCACATTGATAGGATACGATGCTCTGATCGTAGATCTTATTGTAATACTCTGCGGTCTCATCGAAGAATGCTGTGATTTCTTCCTGCTGCTGCTCAAATTCCGTATGAAACAGGTCCTTGTAGCCGCTTCGTCTTAAATCCATATTGGACATTCCCGTCACGGCAAAACAGGGAACCGTTCCGCTGGCTACGCAGAGCAAAAGCTCCCTCTTTGGATCCTCTGTCATATTAACAGCGGAAGATACCATATTGACGCTTCCATGATATACCAGCTGCGCGAAAGGTACGGATTCTGTCTCTATATCCAAGCCGGAAGAAGAAACCGGAAAATTATAGTTCACGGCTCCATAGCCCATCGCATACTCATTTCCGCCGTCTACCGCCAGTTTCCCGCCTTCGCCGTAGGTTTCCATAAGCGTTTTGATTCCTTGGGCAAACTGATTTCTGGAGGCCCCGCCGGATCTGCTGTAATCCCCATAAAGCTCGGTGCCCAGATATTGAAGCGCAACGCCGCATTCAGAGCTCCGGGCTTTCGTTAAGGACTTCCCTGCCATAGACAGAAGCCTGGAAAGATTTAATCCAAACATATCTGTTCTGGTACCCGCATAGGTTACGGGAGAATAGGTATAACGCGCCAGATTATCTTTGCTGACCATCGTCGCGTACCGGCTCTGCTTGGCCCACAGAAAGGAGGTACATTTTTCATACATCAGATTTTGAACGCTGTAAAAGGAATGCTGCTGCCCGTATTCTTCCATAATACCTTCAAAGTCCTTTGCCCCGCCGGAATACCTGCTCCACTTGATACCGGAAGGATACTTCCCCTTCAGAGCCGAGCTCTCAAAATCCTGTAAAAACACCGCCAACGACTGGTTTTCTTCCGTAAAGCAGTTCAGCATGTCAGCAATATCTTCGAAGGTGGTAGCCTTCAACGTTTTAGTATACGGAATCCCTAAAAACGCTTCCCTTTGGGTGGTTGCTCCATAAGCATACAGAGCGCCGGTCAACGGAGCCGCGGGCGCCTCGGGAAGCTCCATGACCTCCCTGCATTTTTCCGCAAGGCTCATAAGGCCGCCATCTTCCGTAATATAATAGGCAACGGAAAAATCCTCTGTCTCAACCACTTCAGATTCCGCGACATATTCTTTGTACTGCCAGTCCTGTCCGGTAATGGTCACCGTATTAAAAATACGATACGCATAGGAAGCATACGCATGGGCATAGGAAGAATCTCCTCCCACGCATTCCGCTTCAATAAAACCCGCCGACGGATTGCCGTCCACCCTGGCCAAAACGCCGTAGTCCCCATAATCCGCGCCGAACACCGGAAGCATGATCTGCTGCTGGCTGCCTTCCTCATAATAGAGCGATTCCCCCAGATTTCGCCCGTATATCTGGGCGCTGTAAGCGGAGGCGTAAGGATTGACATAAGAAAAATCCACCCTGACGCCGGAGCCGTCCGGCAGCAGCAGATAGCCTTCCTCTTCCGCGGTTCCTCTTACCATATAAGGCGCGACCATGATCTTATTGATTTTTTTCTCTCCATACTCCTCTATCTCATCCGTAAGCACCGTGATCCGAAAGCAGTCGCCGCTCAGACTGTATTCCACCGGAATGATGAATTGTTCGTTTTTGCGGGAGAAATCATAATCCACCCGAATGGTATCTTCCTTTTGCGTGATCGTAAAGGTCCCCTGCTGTATACTGGAAAGGTAGCTTCCTATGGTCGCGTCCACGCTCTTATCGTCATAATAACGCACGATCAGCTGGGAACGCAGATTATTCAGTGTTGCGGCGGCGGTAAACGCATCCTCCGCAGGGTCCGTCGGATTCGAGGAGAGCAGCGTCTCTCCATCCTGATTCAGAACGGATACCGTACAGGTTTCTTCATCAATGGCCAGCGTATATCCGCTGTCGGCAGCTTCCTCCAAAGACGCGCCGGCAGCTTCCTCCAAAGGCGCGCCGGCAGCTTCCCCCTCTGAATGGTCCGCCGATACGGATACCGCTGCCGTCAGAAGCATACTGGTACACAAGACCATGGCGATGATCCTTTTCCACATAGCCGTCACCTCCTTAAAAGTTCTGTAGCGATCGTACTGACAAAAGCCACGATCTGCTGAGAGACAGAGAATCCCAGCAAAACGAGAAAGATAAATATAACGATCATAGCCAGCGTAAGTATTACCGTTCCCACCGTCTTGGTCACCGTATATTGATGGACCACCAGCATCCCCAAAAAAACCAGGACCAGAGAAAAAGCGGTGAGGAAACCGGAAACAGCATTATAAAACATCGCCTCCGAAAGCGTCATCACATTGGAGATCGCGTTTAAAGGCACTGAAAAAAGGACCATCGGCGTCAGCGAATAGCAGGTTGCCATCCAGATTTCCTTAAAAGTGCCTTTTCCCTCAAACAATGTACTCATAGCCCAGTTCATGACGCACCAAAGGACCACGATGCCGACGGTTCTCAGCAATATAGGCCATACGCTGAAGCTCTGTGCCTCATTGTTGCTGAAGAGATATCCCACCAGAAAATAATTGACGATGCCCTCCAGGAAGAATAACAGCAGCAGTATATTGGCAATGGCCAGAGAGCCGCGTTTCTCATACTTGATATCGTTGAAGGTATCGATGGGATGGCCGAAAAAACGAAATATCAGCAGGATCTTTGTTTTATCCAGATTCGCCCAGCGATAATCGGACCACCGGATCTGACGTATACTGATATAAATATTGCGTATCAGCTTTTTTATCACTCTCATCGCCTCCCCTTTCCTTTTTCACCGGACCTGATCAGGGCCCTGTATACCACCCGCAGTCCTATATAAACGGCAGCCGCCCCCGCCGCTGCTGTCGGAAACAGCCAGATCACATTGTCTCTTAAGAACTCTCTGCGAAAGCCGGTAAGCGCAAGGGAATAATAATAGCGGTCATCCCCTCTTCTTAAATACTCCATAGCCTCCCCATAATCATCCTCCAGATACAGGGCCCGTCCCACGCCCTTAAAGGCCACTGCCAAACCGGCGTTTTTCTCAAGAACCTTCTCCCAGTATTCCCTGCTCCTGGCGTAATTTCCCAGGGAATATTCCCGGAGCGCTGATTTTATATCCTGCATATACTCCGTAGGCTGAAAGATCGTGACGGAGTTTTTGACGGAATCCGCCACCAGGTACTCCTCCCCATTTCTTCCCAATGCGGAGGCTTCCTGAAAATCACCGTTCTGTGTACCGCTTCCGCCGAATATGCACAGTGGATTCTGTTCCCTGTCAAATACAAATACTCTGCCATGATAAGCGTCCAAAACGGCAATGATCCCGTCCTCATCCACCTCTACATCCATGATCTGACTGGGTCTGAGCCCGCCCCTTGCGTACTCCACCTCCTGGTCCCCAAAATTATTCCGATTATAGCCCTTCTGGAGTATCCCGCCGTTGGAGCCCGGATAGAATAAAATATTCTCCCCGGAGGCGTTCAGCCGTTTCACCTGGGACTCTGTCGCCGATATGGTGGTCGTATAGATCATGTTCTCCTCATCGATAAAGATTCCCGCATATTCTGTGGGAACGGTTCGAACCAGAGATTCCCGCTGCTCCTGGGAGAAGATGTTCTGCCAGAAGCTCCTTAGGATCACATCCATGGTTACTTCCACTTTATTGGCGCCGAAAAAGCCAAGGAAGGTACCGGAATTGTCATACTGCAAGATCCCCTGATAAACGCCGCTTGCCGCGACGAAGACGGAACCTGCGCTGTTTACCACTACTTTTGAAGGCCGGTAATCAAAATCCTCCGTCAGCAAATCGGAGTCCGGTTTCACATAGGTTCTTACCACAGTATCATTTTCATCAACGGCTATGACCCGCGCGTTTCCGCTTTCACAGATATATAAAAGATCATCCCTTACAAAGGTCCCCTGCGGACTGTTCAGCGGGACGCTCGCTCCGTTCTCGATCACCGCGTCGATGCTCCTTACCAGCTGATATTCCGGATCAAGAACGACGATACGGTTGTTTCCCGTATCCGAAATATAGATCTGTTCATTCACATAAATATCGGAAATGCCGGAAAAGTCACCGATCCCAATCTCACGCCCCCGCAGAACTCTGTCGCAGACATAGGCGCTGGGAGCCTTCACAGCCTCGGCGTATTCGTTATAAATATAATTCCTGGTGGTTTTCGCCTGCACCGTCATGGGGCTTAGGATCATGCCAAAGGCTATGATGCCCGCAAACAAACGTGTCTGTTTTAGTCTCAATTTCATCATCCTTTCATGCCGGAATGCGCCATAGTCTCCACGATGGAGTTCTGGCTGAACAGGAAAATCACAACAGGCGGGATCATCATCAGGACTGCTACCGCCGCCGCCACACCGGTCCTTGCGATACCCGCAGTGCTGAGGGAAGAAAGCATCGCCGGCAGCATTTTCAGATTTTCACTGTAAATAAACTGTACTCCAGTGGTATTCCATATGGAGATAAAGGTAAAAATGATCACGGTCATCCATGCGGGCTTCAGCATGGGCATAATGAGCCGGAAATAAATGGCGTACTCGCTGGCGCCGTCGATCCTGCCCGCCTCGATCAATTCATTCGGAACGGTATCCAGAAACTGCTGCAGCAGGAAGACTCCAAAGGAGCCTGCCATAGCCGGCAGGATCACTGCCCAGTAGGTATCGATCATGCCTACCTTGGACATAAGAATGTACTGGGGTACAGAGGTTACCTCCGGTCTGAAAAGGATGGCGATCACCACTGCCTGGGTAATGAAGCCCTTCAGGGGAAATTTATGCTTCGCAAGGGCATAGGCAGCCATGGAGGCAAGCATCACATAACCCACTGTGGAGATTCCTGAAACAAGCACACTGTTAAACAGGTATCTCTCAAAAGGTACCTCCGACTGTGACTGCAGCTTGATCAGACTCAGGAAGTTGTCCGTCGTGGGATCTAAGACATAAAATCGCGGCGGAAAATAAAACAATTCGCTGATGGGCTTCACGGAGCTGATGATCACGTAATAAATCGGCAGCGCGATAAAAATTCCCAACAGCAGCAGAAAAAGCACCACCATCATATTCCCGAATCTGGAACGCGAAACTCTCTTTGTACTTCTTTTCCGAAGGATCGCCCTTCTCTTTCTTATTCGCATCGTTATCTAACCGTCCTTTCTTAATCCGTTGAGAAACGGTTCAACACACCATGTATCAGCTTCCAGAACACAAGCATCAGCACAAAGAGTACCACTGCGATGGCGGAAGCATAGCCCATTTCATAGCGCGAATACCCGTAGTCAGTCATATGCAGAAGCACGGTATGCGTCGAATAATCCGTACTGGGGTTCCCGGTCAGAGCCGCGTTTACTCCCCCCACCGCAAAGGCTCCTGAAATCGACAGCACAGCGCCGATCTTCAGCTGCGGGACCATCTGCGGCAGCGTGATGTACCACAATTCCTGCCAGCGGTTCCGCACGCCGTCGATGGCCCCCGCTTCAAACAGGTCCTTGTTCAGCTGCTTGAAACCGGCCACAAAGGACAGAAAGCCAACGCCCATGCTCATCCACAGGATCACGATGACAACTGCCATAGAGTTGTAAGCCGGATCGGTGAGCCACTGGATCGGTTTGCTGAGAATGCCAAGCTCCGTCAGCCAGCTGTTTAAAAGTCCATAGGAGTCGCCGCTGAATATGTAATTCCACATCATGTAAACGTTGCCTGCCAGCGCCGGCGAATAGAACACCAGGGTCAGCACGGATCTCCAGAATTTGGAACCGATCTCATTGATGAGCCATGCTACGGCAAAGCTGATCAGGTATCCGGCCGGTCCGGTGACCAACGCGTAAAAAAACGTATTGCTCAGCGACTTTATAAAGGTCTCATCATCCAGAAACAAGGACACATAATTTCGGATGCCCACAAATTGCGGAGAGCGTACCATATCAAAATCCGTAAAGCTGAAAAACACAGCCACTAGGATCGGGATCACCACAAAAAAGCAAAAAAGCGCCAGCCAGGGAAGAAGAAAAAACATCGTTGACCCGTATTTATAAAGGAAGCTTCTTTTTTTCCTGGGCTTTGATCCTTTTATTTTTGTTTTCATATCTGCGCTACCTCATTACCTTTTCCTTACGTTCAAATTCCAGATCCATATCATTACTGTAACGATAAATGGTGTCCCGGGGATTTTCGTAGCTGTATACCACTTTGCGGAAAGCATTGGAGATACAACGGGATACATAATATGTAATGATCGTCTGCGGAATATCTGTTACGTCTTCTCTGGCCTCACTTAGAACCTCCAATTCAGAATTGGTCCAGTTCAGCGCCTCAAAGGCCACCTTGTTCGCCGTATTATATCTGGCGGATTTCCCCAGCGTAGCTTCCACCTGACGCCCGAACTCTGTCTGCGTAGCGCCGTCCGTCCACCATTCCACAAATGCATAGGCAGCCTTAAGATCCTCGGAGGCGTTCATCACGATGCAGCCCGTATTATTGCTGCTTTGGCTGCGGTCAAGCGTCCCGTCCTCCGAAACCGTGGCCGGAATGGGGTACATGGCCCACTGATCCCTGATTTCCGGAGCCGCGACCACCAGCTGGTTGTACATGGTATAAGACATGATGCCCATGGGCATCTCGCCGGTACGGAAACGGTTCAGAAAGCTGAAGGTCAGCGGCAGGGAGTATTTCACGTACAGGTCGGTCCACTGGGTAAAGGCGTCCACCGCTTCCTGGGATTTTAACGCGCTTGCGTTTAACGCATCGTTATAGATAGAGCATCCCCGCTGCAGCAGAAGCATCTCGAAGATTTCCTGACTTTCCGGAATCCCGATCTCCATTTTATTCTCTGCCAGCTTGGCCTGTACCGCATAGAAATCCTCCCATGTCTCCGGGATCTCCAGGCCCTCCTCCTCAAAAACATCCTCCCGGATAAACATCATATTGAAATTCTGCGTCTCCGGTATGGCGTAAACCTCACCGTCAAAGATAAAGGGAACAAAGGCAGAATCGTAGATCTGCTCTCTTACCTCCCCGTAGCCATCCATCTGCCTTAAATCAGCCAGAACTCCACGAAGACCCAGGTTTGCCACGGTCTGCTCATTTACAAACAAAGCCACATCAGGCCCCTTACCGGCCAAAATCGCCTGAGACAGGGTATCTCCGGCGCTTACCAGAGAAAATTCCACAGAGATACCGCTGTCCGTCGTAAAGCTGTCCTCGGAAAGCTGACGGATGATCTGCATCTGATCCCGGCCGGAGGCCGAACCGCTTACCAGCATATCGCCCATATTCACCCATACCTGAATGGTCCTGCTTCCATCACCGGAAACGGTATTATAATCCTGGCTGAAGGAAGCAAAAAAGGATTTGATGCGGAACCAGAGATGACTCCAAAATCCGCTGCCTTTCTCCTGGATCGGCTCGCCCCTGGGCGTAAGGGTAATATAGTCCAGCGTCAGGGTCTGATTTTCCAGCGTAACGATCAGATTCGCGAGAGAATCAATATTATTCTTAAATTCGCTGAGCATGCTGGGAATTTTGAAGGGCTTGTCCAGGAAACGATTTACGGTACGAAGCATATCGTGGATCACAGTCGTCTCGCTTCCCTCTCCCGTATCGGACCAGGCCTCGATATCCTCCGCCAGTGTTTCCAGTCTGCCAACGGAATCCTCCAAGAATACCATCAGCTCCGGCAGCTCCCTGTCCAGATAATAATCCCGGTAGGTATCCGGCGTTGCGCCGGTAATACTGATGATCTGCCGGTACATGGAATTGCATTCCTGAATATACTGCTTCAGCTCATAGATCTCCTGCTCCAGATGCTTCTGACTGACCTCCATTCTCAGAGTATGGCTCCCTTCCGTCAGATACACGTAGTAAGGCTCGCCCTCTTCATTCTGAAGCCTTAAGGTTTCATAGCTCTGCCCATAGTTAAAAATATAATTGTCAAACTCCAAAAAGGGGATCACGCCGTCTATGTAGATCCTTCTGCCAACGCCTAATTCCCGGAGTCCATCCTGCATATAGCGGACGTCTATGGAATAAAAGCCGGCTTTCTCCACCTCGAACTGCCACTCGATCCACTTTCCGTTTTCCGAATAGCTGGAGCCCCCGACAATATTCAGAGAGATCGCGTCCGGTACATTGGGGCTGATGTCGGGGGAGGAACGGTCATAGGTAGCGATAATGGAGGAATCCGATTTCGCGTCCATGACCTCCGCTTCGATCACCTCAGCTTCCGAAGCCTCCTGAATAAGACCTTCCCGCGCGGACAGGTACTCGCTGTAAGAAACAGGGTCTCCGGAAATAAGACGAACATCCCCAAGCTCCACCGCTTCACTGTTCATGGTGATGGTAAGCGTATAGTCCCCTGCCTTCAGGGACACTGCCCCGCTGCCGTTTTCCGCGGACAATCCATAGGTGGCCTGCTGCCATACCAGAGCTTCTTCTACCTTTGGGACCACCTCATTGCCGCTGGAATCCTTAGCAAAGCGTCCGTCGGTATGAATATCCAGCCATCTTCTGGAAAATACGATGGACTGCTCAAACGCGGCCTCTTCTCCGGTAAGGGAAAGAACCGCCTCCGGATTGATCTGTCTGCCGCTTACCGCCCGATAGCAAATGGAAAGATAATACGCTCCGTCCTCCGGCACGTGAAGCTCCTGTGTGAGAGAATCGCCTTCCGTCAGAGTCTTTGCCTCTTCGGGACGAAAGGTGAGCTCTTCGCCGGTACGTCCCACCAGCAGGGAGACTCCGCCTTGAGACGCGTTTTCTCCCTCCGCCGGGAAATAAGGCCCCAGAAGCATTGCGGCGACAAGTATCACGGAAATCACTTTTTTACTTGTTCTACGAAACATCTTTCCCTCCCTATCCTACTAACCCAGACGTCAGGATACTGCGTGAGAATCTCCGCTGCAGGACCGCGAACAAAATGAAGATCGGCACAAGGCACACCAGGCACGCAGCCTGCTGAATGGTCATGATCTCATAAGGGTTGTATGCGTCATTTCCCATAAGGGAAGTCAGAGAATTGCTCAATCCTGACAGTCTGACGGATACCGTGCGTATATTTGTGAAAAACGTGGTCATCGTATAATAATCGTTCCAATACCAGACCGCGGAAAAGACGATCACGGTGATGATAGGCCCGCCGGCATTCGGAAGCATGATCTGTCTGTAGGTTTTCAGATACCCGCAGCCGTCGATCAACGCCGCCTCTTCCAGCTCCTTTGGAACATTCCTGAAATACTGATAGAAGATCAGGATAAACAGCCCGGAACGGATCCCCTGTCCCAAGGCGGCCAGAATAAACACCGTGCTGAACTGATCCAGCATGCTGAAAGTGGTCTCCGCTCCGGTGACGGCATGAATCATGCCAAAAATATCGAAATCACTGAACAAAAGATAGTTCGGCAGATTTACCATCTGAGGCGGGACGATGATGGTGAAGATAACGATCAGCAAAAGCAGCTTCTTCCCCCGGAACTCAAACCGCGCCAGTCCATAGCCGGTAGTAGCGCAGACAAGCACCTGCAGCGCCGTACAGACCACCGTGATCACAGCGCTGTTCTTTAACGCGGGGAGGAAATCCATGGCTGTAAAGACCAGTTTAAAGTTTTCCAAAGTGAAATGACGCGGGATCCATACGATAGAGGCATCATACATATCAATCGAATCCCGGAGAGACATACTGATCATATAAAAAATCGGATACAAAATCACAAAAGCCATTCCCAGAAGGAAAAGAAACCGCACGATACTCCAAACCAGCTTCCCCAGAAAATACAGCGGCGACACGCCGATATTGCTTACGTCCTGCCGCTTATTCGCCGTCTTACTGTTATCCGTTCTTTCTGCGTCCATTCTTCCTGTCTCCTTTCTTTTTTTCACGCACAGGTGAGATCAGAGAGATCAATCCTGCAGCCGCCGCCAGCGTCACGATGATAATGAAAAAATAAATCCACATCATGGCGGAGGCGTAGGAATATTTGAAATCCTTATAGGCCGTATCCATGATATATTTCATCACACCGTTGTCATAAGATACGAAATGATCGATCACGGTGTACACCAAATTTACAAAAATGTAGGGGAAAACTGCCGGAAACGTAACATACCAGAAGGTTTCCCAGGCGGTAGAGCCTTCCACCTGGGCCACCTCGTAATAAGTTGCCGGAATTGTCATCAGTCCCATAATGAATACAATGATCTGCACACTGCTCTGCCATACCAGATCCGTTACATTGGACACCATGCTTCCTATCGTATTTACCAGATTATCGGGCAGTCCGAATTCGTACAGCATGTTGATCAGTAACGTAGCGTTAAAGATATTGTTTGATGAATCGCCGCCCATCACGGTCGAGGTCAGACTGGTCTTGATGATGGAGGCGATAACACCGGAGGAGATCAGCAGCGGGACAAAGAAAATGGTGCGCATCATTCCTCTTCCTCTGAATTTTTGATTCAGGATGATCGCTACGATCAGGCTGAAGACCAGAATGATGGGAATGCGATACAGCATATCGGAAAGGGATTCCATCAGCTTCTGTGGGAACAGGGCATCCCCGGTAAAGGCATCCAGGAAATTGGTGAAAATCCCCTTTCCCAATTTCTCATAAACAAAGCCTGATCCCTGAACGATCTTCAGATCGCATAACGAATATCTTATCAGCTTGAACACTGTCTGCAAAAAGAACAGGATGATCCCGATCAGCCAGGGCAGGACAAACAAAAATCCTGCCCTGCTCTTTTTGCGTTGCGCCTTGCTCCGTTTCATATTAGAGTCATTCCTTTCCCGGCACAAAGCCAAAACCTATTCCACAGTATCTTTGATTGCCGTATTTAAAATATTTTCCATAGATGCGGAAACCTCCTCGGCGGTCCTGTGGTTCCAGATAAGATCGGACCAGAACTGATCCCTGTAATTGTTCCATCCCACCAGCGAATCCAGCTTTGAGGATATCTTTGTGCATTTGTCCAGATACTCGTAGATGATCGCCTCATGCTCCTCTGACATCATTTTCCGCTGACGGGCCAGCCAGGTTTCATCATTCATGTTTTCTCCCTCGATGAGGCGCCGTACATAGTAATAATTCCAGGCCATGCCGCCCAGGGGATTCTTCGCGTTCGTAGGTACGAAATTTGTCACAAAGATACTGGGGCCATAAGGCTTATCCGCATTCGGTCCCTGGGGGAAGGGTACTACGCCGATCTCGTCTTCCATGGTATTGTACAGATCATAATTGCTGATCGCGTTCATCGGACGCTCTACAAACATGGCGATCTTCCTTGCCGGGAACTCTGTGAAGCCCTGAATGGAAGGATCCATGGAGCCGTCCGCGCAGAGATCTCTCAGATAGTTCAGGCCGGCCACGGTAGCGGCATCCTTCAAGTTTGATACATAGGTTCCCTGGGTTTCATCATAGGTAAGATAATTTCCGCCGTTTCCAAGAATGAATACCTCGTAGGCGTGGGTACCGATGCCATAGGTCTTTACCGTGGTATTATCTTCTTCGTAGATCGTCGCCGCCTTAGCGATCTCACGCATCTTATCATAAGTCCACTGGCCGTTTTGGTACAGTGTATAGGGATCCTCCAGGCCTAATTCCTGAAACAGCGTCTTGTTGTAATACACAAAGAAGGTATCGATCTCACCGGTATTTACCGCATAATAGTTTCCGTCCATAGAATACGCCTCCAGAACATCCATATCCCAATAGGGATCGTCCAGATCCAGATATTCATTGATCGGCATACAAAGTCCCTGATACATGAAGGAAAGAGATGTGGCATCCGTCATGACCGCGGTATCCGGCGCGTTTCCGGAGGCCACCAGCTGCGGCAGACTCTCTGTGTACTCATTGTAGGTCATGGGGACCCAGTTGATGGTGACATCGTACCGCTCCATAAATTCATTTACCACCTGCTTCTCGTAGTCGCTTAATTCGCTTGGGGAGCCGATCTTGGTGATACTGGTCCCCGCAATGCTCTTAAACATCTCATCCTGCTCGGTCCATTCCAGTTCTATGGACTCCACCTCTTCTGCTCCATCGTTTTCTTCCCCTGTGTCGTCGTTCCCGTCGTCGCCGCCGCAGGAAGCAACGCTGAAGATCATCATCATGCTGAGCACAAGGCATAAAAGTTTCACGATTCTCTTTTTCATTGATTATTCCTCCTCGATCTCAAATTCATAAAATACCGTATATCCGTTGCTGTACGTAAGGTCGTTGTTCAGTCTGGCTCCTGTTCCGGCGCTGTTGCGAAGATAGAACGCAAGCTGATAGGTGCCGCTCTCCTCCGGAAGCAGGATATCTGAGCTGATGGTATACTCCAGCGCTGCCGGATCGTCCGGATTCTCCGGATCTCTGCTGTTCCAGGTCGCAGGATCGCCTGCCGCTACGGACCATACTTCGTTTCCTTCTTCGTCCAGGATCGCAAAGCCGCTGTACATGTTATAAGCCGCGGAGAAGCCATAGTTGATCAGCTTAAAATCCACCGCCAGCTCACCGCCGGCTGCAAACTCCCCGGAAACATCCGCAGAAGTAGCCTCTATGCGGTAACCGAGATGATCACTGACGAAATCAAACACGCTCTTCTTCAGAGTGCCGTCTTCCCCGAACCAGGAAGGAGAGTAAAGAACGCCGTTGCTGTCCAGCCATTCCGGTGTGATCGCGACATCCTGCCATTTCTCCATCTCATAGCCCATACCCACACCGTCTTCAATGAAGCTGTGGTATAAGCTGAAGGTATTCTGACGGAAAGCGACAAACTGCAAAATAGATTCAAAGCCGTCGATCTCTTCGTTGGTTTCTCTCCCCCAGAAGGTTTCGCCGCCAACCGGTACATCCGCGGATTCTTCCACGATCTGAGCCCAGTCCTCGGTTCCCGGATTCAGCTCACCTGCCGCCGCGCAATAACGATAGCCGAAGAAGCTGTCGTCGTGAAATCCGATCCTTGGATAAATATCCTCGGTATCCATGATCAGATTCTTGTATTCCGGCAGACGCACCTGCACATACAGGGGTTCCGGCGTCATCTCCAGAATCCCTCTTAAGAGAGCGGTCGGGTTATGAAAATTCTTATAGGAATGCCATTCCCCCCAGGATCCAAGGAAGCCTGCCTCCACCACATTGATGACATCGATATTTTCCTGCAGCAGCGGCGCAAGCTGTTCCATGTGGCCCAGCATGATGTCGTCGTCGGCCTCTCCCACGCCGTCCATGCCATACTGATAAGTGAATCGGACTACAAGCTTTACCCCCAGTTCTCTTGCGCAGTCAAATACCTGCTGGATCCTGTCCAGACCATATTCATCAATTTCCGGTTTTTCCTTATAGGCGGTGAGATAGAAGTAAGTCTGCACCAGCTGCGGGCTGTACGCAGCGTATTTCTCCACGCTTCTTTTTACATTGATTGCCGGATCTTCCTGGGGCGTATGACGATCCTCGGCGGAATTTCCGACATTTACATATGCTTCCAGACGCCAGCCGCGGTCGGGGTTGTAATTCAGAAGGGAAGACTGGCTTCCGTCCAGCGCTTCAAATTCGATATGCTCTTCCACTTTCTTTCCGGAACCGGAAGCCTCTTCGCATCCGCACAGGCTAAATACGAATACAAAAACTAAGATCAGTGCTGTAATTCTTCTCATTCCGCTTCCCCCCTGCTTCGTTTTTTCTTGTTATGAGAAACGATCACCAGGACGATCACAACCGCAGCTGCCGAAGCAGCGACTGCCGTCACCAGGATCCAGAGCCACCACAGGCTTCCCTCTGCCTGCGCTTCCCGCTCAAAGGTCGCAGTGGTAGTGATCACGGAATCCGCAAGCTCCGCGCTTTCCTGCTTGGTGGTAAAATGCTGGCGCTTCAGGACGCCGCGCTCAACTCCGCTGTCACTCACAGCTGTAACCGCAATACTGTATTTCGTACCCTTGGTCAGATTTTGTACAAGCAGCTCCGTGGCTTCGCTGAGGATGGACTGCACGCATTGGTAAGCCATTCTTCCGTTTTCTGTCACCTGACTGTAAATATCCACACGGTATTCCGCTGTCTCCTCTATCCCGTCCCAGGTTATGACCGCACTGTCCTCTGTTACATCCCGCACATTTGGATAGCTCTCCACCGTCCAGTCCGGAAGACTGTCGTATACATAATCAATTTTGGGTCCGATATTCAACAGATCGTTTTCCGTCGCGTAAGAATCGGTTGAAAGACTATATACGGTACAGTCGTCAAGGGTGATCAGTCTGTTGTTCTTGTCTTCCATATCGGTGATCATATAAATCTCATCGATATATCCGTTTCCACATTCCCCGCCTACAGCCTGGAACTGGAAGGTGGAGGAGATCAAAAGCCGGTCTTCCAGGTCGTCCCCAATGGGACTGGTCAGCATATCGTCAATATCTACCAATATCCAGCCTTCAAAGTTCGCCGGAAGGTCTACAATACCCTGACCGTCGCCGGAGGAGGTATAGGTCTTCCACACGCCGACGCCCTTCTCCATCGCTTTTATCGAGCCATTCCCCAACAGTGTCCAGGTATTTTCACCGCCCTTTTCGGTACGAAGATTAAACCGGATGGCAGAGAAATCGGGTTTCAGCGGATGGGGATCCGCGCATTTGATGTAGAACAAGAATGCTTCCATGTCGTCAATATACTGAAAACCCGGATAATATACCGTATACATCGGATTCGTATCATGAAAGCCGCCCATGCTGCCGGAGCTTAGCTCTATGGATGGATTTTCAAGAATACCGCCGATATTGTCCACCAGAGAGGCATTCACATCATTCTTGTTCTCAACATCCATCAAACTGTTTTCAATGAGGTCGTATCCGGTGGGATAACTGGTAAAGATCTGCAGCGGCTTCGCCCTCATGGCGATATCCAGAAGCTTCTGGGAGGAAGCGATGTCTGCCCTGGTGGCTCCGGTGGTAAGAAAACGGGCTGTGGCGTCGCCGTTCAGCTTTACCATAATGCTGTCAGAGTCTTTGGTGATCCCGTAAACAGCATTGATGTAGGCATCCCCGCACTGCGCTCCCAGATTGGAGTACTGCAGGATAAAGTATTCCACAGAATGGTTATGGATGCTGTCTGTAAGCGCTTCTCCATAGAAATCGGAAAGGGATACTTTGACGTACCCTTCAAAGCCAGACGGCAGATCCGTGTACAGTTCATAGGTCTCCAGGGTCTGCCAGCTGCTTCCGTTTACCGGAAGGATGCTGACCTTGGACTGATTCCTCATCTTTACCCAGTTTTCACCGCCCAGGTACATCATAATAGCCATACCGCTCTTGCACCAGTTGTTGCCGGTTCCGTCGTCTCTGGACAGAGGCATTTTTACATAAAACATAAGGTCTGTGATATTTTCCAGAGAAATTTTGTTCAGCAATTTCAACTGAAAGCCCTGATCGCCCGCGATATTGTGATAGCCTCGAAGAGAGGAGTAGGAGAGCCTGGCGGCATTGACGCCGCCGATCGCCCCCAATGTATTCACTGCGGTAACCGTTCCTTCCGCTTCCGTACAGCCAAACTGTGAGTTGGGAATCATTTCTCCTGCTTCGCTCCGGCTGAAATCTTCCCATACCGTTGCCTCTATCGCGTCTTCGGCAGCAGCGACGTTCCGGGAAGGAACCGCGCATGCAAGACACAGGCACAGGCAAAGTATCATCTTCAATATTTTCTTCATCAATCTTCTCCCTGTCATCTGATTAAGGTTTGTACCAGCCTTCCACAAATCCATCTGCTCCAGCCTGTGGAGGATTCTTTACGGCAGAGTCTCCATCATCTGTCACATTAAGGTAAGCGGTTACCGGATAGTGGTCGGATCCTCCTTTTATACCCGGAGTACATTCTGCATACAGGATGTCAATATTAGGAGTCGTTATGATATTGTCGATATTGCTTCCTTCCTCGCTGTAAAAATATGTATTAAACGCTCCGAATTCTCCCATGTTGGCAACATGAAATCCCTGCTCCAGCATAATTTCCGCAATGTCGTTGCAGTTCATGTCTCCCATGGCAACCGCATATCCATCCTGCCGCATCAGTTCCGCCAATTCACGGCACTGGTCTCTTCTTATCGCCTGCGTTTCCTCTTCTGTTCCGGGCACCAGATGGCAGCTATACACAGCAACCTTAATGCCGTTTACCGTAACATAGCCCTTTACATAACCACGCCTGAAGTCAGAATTCTTAGCGCCTAAGTAACCAAAAGAGATGTCTGTCAGCGCATAGTCGGAACCCGCTCCCACAGCAAGGGCACTTGAGATGGAAAGCCTGCCGTCATTGGTTGTCCACTTCCCTACCTCCAGCTGCTTATAAACATCCGCGAACGTCTCTTGGGCGGTAATGGTAAGATTCTTCTGACTGTCTATGAGATAAATTTCATCCCATTCCTGGAGCGCATAGATATCAGAGTCCATCTCTGCCATCGCGTTGTGCCAGTCCTTATCCGCGTTCAGTACATATTCCGGCAAAATACCCGGATGTACATTGACCTGAGCTCCGTAAACGTCGAGATTGGTCGTTCCATAGTAAAAATGGCCTACATTGTGGGTAGTAACCTTTAAATCGTACTCAAAATCCAGCGGATTCACAGCGTCCCATTTCCCGGTGGAGTAGCTGGGCTTCTTTCCGCCCACCAGCTCCACCTGGGGCGCCGCGGTTCCGGTATTGGTGACGGAAGAACCGTCTTCCCCGGAACCATGCTCCAATTTGTCCGCTGTCTGTGTACTCTTGACTTCCACTTCCTGTTTATCCGAACCTTTCTTGCCGCACCCCTGCAACGCCATGCAGACCGCTAAGATAAGCGCAGCCGCCGCAAAAATCTGTTTTCTTGTCTTCTTCATATCTGTCACCGCCTTTACTCCGCATAGATTGAGACGTTCAGATATTCCGCCGCCTCAATGAGACTGCACTTCATATATGGTGTGCCGGTACCGGACCGGTCCGTGTATTCACCGCTCCAAACCGTAACCTCCTGGCCTGTTGTGTTGTTCTTACATACAACATAGCTGCGGATCAACATGGGCATGGTATATTCGGATACAGCAACATCTACAGAGCCGCAATATCCCTCCGCAGTCTTCCTGGCGGCAGCCGTCTTGACACCGGCGGTATCTTCATTGATGACAGACTTGCCGTCATAATCCCCTTCTGCCAGAACGACTGCTCCGCCGCCGACCACCGTGTATCCCGCGCCTTCTATATATGCGTCGTTCAGCGTCCAGCCGATCTTCATTGCCTGTGTCTGGGCTCCCTGCGGCTTCAGGCTTACGCCTAAGAATTCCGGTCTGTATGGCTTCACCGCTTCGGTATATTCCGCCACCTTGGCAAGCTCTGCCGCCGTGATCTGGCTCTTGTATTCATCTGCCAGGAACTCATACAGGACCGAAAGCTCGTCTACGATAGCCGCCGCTTCCAGATTCTTTTCATCCAGCTCTGCCACTAATTCCTTATATCTGTCCAATGCCGACTGATTATCTTCCACATAGGTCGTAAGGGGCTGCGCTTCTCCACCATCCACCCTTGCGTAAATACTGTCGCTTTTGGAAACAAGCCAGATGCCTCCGATCTTCAGTTCCCCATAGCTTCCGCCGTAGCCGCCCGGATAAAAGCGAAGGAAATCAAGCTTGTGGGTTCCGGTAAATGCTTTCCAGGTTTCAATCTTCTCCGGCTGAATCTTGATATACCCCTTGAAGCCGTTGGGAAGGAACACATCGCCATTGGCGTCAACCTCTGCCGTGATCCATGCGCCGCCGTCTGCGGAAAGATACTGAAGGGTCTCGCCTTTGATATTTCCCCAGACATCATCGGTGGTGTTGCGGAATCCGTTGAACCGCAGAGAATTCCCGCCTGCATCCGTCCTGGGCAGTTCAATATAGAACATGATGTCCTCCTGGCCTACCTTAATATCCTGATTGAGCGTAAGTCTTACGATCTGTGCGGATTTCTGTACAAAAGTCCCTTCTTCCTGAGGGCTGTTGATGATCGCCGGTTTGGATATCCCGATGGGGGAGATCACTTCCTCACCCAGAAAGATGGTACTGCGCTTTACAGCTCCCCACCAGTTCTCACATTCATCCAGCGTGATAAATTGCGGAACAAGTACCGGTCCTTCCCCGGGCTCTTCCTCATCTTCCCCAGCTTCTCCCGTTTCTTTTGTCAGCTTCACAGGCTCTGCGCCGTCTATGGAAACAGTAAGGCTGTCCGTCTTGGATACGAACCACACGCCGCCGAATTTTACCGCGCCCTTGTCGCCGCCAAAGGAAGCCACATAGAACTCAAAGTCCTGCATTTGAACGGCAGACGCCGCGTAACTCCCTGCATTACTTGCCGTGTTGGGCTGCAGGCGGACATAGCCCTTGAAGCCCGCCGGAAGGTTCAGCTGCTTATTTCCATCTGTCGTTATCGTTCCTTCTTCCCATTTCGCCCCGTCAACCGCCAGATATTTATAGGTCTGTCCGGCAGGAGCCGGATATTTGCTCCAGCCGTCCGCGCAGATGGAGTTGATCCGAAGAGAGGAACAGCTTCTCGGAAGCTCGATATAGAACATGATATCCTGGGTTCCCATATTTAAGTTCTGCCAGCCCAGATCCACGGTAAATACAGGCGCGGTATGGTTCTCATAGCCTTCCGCGATGGCGCTGTCGATGATGCCGGATCTGCGGCTGCTGATGCCGGTGACCGCCTCGCCAACCTTCACCGTTGCCTGCGTCTCCGTACCCCACCAGTTATCATCGTCCGTAAGCTTCACCCTGGCAGCGTCCGCTCCAACCTCCCCCTTCTCCTCGCTGACGGTGGTGGCGGACATTGGTTCCGGTTCCGGCTCCGGTTCCGGTTCCGGCTCCGGCTCTTCCGCTTTTCCCTCCACACTGATGGATGTTGCCGTCATTGCGTCGCTCTCGCTGGCTGATACTGTTTTTACCGAAACAGATATCAGGCACATAACGATACAAAGCATCAGCGCTGTCAGCCGCTTCTGGTTCCAAATACTGCGTTTGCTGATTTTCATATAACCCTTCCTTTCTTACTATAGATAACGAACGATCCAATCGTCTAATGCAATTTTAGCACAACCTATATTTCGTAACTATATGAAATCCTATCCCAAAATGGTACTATAATACTCTATCCCCTTCCTATTTTATTTTTGCCGGTTTCTTTTTCCCTTTTTCATCCTCTGTCCAAATTTTCCAACAGAATTGGCCGCATTTTCCGGCATATTGGTTTTTTTTACCTTCTCAATCTTAGCCATTATGTCAATATTTATGGTAATTATCTTGTCACTTTCCCCAAAAAATATTGTACTTTTCTTAAGAGTCATGCTATGATATGATTGTGGCATTCTTTTGCTTTGTCTCATCTGGTGTTCGGAATGATACGATATTATTTTCAGGAGGAATACATATGACCAAGAAGAATTATAAAGAACACGCGCAGCACACCTCACTTTTAGCGCCTTATAAGTACTATCCTTCCGGAGTTCCGGTGTTGTCTCCCTTTTTTTCGCCTCACTGGCACTCGGAATTTGAGATCAACTTCATTCTGAGCGGAAGCGCTGCTTTTACCTGTGACGGTGAAAGCTTTACTGCCCATGAAGGGGATATTTTTATCTTTTTGCCAGGCCAGATTCACAGCATTGACCCCATTGAAAACGAGAAGTCCTTTTACGACACTCTGCTTTTTAAGGCTGAGACTCTGGGACCCGCCGAGGAACGGGGATATCTGCAGATCATGAATCCTCTGTTGGATGGTCTTTTCAAGGTCAAAAGTCCTATCTCCAGGGAAGACCCTAACTATGAGGCATTAAGAAACGCAATAGAAGCGGTGTTCGTCTCCGCGAAGGCAAACACCGCTCCCATGGATTTTCTATTGAAAAGCGACCTGTTAAGATTTTTCTATCTCCTATACGCCAACAACTACATTTATAGCCAGCAGATACCCCTCCCACGGTATTCCGATATCATCCGGCCTGCTCTTTTGTATATCAAGGAGCATTATGCCGAAGAAATTTCCGTGGATGAGCTGGCTTCTCTGATCCCCTTAAGCAAAAGCTATTTCATGTCCTGCTTCAAGAAAGCTACCGGAGTCAGCGCCATCACCTACACCACACTGGTGCGGATCCAGCAGGTCAGCCAGATGCTTTTGAAGACGGACAAGTCCGTCACCCAGATCGCCTCAGAGTGCGGCTTTCACAACCTGGCCAATTTCAATCGCCAGTTTAAGAAGAACACCGGTTACACGCCTGTTGATTATAGAAATAAATTCACCCAGAGCCATTAAGGCTCCGGGTGTTTTATTATCCGTGTCAGATATGCAATGCTTCCAACCGTCAAAGTTCAAAAGCATATAAGATGTTAAATCCGTTAAACCGGTCAAAGTCGTTGGCGAAATATGCGCCCTCATCGTTGGAGTTGTGCAGATAATACGCGATCTTATAGCTTCCGCCTTCTTTGGGAAGCGCAAATTCGGCGCTGACGGTGTGGGTAGTAAACCCCTCCCGGTTATTCCAGGCTGCCGGATCCCCTGCTGTCACTCTTGAGACAATGTTATAATCCTCGTCCAGGACCACAAACTCTCCGGTCATATTGAAGGCTGCGGAAAAGCCGTAATTTACCAGGTCCATGGAAAGTGCCACTGTCTCTCCCCTGGAAATCCTGCCATCAATAGTCAGTTCCTTTGCCTCTATGCGATAGCCCAAATGGTCCCGGACATACTCGAAGGCGCTGCGTTCCACCGCTTCTCCCCTGGAATTTACAAAATAGGACGGAGAGACGTAAGCTCCCCAGCTTTCCAGTTCTGCCGCGGTTACCGGAACATGGATCCATTTTGACATGTCACCCTCACGGTCGGTAGCAAACCACATAGCTCCATCCCCTCTTCCTGCCACCTCAGGAGTTCCTTCAAAGGAATTGTGATATACGCTGAAGCTGTTCTGGTGGAAGCGGACAAACATCTTGATTGCTTCCTCCGCGGTAACGTCAGCATAGTTCCACTGGCATCCCCAGAAGAATTCCCCGCCCATGGGTGCTGTAAGGGAATTTTCCTGCGCCTTATGGCAGTAGGAATTTCCCATTTCGTCATAGGGCCATGCGCCGGATTGGTTGCGAAAACCGAAAAAGGCGTCATTGTTAAGCCCCAGACGCATATGATCCGGATCCTCTTTGTCGATCAGTTCCCCAATGCCCGGATAGCGCACCTGCACATAAATATCATCGGGAACCATATCCAGGATCCCCCTTAAAATCACAGCGCCGTCAAAATATTCATTGGAGATCTGCCCAGGATCGTCCCAGGCATGTCCGGGATAGGAATGCCATTCCCCCCAGGCTCCCATAAATCCAGCCTCAACCGTGTGGATCAAATCCTTATACTTCTCCAAAACCGGAGCCAGCTGCTCCATATGCGCAAGCATGATCTCCTGGGAAGCCTGCTCGTTCTTTGCTTCCATTGAGCTTTGATAAGCAAACCGGATCACGCCTTTCATCTTTTCCTGCTTTAAGGCCTGAAAGATAGCATCCAGGTTCTGGAATACGATATCCGGAAGCGTTTCCGTATCGCGATATTCCGTCAAATAACAGTACACCTGGGTCAGCTTAGGCTTTGCCCAAATCCCCTCCTTTACCTTTTCCGCTGCCGCCTGAAACTTGTCGTTCCATTGCGTAATGTTATACTTGTTGTTTTCCGTGCTGTGAAGGGACAGGTCCGTATAGCTTTCCAATCGAAATCCGCGATCAGGATTGGTAAAAAGTGCCGCCTCAAATTCTGCTGTGGATGGATGAAACATAATTTTCATAGCCTCCTTATCTTGGGAAGTACAGCCTGACAGCTGAAGTATCATGCCGAAAGCCAATACGAATGCCGCAGCTCGCTTAAAAACCGTTTTCTTCATGAAAAACTTCCTCCAATATATGATAGTGATCATAGTTTACCATCAACACAGACACCCGGCTATTATTTTACCTATTCTATCATGATACTATCGTATCATCTTGTCTACTCCAGGATATTGGATGTGATAAAATCGACGCCCATGTCAACCAGCGCCTCCGCCTGCTCCTTGTTGTCGCAGGTCCAGCAGTTGATCTTCACCCCCGCTTTATGAAGGCTGTCCACCAGCTCCCGGTTCACGCGCTCATGGTAAATGTCCAGATCCAGACGGTACTCTGAAAGCATCGCCCGGATCTCCTCCGTGACCTCGGCAGCCAGAAGAAGCTGGATCCGCTGCTCCGGCAGCTTTTCCCGCAGGAAAATGCAGTTTTCCGGCACGAAGGAGATAAAGATCACCTGGTCTAAATAATTTTCCTTTCGGATGATCTCCACGATCTTCAAAAGATCCTCTCCCTCAAACCGGTTCTTTAATTCCAGGACGCCCACTTTTTCGTATTTTTTACAGATTTTAATGTAATCCGTAAGCAGCGGGATCCGGATGTCCTGCCGCACTCTGCTCCCGTCCAGGTCGGGAAGGACAAGGTCTTTTACCCTGTCGTAAGGATTTTCCTCCACGTTGACATCCACGGCCTCCTCCGACACCCTGCGGGTGGTCTCGTCGTGGATGATGACAAACTGCCCGTCCGCGGTCTTATGTACGTCCGTCTCAATTCCAAAGTAACTGCGGTTTCCCGCCGCCACAAAGGCGGGATTGGTATTCTCCCGCTCGATTCCGCTTAACCCCCGGTGGGCGATCATGCGTACCTGTTTACTGTCAATTTTGATGGTGTTCATATCTGCCTCCTATTGTTATTTCCTTTTTATAGCTTTATGCAGCTGCCTGCATTTTGTCAAAGCTCATACTCCCGAATCTGACAGTTCTCCGTCTGAAAGCCCGACAGGTCGCCGTCCTTCGGGATCTCATTCATACAGTAATGAAGAACCCGGAGCAACCCTCCATGACTGACGATCAGAATGGTTTCGTCCTTATAAGTCGTCTTCAATTCATCCAGAAAAGATCGGACCCTCCGAAACACATCCGGAAATTCCTCCGCACCTTCCACATGATACCGGTAATAATAATTCAGATGCTGCTTTAGTGTGATACCTGCGGAGGACAGCTTTCTTCCATCCAGAACTCCCAAAGTCCGCTCTTTGAGGCGATCATCGTAAATGACCTTCCTGTTCTTTTCATTGAGGATCTCACAGGTATGCCTTGTACGCAGCAGCGGGGAACAGTAAATAACATCATATTCCACCGTCTTCAGCCGTCTGCAGGCCTCCAACGCCTGCTGAATCCCCTGGCTGTCCAAATCTTCGTCCAGGTGCCCGTTATAGGTCCCGGTCTCGTTGCACGGGGTATGCCCATGCCGGATCACATACAATTTCATACGGCTTTTCCCCGCTTCACAGCGCATACGGCAACGGCAGCGCCTGCTCTCCGTCTTTTGTAATAAAATGACGGGTGATTCCAAGTTCCTCCATCCAGCGCCGTACTTCTACCGTCCGGAATGGCCCTGTGTTAAAGCCTTTCCCGGCATCATTGTCCCACAGCCACAATGGCGTGTTCCACAGACAGGCCTTCGGGGCCACCGCCTCGTAGAAGCTCTTTTTGACGCCGTTCTGCCCATGGTGGGCCATCTGGACAAAATCCGCCCGAAGCTCCTCTTTCGGAACAGAAGCAAGCACATCATCCCCCGCTTCCTCCCCCAGATCCCCCAGGAACAGAATCCGCTGGCCCTCCACGTCCAGCCGGAATACCACCGAAGAATTATTGACAGCATTCATGGTGAAACGCTCGTCCGGCACCCGGAGCACATGGACTTTGGCCGACCCGGCGGTAAGCACCTGCCCCTTCTCAAAGGAAAAGCAGATGTCCGGATGTGCTTCCTGAAACGCCTGGAATTTCTTTTTGGTTATCGCCCCGTTTAAATCCGGAAAGTCATAGGCCTTATAAAATTCATAAGGCAGGAAGCTGCTGTATATCCGTTTTACCTTCGGAGGGTTCTCCCTGGAAAAAATTTCAAATAAAGCATCCACATGATCCTTATGGGGATGGGTCAGCAGCCAGAGGTCCACCACCGGATCGGGGCCGCCCAGGCGGACTAAGGTCTCCTGTAGATTGTCTGCCTCCTCCCGGTTTCCGCCATCAATGACTATCAGATTTCCCTCGCGGGTCTTAAGAACATAAGACATCATCTGTTTCGGTCCCTGCTCGCAAAGCATATATAATGTCGTCTGCATCGGAATACCATCTCCTTCTTCCTACATAACATATTGAAAATAATGTAAAAAATTCTTATCCTCATAATAAAAAGTATCCTTCTTTTTGTCAAGAGCGCACAATACAAAACCAACAGGAAACTTCCTCTTTTATTCCTCCGTTCTCCGATACACAATCCTTCCATTTCCACATATAATAATCATTGAAGCTATCTTTTAGGAGTGTCTATGGAATTATATCCCGGATTAAACTATCTGAATACACTGCTCTACGAAATGCCATCCGCCTATGCTACAATTAAGGGGAACAGCGCCTATCCGGACCTCTACGGGATTGTGCGCTTCTATCCCGTGGTGGGAGGCGTGCTTGTAAATCCGGAAATTTACGGTCTGCCGGTGGAAACACCTGTTTGCAGCAACCACTTTTTCGGATTTCATATCCATGACGGAAGAGCCTGCACGGGAAACGGCGAAAATCCTTTTGCAAATGCCGGGGGACACTACAATCCCGGCGGCTGTGAACACCCCGCCCACGCCGGGGATCTGCCGCCGCTGTTTGCCAACCATGAAGGCTTTGCCTGGAGCGCCTTTTTATCGGACCGCTTTAAATGGGGAGACATCCTGGGCCGTACGGTGATCGTGCATGGCGGGCCGGATGATTTTCACAGCCAGCCCTCGGGTAATTCCGGGGCGATGATCGGGTGCGGAGTGATTGAAATGGCATAAGGTGTTGATGGGATTCCATAAGTACCAATTGAATCCCAATCGAGTAGGAGGGAATTCCTCTTAATCGAGAAATCCCCGACCTCTCACACCACTTATCCCGACTTTTTATTTATCCTGAAATTCTACGGCAAAAGCTATGTTTTCAGTATCCGCATAACAAAAAGTCGGGATAATTATGTACCATAATGATGGAACTGTTGTTAGTTTTATCATTGG
>CALWLN010000095.1 GCA_944381535.1 uncultured Lachnospiraceae bacterium
CCCAACGGAAGCGAAAAGACCACGCTGATCAAGCTGATCTGCGGCCGTTTGGCGCCCACCGGGGGAGAAATCTATGTAAACGAAACGCCTGTATGCAACAGAAGAAAAAAAATGATCTCCTATCTGCCCGACCACTCCTATCTCAACGACTGGATGCGGGTGCGGGACATCATTGATTACTTTGAGGATTTCTATGAGGATTTCGAGTCCATTCGGGCCTACGATATGCTGGCGAAGCTTCACATCAACCCTTCTGACAAACTGAAAACCATGTCCAAGGGTACCAAGGAAAAGGTCCAGCTTATTCTGGTGATGAGCCGCCGGGCGGATTTGTACATTCTGGATGAACCCATCGCAGGTGTGGACCCGGCTGCCAGGGACTATATCCTGGAGACGATTTTGCAAAATTATGACGAAAATGCTTCCATCCTCATTTCCACCCATCTGATTTCTGATGTGGAAAATATTCTGGACGAAGTCATTTTCCTGCAAAACGGTGTGATCCGTATGCACACGTCCGTGGACGAAATTCGGGAAAAGGAACAGAAATCCGTAGATGCGCTGTTCCGGGAGGTATTCAAATGTTAGGAAAATTATTAAAACACGATTTTAAGGCCACAGGAAAGGTCATGCTGCCACTGATACTGATTTTGATTGGGGTGACGGCCCTGGGATGCCTGCTGGTAAGCTTCCGGGTGCTACAGCGGGTAGAGCTTCTTCCTCTGACGATGCTTTTGCTGATTGCCTATATCCTGATGGTCATCACGCTGAGCACGGTCACGTCCATCTACCTGATCGTCCATTTTTACCGGAATATGTTTACCGCCCAGGGATATCTGACCTTTACCTTGCCTGCCTCTCCCTGGTCCCTGCTCCACTCCAAGGTAATTGTGGGTTTTGTGTGGTCCATGGTGATCATGGTCCTCAGCTTCTTAAGCGCCTTTTTGCTGTTTGGGGCCGCCAGCCGCTTCCGGCTTTTCTCCGTGGACATGACAGGGCTTTTTCAGACCACTGTCAATATAAACGGTGAATCCACTGCTATCAACGTCGCTGTCTGGGACATTTTCGGCTATCCGCCCTCGGTTCTGCTGGCCCTTTTGGTTCTTCTCCTGCTGGTCTCCTGCTTCTACAGCGTCGCCACAGGATACGGAAGCGTCGCCATCGGGCAGTTATATTCCAGACATAAGGTGGTGGGAACGGTACTGGCTCTTTTGGCAAATTATCTGGTAACCCAGCTGTTGGTTGTCGGCGTTATGGTCATAATCGCTATCCAAGCAGTCATCAGAGTTGCTTCCGACAGTGGAACTTCATTTGCGGCGGAGGATATGATATCCACCATGGCTTCCATCTACAAGCCCATGTTCCCAATGCTGATCCTCATCTACCTGGTGCTGGGCATTGCGGGATATGTGGCAGCCGGAATTATCATGAGGAAGAAAGTGAATCTGGATTAGCGCCTAATAGAACCACGCGATAGTCGCGTGGTTTTCTTATTATGCAAAAATGCTAGCGGGGATACTCTCCGCTAGCACTTTACCACCTTCACATGGCAGTCCGTCATCTTCTCCTGCCATTCCTCATCCATCTCAAAATCTGTAAAAATCATATCCAGCTCCGGAAAATCCGTAATCTTCGTAAAGGAAATCCGGTTGAATTTTCCATGGTCCACGGCAAGGATCCGGGTGGTACCGGCTCGCAGCATCTGCTTCTTAATCCCTGCGTCCAGCTCATTGGAATCAGTAATGCCCTTGTGGTAGTCAATGCCCATGCAGGAGATGATCACCTTGTCCACATAGAATTCATCCACCATGCGCTCGGCCTGATAGCCCGCCAGGGACAAAGCCCCTGCCCGCAGGGAACCGCCGGTGGAGAGCACCTTCCAACCCTTCACGTCCGCCAGCTCCAATAAAATCTCGATAGAGTTGGTAATGACCGTGATATTCTTCTTATGGCGGATTTCCTTGGCCACAAAAAGAGTGGTAGTGCTGGCGTCCATCATAATGCGGTCGCCATCCTCAATGGTCTCAGCAATCTTGGCGGCGATGCGCTTTTTGGTCTCCACGTTGGAGCGCTTCCGCACCAGGAAGGGAAGCTCTTCCTTGTCATTTTCCTTGAGCACCGCTCCGCCGTAGGTGCGCTCAGCGAAGCCGTCGGCCTCGATTTTCTCCAGATCCCGCCGGATGGTCTCCTCCGTCACATTATATTTTTTGCTTAAGTCCGCAACGATGACCTTTCCCTCGTCCTTCAGTTGGGCCAGAATCTCGTTTCTTCTCTCTGCTGCCAGCATAAGGCTCCACCTTTTCCTTTTATAAAATAGTCTCCCACAGTTTCGGGTCGGGACTTGGTATCACGGAACTGTCCAGATACATGCCGTTCTCACTGACAGCCGCCTGAGCCTTCTTAATGGCCGCGTCCACCGCCGCCACCTCGCCGGTGAGAAATACGTAGGATTTTCCGCACATGCCCCTGGCCACACGGATCTCAATGAGGTCCACCTCCGCCGTCTTGGCCGCCTCATCCGCCGCCACGAAGATGGCTGCCGCGGAAAAGGTCTCAAGAACCCCCAGAGCGTTGCGGTTCTTAATCTCTGCCGTGCCGTAGACGGCCGGGAAGATTCCCTCGTGGGGATTGCCCAGAAGAAAGCTGTCAATCAGTTCCTCCGGGTAGGCCCTCTTGGCCGCGTCGATGGAGGCCCGCACAGCGCTGATATCGCCGGTAAAAATAATGATATATTTTCCCGGACAGACGGTCTGGGCTTCTATCACGTCTACCTGGGCGGTCTTAAGCACCAGGTCCGCCGCCAGAATACCCGTGGACACGGTCTTATATTCTACCATTCCGATTGCTCTGCTCATTATCTCTACCTCGCTTTGATTGTCACTGCTTTGTCATTGACGTCCGTAACCACTCCGTCTATGGAGGCGTGTACCGGGAGACTTAAGGCTTTTTCCTTTGCCGTTCCGATAACCTGGCCCTCCTTCACCGCGTCTCCCACCTTCACCGCGGGAACCGCCGGCGCTCCGATATGCTGGCTCAGTCTGATCTTCACCTGACCGGCCGTCACCGGACTCTCATCAAGCTGAGCCCGGACATTATATTTTTCAAGGCCCAGCCGCGCCCGCAGCCGTTTGAGCGGGACCTTACGGAGGCGGTACTCCCGCCTGACGGGCCCGGCCTTCACATCCTTGGGAGGCCTGACGCCGTTGGCCCGCAAACCGTTTTTGTACTCCGTGATGAGGCTTCTGGGCGATAAGCCCTGCATGCAGGAATACATCTCGCACAGGCCGCAGCCCACACAGTACATGGTATTTAAAAATGGCTTTACATCCCGCGTCGTGCCGCTGGTGGCCGCCTGCATGAACGCATGGGGCTCAATGGGGTGTCCCAGTAAATATCTGGGGCACAGATCCGTACACATCCGGCACTGGCAGCAGGCCGCCATTGCTCTTTTCAGATTTATCGGGTTCTTTGCCTGTTTTCTCAACACCACCGGGTGATTCCTGGGAAGCACCAGAATGGCGTTGCTGGTTCTTGTAATCACTTCGTGGGGGCTGACAAGAAAGCCCATCATGGGGCCGCCCATAAGATAAGCCGGGTCTTCCACCGTTACGGAGCCTGCCAGCTTCACCACTTCGGCCACCGTCATCCCCAGAGGCACCAGTCTGGTACAGGGATGTTCCACCTCGCCGTTTATGGTGATGTACTTTCTGGTTACCGGTGCCTGCTGCTGCAGGGCCCGGTATATGTTGTAGACCGTCTCCACGTTAAAGACAGCCACGCCCACCTCAATGGGAATACTGCCCGGCGGCACCACTTTTCCGGTGGTCTCATATATCAAAATAACCTCGTCGCCGGCCGGGTACACCTCCGTAAGAAGCTTCATGGAAATCATGGGAAAGGAACCCAACTGCGCCTTCAAGGCCTCTACCGTATCCGTGTAAGCCTCCTTCACACCGACAATCACGCGCTCAGCGCCCACTGTCTTTGCCATTAGCTCCAGGGTACTTAAAATTTCATAGGTATAGGCGGCCAGCAGCTGTCGGTGCAGCCGCAGCAGCGGCTCACACTCCGCGCAGTTTAAGACAATGGTCCTGGCCCGGGCATCCAGCTTCCCGTAGGTGGGAAAGCCCGCGCCTCCCGCACCGCACACACCCGCCTCTTTGACGATTTCAATGAGTTCCTTTAATTCCATGACTACACTACTCCAATTCTGTTCCGTTGTCCACAATTCCCACGATGGCCGCATCGATAGGCTCGTCCTCCTTACCGCAGCCGATACGCGCCGCGCTTCCGGTTGCAATAAGGACCACCTCGCCAATACCGGCGCCCACATTGTCAATGGCTACAATGTTATTTCCCGAAGCCCTCATTGATTTGAGGGGCTCCACGATGAGAAATTTATTTCCCACCAGATTTTCATTCTTGCGTGTGGAAACAACACTTCCCACTACTTTTCCTATAATCATACTGCCCAATCCTTCTACTCACGACAATAGAGAGCTCATGAAACGGGCTATCTATCGTATTTGATGACAACTGTGTCTCCGGTCTTAATATTGGAAGCGTTGGCTTCGTCCGTGTCGATGTGCATCTCCAGCGTGAAGCTGTCGTCCACACGGACCAATACCTCATCAAAGACGGTCCCTCTGGCATTGTCCGCCTCCACGGAAACCACGTCCTTGTCTCTGACTCCGGCTGCCCTGGCGTCCGCGGGAGACATGTGGATATGTCTGCGGGCCACAATACAGCCTTCCTTCAAATAAATGGCTCCTTTGGGTCCCACCACCGCAATGGGGGCTGACCCGGCAATATCTCCCGAATCCCGAAGGGGAGCGGGTACTCCCAGCTTCAGCGCGTCGGTACGGGAGATTTCCACCTGGGAAAATTTCCGTACCGGTCCCAGGATACGCACATTTTCGATGGCCCGAAGCTTGGTTCCCACAATGGTAACCTGTTCATTGGAGGCAAACTGACCGCCCATCAGCTCCTTCTTCTTCGTCAGCTGATATCCTGCTCCAAAGAGAGCCTCCACATCCGCCTGGGTCAGATGTACGTGTCTGGCCGACACCCCAACCGGCACCATGAAGTCCTTTTCCCGTGAAGTATCTTCGCCCCGGAGCACCTCCATTACAAGCTTGGTAATCTGTTCAATATTTTTCTCGTCTACCACGGCTGCTCCTCCCATTCCGTGTTACCGTTCATCATAGGACCACGCTGCCCTTGGCGCAGCCGGCCTGTGAACCGTAACCATTCCGTATGCTTCTTTCCTCCGGCGCCAAAGAAGCTGGTCAGCCATTGGCGCCGAAGAAAGCATTTCAAAACCTATTTCAGAGTGGGCAGGATCTTCTCCACGTCGCTGTGGGGTCTGGGGATTACATGGGTAGCTACCAGCTCGCCCAGTCTGGAGGCGTTGGCTGCGCCTGCCTCTACCGCGGATTTTACAGCTCCTACGTCGCCGCGAACCATAACGGTTACCAGTCCGGAACCAATCTTCTCTGTTCCGATCAGAACGACATTTGCCGCCTTTACCATTGCGTCCGCCGCCTCGATCGCTGCGGTCAATCCTCTTGTTTCCACCATTCCTAATGCTTCCTGTGACATTTTAGGTACCTCCTTATTCTTTGCTGGCGCTGTCCTTGGCGCCGTCTGTTTTCTGGCCGGGGCTGCCTTTGCGGGCGCCGCCTTGGCCGGCTTCTCTTCCGGGGTCTTTGCCGCCGGGGTTGCTTGATTGTTGTTCTCTGGCATATTTTTCACCGCCTGTTTTTCTGCCGCCGTCAGACTTCGGAAAATGTGGGATCATCCTCATTGACGCTTACGCTCTTTGACTTCTCCGCTGCATGTTCCGCCTTCTTCATCCGGCTTGCGCTTAACTCTACCATCTTGATGGTTTCCTCGTGGGGTCTCGCGATCACCGCGTGGATACAAGGCTGCTTCAAGCTCTGAGCCGCAGCAGTCTCCACCGCCTGGGTCACGGCTGACACATCGCCCTCTACGATGATGGTAACCAGGCGTCCGCCCAGCTTCCGCTCCCAGGTGACGAACTGAACATCCGCTGTCTTTACCATGGTATCCAGTGCGTTGACCGCCGCAACCACACCGCTAATCTCAATCAGTCCTAACGATTTCATGAACTCGCTCCTTTTTATCCGGCGCGTATCTCACCGTTATTTTAAAACCGGCAAGATCTTCTCCACATCACTGTGAGGTCTGGGAATTACATGGGTGGCTACCAGCTCGCCCAGTCTAGAGGCGTTGGCCGCGCCTGCTTCCACGGCAGCCTTCACCGCTCCCACATCGCCCCGAACCATAACGGTTACGAGACCGGAGCCTATCTTCTCTGTTCCGATCAAGACTACCTCCGCAGCCTTCACCATGGAATCCGCAGCCTCAATGGCCGCTGTCAATCCTCTGGTCTCCACCATTCCTAATGCTTCCTGTGACATAGTATGTATCCTCCTTTTTGTTGGCGGGTATAATCCTTCTGATTATACCATATGTATTGTTTTTCGGAAAGCTTGAAAGGGTTAATTTTTATCTAACCCGTTTAATTTGAACATCATTTCGGTATCTTCCGCCGGGCCGGCAATGATGTGTTTGCTCACCACCCCGGTCAGCTTCTTGGCTGCCTCTTCGGCCGCCTCCACGGCTGCCGTTACGTCCTCCACGCTCCCGCGGAACTTGACGCAGATAATCAACGGTACCGGCAGGGCATCTGCATTCGCAGGCTTATTGCGGTCAAAGGGCTCCAGGGTAACGTTGGCCGCCTTACACCCGGCGTCCCCGGCCACGAAAGCGCATACAAGACCAAATACTTCGATGATTCCTACTGCCTGTTGTGCCATCTTTTATCCTCCGGTTTATTCGTTGATAATCGCAATCTTCAACCCTTCCATGGCGAGATTGGTACGATGGGCCTCGTTGATCTTCTCCAAAGGATAGGTATGCGTGATTAATTTGTCCAGAGGCAGGCCGATATCCTTTGCGCTCTTTAAGAAATCAAATGTGGTGGCATAGTCCCTTAAGGTGTACACCCAGGAGCCAACAGTTGTGATTTCCTTGGAACAGATATCAAAGTGGGGATTGATGGTGGCGTCTCCTCCGTTGATGAAAAATCCCAGTTCGCATAAGCCTCCGCCGTTTCTTATGAACTTGTAAATGTTCGAATGGGCCACCGGGGAACCGGTACACTGGAAAGCAAAGTCTGCCAGATATCCGCCAAAGGCATCTTTCACGGCTCCTGCCAGGGCCTCAATGCCCTTGTACTCCTTGAAGTTCACGGAAGCGCTTGCGCCAAGTTCTTTGGCAAAATCCAGACGCTTCTGCTCGCCGTCCACAGCCACGATATGCTGGATCCCCATGGTCTTTAAAATGGCGATACAGATCAGGCCGATGGGGCCGCAGCCCTGTACCACAACCCTGCTGTTGAATCGCAGAATGCCGGTGGTCTTGGCCCGCTCTACGGCGTGAATCAGTACAGCGCAGGGCTCAATGAGGATTCTGGACTTCAGGTCCAGGTCGCTTACGTTAAAGACAGTGGAACCGCCGCGGATAAACAGGTAATCCGAAAACCATCCGTTCAGGTGGATGTCGTCATCCGGCAGCAGACCATACACATCCGCGCCGCCCACGTTCTGCTTGTTTAAGTCAAACATGGTAATGTCCGGATTATCCTTGAAAATCATACAGGTAACAACCTTATCTCCCAGCTTTAAGGGCTTGCCTGCGCTGTCCTGCTTCACGTTCTTACCCATCTTGACGATCTCACCGGTTCCCTCATGACCCAACACCAGGGGAATCAGTCCGAAGGGGTCCCGCTTGAATTCATGGGCGTCGGTGCCGCAGATACCGCAGCCCTCCACCTTCACCAGAATATCGTCATCCCCGACCTCTGGGATGGGAAACTCCTTGATCTCATAATTCTCAAGGGCTGTCAGCATAGCTACTCTGCTGGTCTTGGGGATTGCTCCCGTGGCCTTGGCGGCGCTGCCGCTTAAGGCACTTGGGTCTCTCATGCCATCCAATACCTGTTTTACGATGGCCTCTATCTCTCTCTCATTCATTGCAATTTTTCCCTCCTATCTGATACATAAGCTGTCCGACATCACACAGCGGCGTCTCTTGGTAAATGTGGAAGCGGAGGTCAGTCCCTCTCCGGTCCGGCTTGCGATGGTGAAGGTACAGTATCCCTCTCCGCCGAAACCCAGAGCCGCATAGGACGGTCCGTTCTTTACAAAAATCGCGGTATCAATGGCCTTGCCGAATCTGGTAAGATTGTCGATATTCTTGGAATGCATATGCGCGGAGTGGCGGTTGCCATGCTCCAGCCATACGGCCTTCTCGATGGCGTCGTCAATATCCTTCGCGCGGACGATTCCCAGGATGGGCATCATCAGCTCCTCCGCAATCAGGGGATGTTCCTTCTCCCCCTCGAAAATGATGCAGCGGATGTCGTCGCTGACCTTAACGCCGATCATGCCAAGGAGCGTCTTGGCGTCCCGGCCCACACATTTCCGGTTCAGCTTTCCTTTGGTAAACACGGTACCGATCAGCTTCTCCTGCTCCTCCTTGGAAGCCATGTAGCAGCCGCATTCCGTGAGCATCCAGTGGATCAGCTCATCGGCCACGGAATCCACAACCACCACTTCCTTCTCCGCGATACAGGGAAGATTGTTGTCAAAGGTACATCCGTTCACAATGTCCATAGCCGCTTTTCTTATGTCCGCGGTCTCATCCACCAGCGCCGGGGGATTGCCCGCTCCGGCTCCGATCCCCCGCTTGCCGGAGGAAAGGACGGTGGTCACCACGCCAGGTCCTCCCGTGGCGACGATCAGATGGATATCGGGATGCTTCATCATGATTGCGCTGGTCTCTATGCTGGGGTGCGCTAACGACACTGCGATATTCACAGGTCCGCCCACCTCCATGGAAGCCCGGTTCACCAGGTCCACCGCAAAATTGGACACCTTCACGGCTGACGGATGGGGACAGAACACCACGGTATTGCCGCCGGCTATCATGCCGATACTGTTGCAGAGGATGGTCTCACTGGGATTGGTGCTGGGAGTGATGGCCCCTATTACCCCGAAAGGCCCCATCTCGATCAAGGTTAAGCCCCGGTCTCCCGACCAGGCCGTTGTTGTTATATCTTCAGTTCCCGGGGTTTTTTCTGCCACCAGGCGGTGCTTTAAGATTTTATGACCAACATTTCCCATGCCGGTCTCCTCCACACCCATTCTTGCAAAAAGCTCTGCGTTTTCCAGAATCTTCTCACGGATCTTACTGATGATTTTTTCACGAAAATCCATGGGCATCTGCTGCATGACCTTCTGCGCGTCTTTGGCCGCTGCGATTGCCGTGTTCATGTCGTTGAAGATTCCGAGCTGCCCCGTGGGAGCCGCATCCTGTTCTTTCAGCTTCTTCACAACCTCCGACACGATCAACCGCAGTTCGGACTCGTTTACTGCCATAGGTCTAATGCCTCCTTTATGATTTTTTCTCCATATTCAGCCAGGGCCGTGTCCTGGGCCTCGCTTCCTCCGCTGACCCCCAGACCGCCGATGACCTTTCCTCCCCAGGTGATGGGCACTCCGCCTCCAAAGATGACAAGCTGTCCGCCATTGGTATTTTGAATACCGAAAAGCTCTCCGCCAGGCTGGCTTAACTGCTTTAACTGCCTGGTGGACATCTTTAAGGCCGCCGAGGTGTAGGCTTTGCCCATGGCCACATCAAAGCTTGCGATATAAGCCTCGTCCATACAGTGGACCGCCACCGGTCTTGCGCCCTTGTTCACCACTGCGATAACCGCCTTTAGTCCCATGCGGTTCGCCTCGGCCTCCAGGCGGTCCATGAGCTTCTTCGCCATTCTCAGGGTAACCTCCGGTGTGGGCCGGCCTGTGGAATTTCCCGCCGTGACAGCCATGGTCTCCGGTTTTGTCTCCTCCGGCGCCGGCCTGCGGGTTTCCCTTCCCTCCGTCATCTCCCTCACTACCCGGGAAACAATTTCGGTTATGTAGTTATTTTCCAATCCTTCTCACCCTTTCTGCCGGGAGATTTTTCATGTCAACAGAAAACTCAAAAGTGTGCTCTCTGTTTTTATTTATTTGGAAAACCCTAACTGCTCCATAACCTTTTTGGTAATTTCGGTTACTAATTCGGCATTCTCCTCTTTTTTCTTCTCTCCGCCACAGGCACCGCCGCAGTTATGGCAACTGGGCTTACCATCCTTGGTGTTCTGGCAGAGGTTGGCCGGATGTCTGCCTGCCATACCGAACTTTCTGCGGATCTCGTAGAGGTCCTGTACCTGCTGAGGCGTGAACTCCTTGGGTCCGCCAAGCATTTTGGACTGGTATAAGAGCTGTGCGTAAAATTCTACGGACTCCATCTTAAGGTATGCGGAAAGCAGGGAATCAGAGTAAGTCAATGCTCCGTGGTTTTCCAAAAGCACTGCGTCAAAATACTGCACATACTCGGAAACAGCGTCGGGGATCTCCTCCGTGGAGGGTCTGCCGTATTTGGCGATGGGCACGCAGCCTAAAGCGATGACAGCCTCCGGCATAATGGGCTGTGTCAGGGGAATACCCGCAATGGCGAAAGTGGTAGCGTACATGGGATGCGCATGCACCACAGCGTTTACATCCGGGCGCTCCTTATACACTCTCATGTGCATCTTGATCTCAGAAGAGGGCTTGAAGCCGGCGTTGGCCTGAAGCACTTTCCCATCCTTATCTACCTTGCAGATGTAATCCGGGGTCATGAAGCCCTTGGATACTCCGGTAGGCGTACACAGGAATTCGTTATCGTTGAGCTTTACGGAAATATTTCCGTCATTGGCCGCAACCATGTTGCGGTTATAGATTCGCTTTCCGATGTCACAGATTTGTTTTTTGATTTCATATTCTGATACCATGATTTTCCTCCTGTTTTTGTTGGTTTCTGGTAACAATGTTGGGTTTTATTTTGATTTATTCTTATTATAGTATACTTATGGCCGTTCGTCAACATTTTTCTGTTGTTTTTATTTGTTTTTCTTCATTAAATGTGGTTTTGCATTTGTTTCGTCTCTAAAAAGCAAAGAAAATCCAAGATTTTCTTACAGCCGCAGCCCTTTGATATCCTTGATCCTTGAAACGATGATGTTACAGCCGCACTCCAGCACTCCGGGTAACTTGTCGATAGTGTCACGGAGCAGCCCTTCCATTTCTTCATTGGAAGAAGCAACCGCATGCACATGGAGCTTGCTTTTTCCCGTCACGCGATAAATCTGTGTAACGATATCATTTTGCGATAACCGCCCGGCCACATCCCCAAGGGTCTCCGGCGTCGTCTCAATTTCAAAGTAACAGGAAACCGCCCCGCTACACACGCGCCTTTACAGCGACCCGTGAGATTCCAATCTGCTGCCCGATGTCCGAATATTGACATTATATTTATTTCAAACTATAATACATTTCGAATGTTAATTCATATATTTCATAACGAAAGCAGTGATGTCTCTAATGCAAACGGAACATGAACTGACACGGGGACCTGTCATGAAGACCATGCTGCGCTTTGCGGTTCCCATGATTCTGGGGAATCTTTTGCAGCAGTGTTATAATATTGCCGATACGCTGATCGTGGGAAAATTTCTCGGAGCTGACGCGCTGGCTGCCGTGGGCTCCGCGTTTTCCCTGATGACCTTTCTGACCTCAATCCTGCTGGGTCTGGCCATGGGGAGCGGAACTGTTTTTTCCATCCGCTTTGGTCAGAAAGATACCCTTGGATTGAAGGAAGGCATCCTTGCGTCCTTTACCCTTCTGGGTGCCGTCACCCTCCTTTTAAATGTTCTGATTTTCCTGGGCATTGACTGGATTATATGGGTCTTGCGCACACCGGACAGCCTGGTGGAGCTGATGAGGGAATACCTGCTTGTGATTTTTGCGGGAATGATTGGTATTTTTCTCTATAACTTTTTTGCCTCTCTGCTGCGGTCTCTGGGTAATTCGGTGGTCCCCCTGATTTTCCTGGCTGTCTCTGCCTGTTTAAATATCGTTCTGGACCTCTGGTTTGTAGCGGGCTTAAACCGGGGCGTGGCCGGAGCCGCAGAGGCCACCGTGATTTCGCAGTATGTCTCCGGCATCGGAATTGCCCTTTACACAAAGCTGAAATTTCCCGCATTGCTGAAAAGGGAGAAGCAAGTCCGGCTCCGTCTGAGCCGTATTCGGGAAATCACCGGTTTTTCCGCCCTGACCTGTCTGCAGCAGTCGATTATGAATCTTGGAATTTTAGCCGTGCAGGGACTGGTCAACAGCTTCGGAACCACTATCATGGCCGCCTTTGCCGCCGCTGTGAAGATTGATGCCTTTGCATATCTTCCGGTGCAGGATTTCGGCAATGCCTTCTCCATTTTTGTGGCTCAAAATTTCGGCGCAAAGCACACGGACCGCATCAGAAAAGGGATTCGTGTGGCAGTTTTGACCTCGCTGTCCTTCAGCCTTTTTATTTCCCTGTGCGTTTTTGTGTTGGCCAGGCCTCTGATGACGCTCTTCATTGACGCAGAGGAAACGGCCGTTATCGCCGAAGGTGTCCGCTATCTTCACATTGAAGGGGCCTTCTATTTTCTGATCGGCGGCCTGTTCCTGCTCTATGGGCTGTACCGCGCCCTGGGAAAGCCAGGTATGTCCGTTGTTCTTACCATCGTATCTCTGGGCATTCGGGTGGCCTTGGCCTATCTCCTTTCCGCGATTCCGGCTTTTGGGGTTGTGGGGATCTGGTGGTCCGTGCCCATCGGCTGGTTTCTGGCGGACGCGTTGGGCGTGGGATATTATTTTCTTAAGCAGAAAAAACAGATAGCCTGAAGGCAGCGCTCACCGGCCTGCCTTCATTGTTACGGTGGCCCCCCAGCGATTGAGGATTTCCACGGAAGCAAACCCGGCGGCCCGCAGTGCCTCCGCCTCGTGCTCCACCGTCAAAGGAGTATCGTAATGATAGAAGGTATCGTCTTCAATCCCCTGCATTCTCCGCAGCCGGAGCAGTTCCTGCCTGCGGAATTGTTCCTCTTCCTCTGATGCCGCGAAATAATCCGTCAGGACAAAATATCCGCCCTCCTTCAGCGCCTCCCTTACCTTTGCGTAAAGGGGAATTTTCTCTTCCTTTGTGAAATGGTGCAGGGATTCCACAGACACCGCCCCATCAAACACCATACTTCCCAAAGGAACGTCAAAATAAGAACCCAGGATCAGCGTCAGATCCTTATCCGGAAATTTCTTTTGCAACGCGCCCAGCATTCCCGGCGCCAGGTCAATCCCCGTTATTTTTGCGGAAGGATTCCGCTGAAAATACGGATCCAATTCCAATCCCGTGCCGCAGCCCAGATCAAGCAGGCGTACGCCAGGCTCCACCGGCAGACATTCTGCCGTAAAGGCATAAAATTCCGGCGCGGACTCAATACAGGTCATCTGATGTTCCTCATAATCGTCAAGGCGGCTGTCAAAAAACGCGCCCATTGGTTCAAGCATAAAACTCTTCCTTTCCTCTTCTTCATGTTCTTCATGCGAGTATGCATCCCCCGGAGGGCTTTTTATCAGGAAAGTTCGAAGAACCTTTCCGATAAAAAGCTTCGCTGGCTTCCCAGCTGATAGGGGCAAACGTCTCTGCATTTATGGCAGGCGATTCTCCATGCCTGCGTTTCTTCATCCGTTCCAAAGGCGTAATCCCAGCAGCTTTGCTGGTTCATTTCCGGATTTTCCAGAGCATTTACCGGACAAGCCTCCACACATAAATTACAATTATCGCAGAGAGGCCTTTTCATCTCATCCGGCTCCAATTCCTGTTCGCATAAAACCGCTCCCAGCCAGACCATACTCCCAAATTCCGGCGTTACCAGCAAAGAATTCCTTCCAATCGAGCCCAATCCGGCTGCCTGTGCTGCGTGCTTCTGGGAAACAATGGAACGCCATCTGCCAGTATGTTCATCCCATTGACTTTCATTTACCGGTATCGGAACGCATAAAACCTGACGTTTTTCCATTTCAATACAAAAATCCAGGGCCATTGCGTCCATTTTGGGTGTAATCAAATTTCGCGCACTGGTGTATGGTATGTTGGATTTACAGATCAAAGTCCCTGCCGGAAATCTACAGCCAAAGGAGATAACCGATTTGCAGGTAGGCAGGACGTCCAGGGGATGATACCACTCTGGGGCATTTTCCCGAGGGCCGCAAAGCCTGCCGTCTTCTCATCGTGACAGAAACACTCCACTGAACCGATACGCTGCTCCAAAACAGCAGTCATTTTTTCTTTTCCTGGCATGGGAACCGGCTCTTTGAATAACATTTGAATGAGAAAAGGGCCGCCGGGACGAGGACTTTTCCCCTTTAAGTTCTGCTTGAATATCTTATTTTTCATTTCACACTATATCCTCCCGTCTATTCGATGACCTCTCGTATAATTCCGTCCTGATTGGTGATTTTCGTGGGGATCAGCTCCACCAGTAGACGCCTCACCAGTTTGCGGAAGCTGTGCTGATTGAAAATAACATGAGATTTCTCATCTTTCAGCAAGATCCTGTTTCTCACCATGGCATTTCTCTCTGATTCTTAATCCTCGTCCCCGGCCTTGAAGTTGTAAATGGGACGGATGATCTTTACCACCTCCGCCGTGGGTCCGATGTTGTTCAGAATATCCTGTATCCCTTTATAAGCCATGGGGCACTCATCCAAAGTGGCTTTACTCACCGAGGTAGTGTAAACCTCCACCATCTGTTTTTTGAACTCGGACACCGTGAAGGACTGCTTGGCGTCCGCCCGGCTCATGAGACGACCAGCTCCGTGAGGCGCGGAACAGTTCCAATCCTCATTTCCTTTGCCGACACAAACGAGACTACCGTCTCTCATGTTGATGGGGATGAGCAGCTGCTCTCCGGCCTTGGCGGATACAGCGCCTTTCCGCAGGATCATAGCATCGGTATCAATATAATTGTGGATGGTGGTGAACTGCTCTTCCACATGGAGCTTCATGCCCTTGACGATCTCATCCATCATGGCTTGCCGGTTGAGCATGGCAAAATGCTGGACAATCTTCATGTCGTGGATATACTGCTCAAACAGTTCCCCGGACACATAAGCCAACGCTTTGGGGACGCTGGTCTGCTTGAGATTTTTGAGTCTTTTTAATTCCTTCTGAATTTCCTTTTCCCGGCCTTCCTCTTTCATTCGCGCGGTAAGTGTTTCAATCGTGGCCTCATCGATTCTGTTCAGTACTTTATAGCCTGTTTCCTGATAGTAGCTGGCTACTTCGACACCCAGACGACGACTGCCGGAGTGAACGACAATGTAAATATTGCCTTCATCATCTCTATCCGCCTCAATGAAATGGTTGCCGCCGCCCAAGGTTCCAATGCTCTTTTCTGCCCGAAGCAGATCCACATGGCGGGCGCAGCACAGTTCACTAAGATCGATCTGACTCATATACCGGTGAGCTTTTTCACGAATCGAAAAGCCGGAAGGGATCTTTTCATAAATCAGTTTGTCAAGCTTTTGAAGCTCAATATGAGACTCCCGGATACGAATTGTCTCCATACCGCATCCGATGTCCACGCCAACCAAATTAGGCACCACTTTGTCGGTGATGGTCATAGTTGTACCGATGGTACAGCCGGCGCCGGCATGAATATCAGGCATAAGCCGAATTCGGCTTCCTGTAGTAAATTCCTGATTGCAAAGTTCCTGTACCTGTGCGATAGAAGCGCTGTCCACCACATCAGTAAAGATTTTTGCTTCATTGTATTTTCCTTTGATCTCAATCATAAGTTCCTCTCAATATTTTTGTGGGACTTTCCCCGTCAAGTCCTTTCATACAACAGGGCGACATCGCCCTGCACCTGTTCCAAATGAAAACTATCTCTGCCAGCACTTCTCTCTGCCCGGGAGTCAATGCGTCAAGATTTTTTGGTGGTTTGATTACTTCCGTGTCCGTATCTCCTTTTATTTCAGTTTACCATCTTTTTTATTGTTTGAACAGCACGAATCGCTAAAACTCCTATAGAACCACGCAACTATCACGGTTTTCCTGATACAAAAAACCCCGCCCGTCCGTGATGCCGCCTACAGCCCCCGGCAAAACACCGGCATTACGCAAGCTTTCTTAACATCACAGACAGGCGGAGCAATCTTCTTTACCGTAAATCTACCTTACCGTTTCAGGAGCACTTCCTCCTCATACTTCTTTACCTCATCCAGCCAGGAGTTATCCCCGGCCACGCCGCAGCGCTCACAGTACTCGGCCCAGACGTCTCCGAAGGGATAGGTCTTAATCTCCTCCTGCATCACCATGAGCTCCGTCATGCGGTTCTCGTTCTGCAGCTCCTTCAACATCTCATTGGGAGTGCACATAGCCATAAGCAGTGCCTTCTGCCAGCTGCGGAAGCCCACGGTCCAGGCGGAGATCCGGTTAATGCTGGCGTCAAAGTAGTCAAGGGCCATGTAAACCCGGTCAAGGGCGTTGTTCCGCACGATTTCCTTTGCCATCTCCCTGGTCTCATCATCGAAAAGAACCACATGGTCGCTGTCCCAGCGGATGGGGCGGGTGATGTGCAGCGCGATTTCCGGGAAGAAGCACAGAAGCGCCGGAATCTTGTCGGAAACTACCTCGGTGGGATGATAATGGCCGTTATCCATCAGGGGCATGCACTTGTCAGGATGAGCCGCCGCAAAGCATAAGGCAAACTCGGCGCTTCCCGCCGTGTAGGCTTCCACTCCGATACCAAACACCTTGGACTCCACGCAGGGCTTTACCTTTGCAAAGTCATAGGGCTCGGACAAAATAGCCTCAATGGCTTCTTTGTAGCGCATTCTGGGTCCCATACGGTCTGCGGGAATATCCTTGAAGCCGTCGCCGGTCCAGATGTTCATCACACAAGGAATTCCGGTCTCCTCCGCAAAATACTGGGAAACGCGGATGCAGGCTTTGCCGTGCTCGATCCAGAAGTTCCGGGTTTCCTCGTCCGGACTTGAAAGGGTCAGACCGTCCTTTACCTTATCATGGGAGAAAAAAGTGGGGTTAAAATCAATACCTACATTATGCTTTTTGGCAAACTCCACCCATTTCGCGAAGTGCTTGGGCTCCAGCTTATCCCGGTCCACAAACTCTCCCGGTTCCATAATCGCATAGCTGGCGTGAAGATTCAGCTTCACTTTTCCGGGAATCAGGCTTATCACCTTATCCATATCAGCCATCAGCTGCTCCGGAGTTCTGGCCTTGCCGGGATAATTTCCGGTAGTCTGTATGCCGCCGGTTAAGGGGCCGTCATGGTCAAAGCCGGTTACATCATCGCCCTGCCAGCAGTGCAGGGATACGGGAAGGTCCTTCAACATCTCCATAGCCTTCTCGGTGTCCACGCCGATTTTGGCGTACATCTCTTTTGCGGATTCATAGCGCTCTTTTCTTGTCATTTTTGATTCTCCTTCTTTCTTTTAATACTGCTTCACCTCAAAGGAATGATAGATACAGGTTCTGGCCTCCTCCACGGAAGCAAACTCCCCGGCCCGAATCATCTGGGCCACAAGGTTTCCGATGGCCGTGGCCTCGGTGGGTCCCGCATGGACTTCCTTCTTCGTGTATTTCGCTGTGAGCTGATTTAAGTAAACGGCGTTGGCGCCGCCTCCTACCACGTGGATACGGCTGTAAGTCCGGCCCATGATCTGCTCCAGTTCCTTTGCCGTCTTTGCGTAGCACTCCGCCAGGCTGTTGTAAATCACCGCCGCAATCTGTCCCGGGGTCTCGGGCACAGGCTGACTGGTTCTGCGGCAGTATTCCTGGACGGCTTCTGTCATATTGGGGGGAGCCATAAAGCTCTCGTCATCCACATCCACCCGGGAGGTAAAATCGTCGCATTGGGCCGCCATATCGCAGAGCTCCGCAAAGGAATAGTGATCGTCAAGCTCCTTCTTCACGTTCTGTATCATCCATAGTCCCATGATATTTTTCAGATACCGGAAGCGATAATCATAGCCGCCCTCGTTGGTGATGTTGGCCGCCCGGCTCTCCGGAGAGCAGTTGGCCGTTTTCGTCTCAATCCCCATCAGAGACCAGGTGCCGGAGCTGATATAGATGAAATCATCATCATTTGCCGGCACGGACAGAACGGCGGAGGCAGTGTCATGGGTGCCCGGAAGCACCACCTGGCAGTCAAAGCCCACCCGCTCCTTCACTTCCTCCCTGAAATTTCCCACCAAGGTTCCCGGCGTATGTATGGGCAGGAACATCTCTTTTGGGTAGCCCAGCATATCAATGAGCTCATAATCCCAATCCTTGGTCACCGGATTCACCAGTTGTCCGGTGGTAGCGTTGGTGTACTCCTGCATTTTTACGCCTGTCAGTAGAAAATTAAAATAATCCGGCGTCATCAGCATGGCCCGGGCCGCCTTTAACTGCTCCGGGTGCTCGGTCTTGACAGCCATCAGTTGATAAATGGTGTTAAAGATGGCCTTCTGAATTCCGGTCCTGGCATAGAGGTCCTCCTCCGAAATCACCTCATAGACCTTCTCGTCCATGCCTTTGTTCCGGCTGTCCCGGTATCCCACCGTGTCCCCCAGGATTCTGTCCTTATCATCCAGCAGAACAAAATCTACGCCCCAGGTATCGATTCCCATGCTGACGGGAATCTTCCCCTGCTCCTTACATTTTGCAAGGCCGGTAAGAATTTCCTCAAAAAGCTTGTCATGGCTCCAGCAGAGATGGCCGCCACGCTCCTGCATACCATTCTCGAAACGGTGGATTTCTTCCAGTTTGATAGTCCCATTCTCCATATGGCCTAAAATATGGCGGCCGCTGGAGGCGCCGATGTCAATGGCTAAATAATAGTTCCCCATAGGTTCTCCTTTCCGCTTTTTATTTATCCGGAGAACATCCGGCGCTCAAAGGATAATTCCCAAGCGCTGCTGCCCCCGATATTTCCTTATAAATTTCATTATACTGCTTTTCGCGAAAAAAATAAGGACGGTATTTTACTAAAATAACGTCCTTATTTGCAATATACCTCTCAAATTTCCTCTTCTTTGAAATTTCCCGCCATATGGCATGGTCTCTCTCTTATCTGCCCCCTACAATAAACGTAAAGGAGGTGAATTCTATGGGAAAAAATCTTAAGAAATCCATCCTTGCGTTGGCGGTTGCGGCGGCTGTATTTGCTGCCGGGATTTTAGTGCCCATGACCGGCCACGTAAGTATGGAACATCCTGCGCCGGAGGCGGTTGCGTTTTTCCTTCATCCTATCATTGAAGGCTCCTAAATCCCGACCTCCAGGTTGTATCGTTCCTTAGCCTCCGTTTTTATCTGCTCAACAATGGTCTCCTTTTGACAAATTTCAAACAGAACCACCGCTTGGGCAAAAAAACGTCTGGCTTCCTCGAACCTTTTCAACTCTGCGGCTGCACAGGCTTTATTATTTATCAGAAACGGCAACACTGCTAATTTATTATGTTTAATGCAAAACTCTATCCCTGAGCCGCAGAGTTCAAAGGCCTCCTCATAACGCTTCTCCGCCCCCAGATTCACCGTTATATTATAAAGGAGCATCGGATATTTTCTGGCCTTCGCTTCCTCGTCTATCACATGCGCCTCCATATATTCCCTTAACGCAAACAAAAGCTCTAACGCCCGGATGCGCTCTTCCATTTCCGCGTACAATAGCGCAATACTGTTTAAGATCGTGATTTCGTCAAAAGTCAATAACTGTTTTCTGATGTCTTCCGTGCCACGGAAACCGGGTATCGTCATGCGAATGGCTGAAAGCAGCATCTCCAGGGCTTCCTGTGGCTTTTTCTGACTACACCACAGCACACTGGCCTTGGCAAACAACAGATACTGACGCTCCAATTCATTCCTCCCCGTCAGACGTTTTTCCAATTCCTGTATCAGAACCTCAATCCGTTCAAAATTAAAGTCCTCCAGCTTCCAGACCAGCTCCTGTTTCAACCGGTACAACTCCATCTCTTCTCTGCTGACAAAGACACTGTAAATAGATTCCGACACACCCAGCCGTTGCAGCAATCCTTCAAAAATCTTCCTCCCCGGTACCTGGGTGTTGTTCTCAATTCGCGACAACGACGAGGTACTGCAAATTCCAAAACTTAACTCCTCCTGGGAATAGCCTCTGGCCATTCTCGTCTCAAAAATCATGTCTCCAATGGTGTAGTTTGCCATTCCTCTCTCTCCTTTCCTTATTACTGTCCTGTTTTTTGGACATCCAGGTATACCCGAAGGGTGTTTTTTTGGTAAAATTTTCCATTAGTTATCTATCATTACTCTACTAAAAAAAGAGAGAAAACCGGCGCAAATCCTCAATTCGCGGATTTGCGCCGGTATTTTACCATCACCTGTATCTGTATCTTCTTTTTATCTCCTCTCGTCCCGGTATTTCTTGGGGGTCACCCCGTAGCGTTCACGGAAAATCCGGTGGAAATAGCTGGTGTTGTCATAGCCCACCGCCAGAATGATCTCCTCCACCGTCAACCTGGTGGTGGTCAGCAGGAAGGCCGCCTGGTTCAAACGTTTTTGCTTAAGCAGCTGTTGAAAATTCATACCGGAGTTCCGCTTAATAAACCGGCTTAAACCCGTAACCGATTGATTCATCAGTTCCGCCAGTTCTGTCAGCGTCCCCTCCCTGTAATTTTCTTCCACGTACCGCAAAACCGTCAGCATTTCATTCTGTTCGTACTGCCTGGGCGTGTCACCCTGAATTCTGTCGATATAATTGGTCAATTGCAGCATGAGAAGGCCCATGGTGGTCTGATTGATGTTGCGGACGTTTCCCTGCCTGTGTACCAGGGACCAGATCATATTTTCAATAAGATTCTGCACCGGCAGAATGTCCGCCACCTGAAAATAGATATAATCTCTTCCGCTGCCGCTCTGCTTTAAGCTTCCCACGATAAAATCCCGGATAACATTTTCGTCCTCCATCATCTCAAAGGTTTTATCAAAAAACTCCGGCAGCACAATGAAATTTACCGCTATGTCGTCCTCCCCTGCCGGTAAAATCTCATGGGAGGCATGACGGTTTAAAAACAGCAGATCCCCCCTGTTTAAAGTCACCTGCTCCGTCCCGTTTATAATATGAGTGGTTTTTCCGGAGCACATATAGATAATTTCGATATAATCGTGACTGTGCCTGGGGAAATGAATAAAACGGGTATGGGTGCGGATATCAATAAGCTTTCCTTTATTCAACATCCGTTTCCCGTCAATGATAAATTCCCTGCTCCTTGTATAGAGACTCTTCTCAACTTGGTTTTTTCCCGCCAGGATTTCCCGTTCCTCCGGTGTAATCTGTTTTAACCGTTCCAATAATTCCTGCTGCATATGCTTCCGTCCGATTCCATGAACATTTTTTTATATGAAACCTGCTGTCTCTATATAGTATAACATACCGCAGCTCAAGGCTGCAAACAAATCTTAAAAATCAAAAGACCAAAAAGAATCATCCCATTCGCAGATGCACTGTGCTATAATGCACTTAATAACGGTATCTTCGTACCACTCATCGGAAACTAAATTCCCCTGCAAGCATTCATACGAAAGGATGATTCTATGAACACTATTTTAGAACAATTTCAGGATAAAATCAATGGTTCTTTTGCTTTTTTTGACAGGATGATCATCAAGGGGCACATACGTCAGTTCTTTTCCGCTTCCGGGAAAAAGCATTTCCTGTCGCAGCACAATGTCCTGCTGAAGGATTTTCCCGCTTTCGCGGAACAGGTCACACAGCAGATCGTTTCCCATGTGGAAACCCTTACCCTGTCCCAGGAAAGGCCATTGATATACCTCCCCTCCGCGCAGGCTTCCAAAGAAGAGATTGCCCTGGCCGCCCTACAGGACAGCCCCGTGAAGGAGGGGCTCATCTGCGCCATCTCTGCCGTGGAGACCTGCCAGTCTCTCCAGCCAAAGAAAAAGGACAATGGGTTCCTGGAGCTTGCCACCGTCAGCCGTAAATGCAAGTATTTTTACCTGTATTTCCAGGACAGGCATTTCGGCTTCATGCATGTCAAGCTCCAGACCTGGTTCCCTTTCCTCATCCAGGTCTACATCAATGGCAGGGAGATGATGAAGCATGTGTTTGAAGAGAACGGCATCCGTTACCAGATGTATGACAATTCCTTTGTTGAGATCAGCGACACCATCAAGGCACAGGAGCTTGCGGACAAGTTTGATTCCAAAAGCCTCTGCCGCCAGCTGGATCTCTTTGCGCATAGAGTGAACCCTTATCTTGATACCATAGAGAAAACCTTCCACCAAGGGTACTACTGGTGTGTGGACCAATGCGAGTACGCGACCGATGTCATGTTCAAGAGCCGTGAAGCTCTGGAGGATATCTATCCATCCCTGGTCGGGCACGCATTCTATGACTTCAGGTGTACTGACATTTTTTCCTTTCTGGGGCGCAAACTTGACCCGAAGTTTCAGGGAGAGGCAGTCTCCGATTACCGCAAACGCCCGGAAGGCTGGAGGATCAAATGCAAGATGAAGTCAAATGCTATCAAGATGTATGACAAATTCAGCTGCCTGCGTATTGAGATGACGATCAATGACCCAAGGGAATTCAAAGTCCGCAAGGATGTCGTCCATGCTGACGGGAGCACATCCAGGCGGTGGGTTCCCATGGGGAAATCCATTGCCAACCTGTACCGGTACGCTGAAGTGTCAAGGGCTGCAAATAAACGTTTCCTTGATTCCCTGCAGAATATCATCCCGGCAAAAAGCCTGGAAAAAGAAGTCAATGAAGTCTGCGGGAGGAAAAAAGTAAGGGGAAGGACCTTTACCGGCTATAACGTCTGGTCACCGGAGACATTCCGTCTTTTCGAAACAATCTCGGATGGTAAATATCTGATCCGGGGCTTCACGAACAGGGACATCCGCCGGGAGATCTACGACGATGACCCGGATTCCGCCGCAAACCGCGGGAAGACCAGCCGCGCGTTTTCCAAACTTAGGGCACATGGACTGATACGGAAGATCCCGCATTCCAGACGGTACCTGGTAAGCGATAAAGGACGCCGGGTTATGGGGGCCCTGATTGAAACGAAACGGAAAACCTATCCCGAACTTGCAGCTGTCTGACCAGCCATCCCTCTATATACCGCTGATTATTCCTGCCAATCAGGCAGGCTGGATACTTGTGCGCCAATTTGCCGTTTGTTGTTTTATTTTTATGTTCTTCCAAAACAATAACATATCTGATAAAAACGGTTCAATTGAGCAAATATATGATAAAAACCAGAATATGATTACTGCTGAAAAACTGTTTGTTCCGAACTGCTATGAGGATGAGGGGGATACATGGTGTTTTAATATTCAATCGTATGGTAAAAAAACCGGCGGATTTTCGCTTGTCAAAACTGAGCTTACCGAAAGTGGAGAGGTGATGGATAAGATTAAGCTTACACTAAAATACAACAATTCAATTTTGTATATGTACTACACATTCTATAAATGTGAGGATTATTTGGATGTTGAGTACCGAGTGAATTGGAATGAAGAACATACCGTGTTTAAACTTGATAATAATATTATTGTCGACTCCGTTACGGCAGCAACGCCTTATGGGCAGATGAAAAGAAATAAATCAAGCTTTGACAGACCTATGGGCGAATGGTTAAAAGCAGATCGTTTGTTGTATTTAACAGGAAGTGTTTTTGCATACAATTTTTATGATAATACGCTTGGTTTTACCATTCTCAGAAGTCCGATTTACGGAGATTTAAGGCTTGGACAGTTGCCAGAGCGCGATTATATGATTATGGACCAGGGAATAACTGAAGGAAGAATAAGGGTTATGCACGGAGGCGAATACATAAATCCATCTGCTGAGGCAATGAACTTTAACAATCCCCCTGTTATTATATGTGAATCGAACCATGACGGTACATTGCCGTCCGAAAATAGTTACATATCACTGAAAGCTGACAATGCTGTCATCAGTACCGTAAAATATTCGGAGGATAACAGCGGTGTAATTATAAGAATTATCGACTACAGCGGAAAAAAGCAGGCTGCTGTTTTATCGGTGTTGGGATACAATTATACAATTACGCTTCAAGCAAATGAAATAAAAACCATAAAGCTGAATGACAGTCAAATATCGGAAGTAAATCTAATTGAAGAGGAGAAAATTTATGCGCGAATATGAGAATCCAGAGCAAACTAGTTTAAACCGAATGCAACCCCGTAGCTACTATATTCCGGAAGGATGCGGACGCCTTGTGTCCCTCAACGGAACCTGGAATTTCGCTTTTTTTGAAAACGGTGATTTTATAGATGAAATCACAGACTGGGAGTCCACCCCCGTACCCTCCTGCTGGGAAGCGCAGGGATATCAGCACCCCAACTATACCAATATCAATTTTCCATTTCCCTGCGATCCGCCCTTTGTACCGGACATTAATCCGGCAGGCGTGTATGAGCGTACCTTCTTCATTGAGAAGGAATCTCTTAAGCATTACATTGTATTTGACGGAGTATGCTCTTGTGCGGAGCTGTACATCAACGGCAGCTTTGCGGGCTTCACACAAGGTTCTCACCTGACAGCCGAATTCGACATTTCCGGTCTTGTGCACGCCGGAGAAAATACTATTCGCGTATATGTGCGCAAATGGTGCTGCGGAAGCTACCTGGAAGACCAAGATTTTATTCGCTTTCACGGCATTTTTCGGGATGTATCCCTCCTGTCAAGACCTGTCGGCCACATTTTTGACATTGATATCCGTACCCATGGGAATCGAGTCTTCTGCCAGGCAGACCGTTCCTGCCGGATATCTCTTTATGACCATGAACAGTTGCTGTATTCTCAGGATTCTGCGGATGGATGCTGTACCTTTGTGGTGGAACAGCCCACTCTCTGGAATTCTGAAACTCCTTACCTCTATACGGTGGTCTTTCAGGCTCAGGGCGAAACCATCCGGCGCAATTTCGGATTCCGCGACATCTCATGCTCACCCGAACATGAGATTCTGATCAACGGCTCTCCGGTTAAGTTAAAAGGCGTCAATTATCACAGCACTCACCCCTCCAAGGGATGGACCATTTCGGCGGAAGATATGCACAGGGATCTTTCTCTGATGAAGCAGTTGAACATCAACTGCATCCGTACCTCACACTATCCCACTCCGCCATATTTTCTGGATCTGTGCGATGAAATGGGATTTTATGTCATGGTGGAAACGGATTTGGAATGTCATGGTTTTATCCGCCGCAATCCACATGTCCAATATGCCTATGATCCAGAAAGCGGAGAATGGCCGTCCACACAGCCTCAGTGGACCAAAGAATACGTGGATCGTATGTCACGCACCTATGAGCGCGATAAGAACCATCCTTCCGTTATCATGTGGTCTACCGGCAATGAAAGCGGATATGGCTCCAACCATGATGCCATGATTGACTGGCTGCGCACACGGGACTCAGAGCGCCTCATTCAATGTGAAGATGCCTCCCGTGCCGGGAAGCCGGAAAATACAGATATTTTTTCTTATATGTACACCGAGCACGAGCTTCTTAAGGAGTGGGCAGAGGATGATAAGATCAACCAGCCTATCTTTCTGTGCGAATATGCCCATTCTATGGGAAACGGTCCCGGAGAACTCTGGGATTACTGGGAATTGTTCCATCAATATAAGAAGCTGGCGGGAGGCTGCATCTGGGAATGGTGCGACCACACATTCCTGGTGGATGGTGTTCAGAAATATGGCGGTGACTTCCCCGGCGAACTGACGAATGACAAGAATTTCTGTTGTGACGGCCTTGTCTTTTCCGATCGATCGTTAAAAGCAGGCTCCCTGGAAGCAAAGGCGGCCCATGCACCTTTCCGTCTTTCCTATGAAGACAATCTCTTATGGGTAACGAACTACTATGATTTTCTCTCTTTTGAGGGCTGTAGCTTTATCTACCAATTGGCACTGGATGGCGAGATTCTGGAGAGCCGGACCGTTTTATCCGATATCCTGCCCCGGGAACGCTTCTCCATCGATCCGGGTCTCCTGCCCGAAAGCTGCACCCTGGGTTGCTATGCCTCTGTGCAGATGCTGGACAGGCACGGCATGGAGACTGCCGTCTTTCAGGTACCGCTTCCGGTTCCGGTCATATCAGAAGCAGAGACCGGCAAATCTCTGACTCTGTTGGAAAATGATCGGGAAATCATTGCCGCCGGAGAGAACTTCCGGTATGTACTCTCCAGACAAACCGGTATGCTGACAAGCATAATTCTGGAAGGTGAAGAACAGCTTGCCAGACCGGCTACTTTCAGCACAGACCGTGCCTGTATCGACAACGAAAAAAACATGGCGGCGTACTGGCATTTTGTAGATGTATGGCAGGGAGAAAACATCGAGCACACCTTCCACAAGGTTTATGATCTGAAGGTATGTGAAAATACGGTAGTTGTGACAGCATCTGCCGCAGGTGTATCCCGTACCCCTTATTTCCGGTATCAGTTGAAATATGAATTTTTCCAGAATGGACATCTTCACATAGCACTGGACGGAACGGTGCGTGAAAGCACTGTCTGGCTCCCGAGGCTCGGTTTTTCTTTTACATTGCCATATCAGCACGATCATTTCCGTTATTTTGGAAATGGTCCTTGGGAAAGCTATTGCGATATGACTCATCACGGTACTGTAGATTGGCACACCTCCTGCGCAGATGACGAATATGTCAATTATGTGCGCCCGCAGGAGCATGGCAATCATACGAACACAAAAAGGCTACAGATTGGCAGGCTGGAGTTTTCTGCTGACAATGAGATGGAAATCTGTGTTTCACATTATGATGTGACAGCACTACAAACTGCAAACCATACAGATGAATTGAAAAAGAGTGATGCCACCCACGTTCGTATCGACTACAAGGATTCCGGAATCGGCTCTAATTCCTGTGGTCCGGACCTACAGGAAAAATACCGTCTTTCCGAAAAAGAGATTCATTTTGGATTTACCATTGCGGCAAATCAAAAAACTGCACTTTAATGTAATACAATAGAAAGCACACTTGCAACTATCTATTGTAAGATCAAAGGATTTCGCTTTGTAAGCTTCTTTGCGCCCGAGCGGTGTCGTTTACGACTAATTTCATCTCCGCGAGGTGTACATCCTTAGAGAATAAAAGAGACAGAAATCGTTTTACGGCTCCTGTCTCTTCTTTTCTGTTTTTTCATATTATCGTTCTGCTATCAGACAAAATGCATCATATACAATTTTCTGCAATTTGTCCAGAAATCGTTCCTGACTGCAAACATGTTCCACATTCCAGACACGCTCAGACATTGCCGCCATATTTTCCACTGCTCTGGCTATCTCCCGCTCGTATGTCAGCCCCCAGATACATATCTGCGCCCCCAGCACCTGTTCTGTCGGTTCAACACGAACCGGTTCCGGATATGCTGCTGACTGCTCCCAAAAATGCTGCCACTCATATACATTCCAGTTCCAAATGTCCACAAAATCGAAGCGATCCTTTTCGTATGTGTTTATGTTTTCCACAATGTACAATGGCTTCCATGCACAGTTTATGACGCGAAATCCATTTTTTAATAAACTGTCCGCTGTCTGGTAGTAATTCTCCCATCCTATGACAATCACATTTTTTGAAATTCTATGAGCATACTCAGAAGCAAACCCTTCCCACACAATCGGTGTCCTGCCTTTTTGAAGGACATAATCCGTCACCCGTCCTAAAAAGTCAGCATAAAGCTCCTTGGGCTCCTGCAGATGATGTTCCACCATATAGGAGCGGCAACGGCTGCAGTGGTTCCAGACCTGATAATTGACTTCATCCGCACCCAAATGAATATAGGGTGACTCCGGAAACAGCTCCAATACCTCGTCGATAAGTGCAAGAATACCGGAAAAAGCCCTTTCGCTTCCGGCACATATCACCGACTCCGCACGTATTTCCGTGCCGTTTTCCGTAAACGTCTTCCCACAGTCTTCCGTCTCCAGAGAATCTGAAAACCAATCGGGATATGCCTGGTTTAAAACCTTTGCATGCCCAGGCATTTCAATCTCGGGAATGAGCACCACGCCCCGCGCTTTTGCATACGCCCGAAGCTCTGCGATCTCCTCTGCCTTGTAAAATCTTCCCGGAACAGAAAGCTTTGGAAATTTGGCAGACGGCAGCGTATAACTCTGATCGTCCATGAAATGCAGATGCAGATATTTTATTTTAAAATAAAAACAGAGATCAACATAATGTAATAAAGTATAAAATGGATGCCACTGTCTCGCAATGTCCACCATGACACCACGGTATTCCTTATCCGGCCAATCCTCAATCCGCAATCCTGCAATACGGCACTCCCGGTCCAATAGCTGTAAAATACTTGCCAGACCATATGCCGCTCCCTGATAATCCGACGCAGATATCCGGACGCAGTTTCCTGTTTTCAAAGCACAGGTCTCAAGGGTGTAGCTCTCACTCCCAATACTGTCATCACAGAGAATTTCCACTCCGCCTGTCCCTTCCTGAAAAGCAATTCCCTGTATTTTCTCCGTGCATGCACAGAATACGGAGACAAGCTCCTTCCATTCTTTCTTTTCGCACCGGATGTAAGGAAGAAGAGGTAGTTTCTCCTCTTTACCCACTGTCTTTTTCGGTGTCGGAACTAATTTGATTTCTGCCTGTTCCATCCTAATTTTTCTCCTTTATACTGATATTGCTGATAACCGTCTTCGTACTTCCAGATTTTCCCTGGTTGCACACAATCTCCGGTGCAAAAGGCAGGTTGGAAAAATCACCGGACAGACAGGTACTCAGGCGAATATCTTTATAAAAATATGCGTCATTGACCTTGACCGATACATTGTCCGGCTCCGTCTCTATGGCAATGTGGTAGGTCTCTCCCGGACGGCGCCCTGCAAAGAGCCATGTGGTTTCCGCCGCTTCATCTGCTATGATGCCCCGGTCACCGTTTACAAGCCCGGTATGATTTTCTCCGCAATATAGTCCGATCTTCTGAACCGCGTTTCTCCGGAAGTATATTGTCGGATAAGTATCGTCTGCTTCAGGGTTTAAGACCATAAGATCCATCTCCAGAACATAGGCTTTACTCTCTTCTTTTCTCGGCTCAATCTGGTAGGTAACCTGTCCCACTGCTTCCTCTGTATAGATATCCGAGGACCGGATTCGCTTCCCATTCCGGCAAATCTCGTATCCCTCCGTTAGGAAAACAGCCTCCTGCTCCGTCAGATCTCGGATTTCCAAATGGTAGAATCCGGTTCTGGAATGATCCGATACCAGGCTCACGACGCCACCATTGTACTCTGTATCCTTCCACGTAAGGAGTGGCTCCTTTTTATCATAGAGATAGACCTGATAAAGCCCTTCTCTTACGACCACTGTCAGATAAGCAGAAGGAATCTTTGTACGTAAAGAAACCGACTGTTTTACCTGACCCTCTTTGGACAGGTACAAGGTACCCTCCTGATTCAGTGCAACCAACACACCGCCACGTTCCGGCTCCACATCCTGGGAGACTCCAAACAAGAAGCCTGCATAGGCATTTTTTTCTTGGTCCGTAGGCTTTAGCATCACCCGGGCGGACACCTGCACATCGGTGTAGGTCTCCCCTTTCCGGTTCGCCATCACCAAACCGTCATCCTGCACTACCAGACCGCTGCCATCGCTCCTCATATTTTGTGCCCACGGGCTTACCGGCTCCAGCCAGGGTGAGAGGTAATCGCAGACCATATAGTTGTTGATGTGGCCACAGGTGTTCTCCATATAAAATCCCACATAGCCTGACTGCTCCGCAACATCTGATATACTGGCGAACAATTCATTGTCCTCTCCCATATAGACATGAAGCATCTGCTCCTGACGGATGATATCTAGCTTCAGGCCGTACGGACTGATTTCCTGCAGTCTGCGGGAGATCAGCTTCTCTTCCCCACGGGCAAGGGAGAGCGTACCGTCTGCTGCCAGCGACAGATGGTATCCGTCTCCTGTGGTTCCGTCCACGCTACTCTCAAGCATCGCAACGCCCATGGTTCCTTCGCCGCCCTGTGGAAGGAGTGTACACTGTATCTTGAAATTGTGGTAGGTCTTATTTGTAATGGCAAGCCGGGACAAGCCCTCCGCCCGGTTTCTTCTGATACCTCCAAGGGCATATTCCCACTGGGACGAATCTCCGATAATCTCGTACTGCTCCAGCTTTCTGACCTGCAGTCCCTCTTCGGAAGCCTCCAGCCAGCCGCTGACCGGACGAAGCGTTACCGGCGTATTGACGGTATGTCCGTCCCGGATACTGTTCCCGAAGCAGGCATAGGAGAATTGGGCAAAGGCTCCCTTCTGACAGAGAATACCTCCCCGCATCACACTCAGATTTGCCATGACAGGCATAGAGAATTCCCGCGTCTTTCCATCCTGCACATACACCGCGGTATATACATTGCCCACCCGCTGGAGCTGCAGCTCCACTCCGTCTGAAAAATCACCTGCAATG
>CALWLN010000096.1 GCA_944381535.1 uncultured Lachnospiraceae bacterium
AAAAATCGGCGCAGGAAACGTCATAAAGAAAACATTTATGACGTTTCCTATATAATATTCAGAAATAAACAGAAAGCGGAGGTACGTTGCGCAATGCCGCCGTACCGGTATAATAAATAAAAAACAGCAGCAAAGCAGGTGACGATTTGCGAAGAAAGATACAGGACATGGCCTATGCCAGATTTCAATATGAAAAACCGTCCCTACAGGGACCGAAGGAGGAGCTGCGGATACAGGCTCTTCTGGGAGAGGAGAACCGGGGCGTATTCCTGCTGTCCAGCGGGAACGGGATTCCGCTGCGGGGCATGGTTCTGTCCTCCCATCCAAGAATGCGGGTGAGAAATCCCCAGTTTGATGGAAACCAGGTGACGGTGAGCTATGAATTTGAGTGCGAGGGCCTCCCGGAGGGGGCCGTGGAGGAGGGCGTCTTTACCGTAATTTATAACGGTGGAGAGTATAGCCTTCCCTTTGTAGTGTCCGTCACGCGCTTTTATGCGGCGTCCTCAGTGGGGACCATTTGCGGCATTGATGACTTTGTGAAGCTGGCCAGGACCTCCTGGGAGGAGGCCTACCGCATTTTTACCGCACCCTTTTTTGAAAATGTCCTGATAAAAGCCACAGAGAAGGAGCGGCAAGCCTACCGTGAGGTGGGCGGCGCGGCTGCCACCATGCAGGGGATGGAGGAATTTTTCCTCCGCGCCGGCAAAAAACAGCGGGTAACCTTCTCCCTTGAGGAGGGAGAGCGGAGGCTTCCGGAACTCTCCTGTGATGTGAAGGAAAATGTCGCCGTGAAAAAGGAGGGCTGGGGCTATCTGGAGATTGTCATAAGCTCCGATATGGACTGGCTGGTGCCGGAAAAAAGGAAGGTGACCACAGAAGAGTTTGTGGGAAATACCCTGACGGTGGAAGTGTTGATAAAAAAGGAGCGTCTTCACGGTGGAAATAATTTCGCCAGGCTGACCCTGGAAAGCGGGGATGAGCTCCGGACAATGGAATTTTGTGCCCGGGGACCTGCGCCGGGGGATTTGGAAACGCGGCTGGAGCAAAAGAGGCTGCTGGTGAAGCTCATGCGTCTGTATCTTGACTTTCGCGTGAAAAAAATTGTGACGGGTGTATGGTCGAAGGATAGCTGCGCCTGTCTGGAACGGTTAAAGGAGCTTGCGCCGGACAATCTGTGGTATGTGCTGTACCATGCCCAGGCCCTGCTTGTCAATAAACAGTGGCAGGAGTCCAGGTGGATCTTGGACGGCTTCCGCCGGGAGATGGTGCCGGCGGATTCGCCCCTGTATGCCTATTATCTCTATCTGTGTACCTTGATGGAGACGGACCCTGCCTATGTGACAAGGACCTTTGGCAGAATCCAGGAGATTTATCAGAAGAATCAGGAGGACGTGCGCCTGTTCTTTGTCATGCTGTTTCTGGACCCTCAGCTTCAGCAGAGCAGAAGCCGGAAGCTTGCCGCCATCCGTGGAAAGCTTGGGGAGGGGATGAACAGCCCCGTTCTCTATATGGAAGCCTATTATCTGATTTCCCATGACGTATACCTGCTGACCCAGGCCGATGATTTTGAACGGCAGATTTTGTATTGGGCGGCCCGGGAAAAGCTGCTTACCCCACAGGTGGCAAAGCAGATTAACCGGAACATGAGTATGGCGCGCGCCTTTCATCCCCTGTGGTATCGAATTCTCAAGGAGTGTTATCTGGTATGGCCCGAGCGGGAGATGCTTGGAACCCTCTGTGGATTTTGCGTCAAATGGAATCTGATGGGGGCGGAGCAGTTTGTCTGGTTCGACAAAGGCGTGAGGGAGGACTTAAAGATTGCGGGGCTGTACGAGGCATGGCTGGAAAGCGCGGATGTAAGGCGGCTCCAGGAGATTCCCCGGCCGGTGCTTCTTTATTTTAAATATCAGAATGCGGTAAGCCCGAGAAAGCAGGCGATGCTGTACACCGTGGTCCTGAAGAACCGCCGGGAAAATCCGCAGCTGTACGAGGAATATGAAAAAGCCATGGAGCAGTTTGCCATGGAGCAGTTCCAGGCCGGGCAGAGAGGGGAATATCTGACGGACCTGTACCGGGAATTTCTGCCGGAGCTGGAGTGGAAGCAGAGGGCGGAGGCAGAGCCGAGACAAGCCGGAGGGCAGGCCGGGGAACAGGAGGTTCTTTCGCTTGAGGAATTGTGGCGGCTGCTGGGAAATGACAAGGTGCCTGTTTCTGACTGGATCGCCCTGGCGGACCGGGAGATTTTTGAGAGGAACGGGGAGGCGGATGAGCGGCTTATCGCTTTAAGCGCTTTCATTTTCCGAAAGGGGATTTACACGGAACGGATTCTGTGGTATCTGTGCCGTCATTTTCAGGGAAGCCTAAAGGAATTGGAGGACTTATGGAAAGCGGCAAGGCGGTTCGAACTGGACACCTATGAGCTGGAGGAACGGTTCCTGGCGCAGCTTCTGTACACGGAGGGTCGTACCGGCGCCATGGAGGATATCTTTGAAAGCTATTATGAGGGACATGGTCAGGATATGGTACTGATGGCTGCGTTGTCCTATTTTTCCTATCGGTATTTTGTGTTGCGGGAGCCTGTGGCGGATAAGATATTTGTTTGCGTATTGCAGCAGATTTTCCTGGATAATTCCCTTAACGACTGCTGCCGTCTGGCCTGCCTTCTTTGGATGACAAAAAAGACACGGCGTGCCGGGGAGCAGCGCGGGACAGGAGAATCGTCCAACGGGGAGCAGCAGGCGAAGATGGGGGAATTGCTGGAGGCCTATGTGATGAGGGGAATGTATTTTGCCTTCTATGAGGAGCTTCCGGCGGAACTGAAACGGCGCTTCCTTTTGCAGGATAAGACCTTCCTGGAATACCGGACGGATCCAATGCGCCGGGTGACGGTAAGCTTCCGTTATGAGCAGGAGGACGGAGAACTTCGGACGGAGGAGATGGAGCCGGTATTCGAAGGGATTTTTGTAAAATCCTTCGTGGTGTTTGCGGGGGAGGAGGTTTCCTACACCGTCCGGGAGGAGGAGCGGGGGACCGCAGTGCTTTTACATACGGTGTCCGGTACCATACATAGTGGGAGTTTAAATGAAACGGCCCGGAAACCGGATGAGCCGGATGAGCCAGACCGGAAACCGGATGATACGGCCCGGAAGACGGATCGGAGTTTGCGGGAAGAGGATATTAGCCGGTATGGGCTGATAAACCGCATGACAGATTGCCGCAGGCGGCAGGACGAAGAGACCTTAAGGCGGCTGTACTTGCGGTACAGAAATATCGAACAGGGCGCGGAGCGGTTCCGGCTTATGTAGAAGGATAAGGCTGAACGGGTTCGGAAGAAAGCCGGTCAGGGCTTGGAAAGGTGTGACTAAGATGGGAGAGCAGGAAAAGGAATTTTATATCGGGATTGACTTTAACGACAACTGGACCCAGATCAGTTATTTCCGGCCCGGGATGGAGGAGCCGGAGACGGTGAGCACGGTGGTGGGCCAGGAGAGATACCGGATTCCGACGGTGGCAAAGCAGGGCGGGAGCCAGCGGGAAATGCTGCCGGTGTTCTGGCGGCGGATTCTTCACATGGTGCCGGGGCTTAAGGATTTTTCCCAGATTGCGGCTGTCACCGTCAATCTGCCGGACCTTGATCGGGAATGCGTGGAACTTATGACCGTCACTCTGAAGGAGCTTCATATTCCGGGAGAACGGATTTTTGTTGAGGAGGACAAGGAGAGCTTTTGTCACTTCGCCATGAACCAGGAAAAAGAACTGATGCAGCATGATGTGGTTCTCTTTCGATGCGATGAGGATACGGTAAGCTGCCTGTATCTTACGAAGCAGCCGGGGACCAGTCCCCAGAGGGTGGAGATAGAAGAGCGGGAGCTTGGGACGCTGCCGAAGGAGCCTGCGGACAGGGACCGCAGATTCGGGGCGCTGGCAAGACAGGTCTTTCTCGGAAAAATCGTCTCTGCGGTGTATCTTACAGGGGACGGCCTGGAGGGCGGCTGGCTGAAGGATTCCCTGAACGTCCTTTGCCGGGGGCGCAGGGCTTTTCAAGGGAAGAATCTGCTCACCAAAGGGGCCTGTTATGGAAGCTATCTGCAGCTGCATAAGGACGCGCGGCGCTATGTGTATTTCAGCCAATATAAATTGTCCGACAATGTGTTTTTGAAGGTGAACCAGGGGGACCGCTCCTTTTTCCTGGAACTGGCGGAGGCCGGAGAGAGTTGCTTTGAGGTGAACCGGAATTGCCAGGTGCTGTTGGACGGCGAGCCTTGTGTGGACGTCTGGCTGCAGGCACCGGACAGTCCCACGGCCAGAATTGAGAGTCTGGAGCTTACGGATCTGCCAGCGCGTCCGCCAAAGGCTACTCGGCTTCTGATCGAGGCGCTGCCGGACCGGGAGGGAAGGCTTATGGCGCGGATCACGGACCTGGGGTTCGGAGCATGGTATGAATCCAGCGGAAAGGTATGGGAGTATTGTATCAATGAGTAAATTATGGATCTGCAGAGAACAGACCGCCCGGGTTCCCTATCGGCTGGAGGTTCCGGGCGTGGAGATCAGCACTATCGAGGAACTGTGTTATTATCTTTATCACAGCATGGAATATGTGGACGAGTCGGTGATGGAGGAACCGCTTTTTGCCTGGCTGTCCGGGGAACTGAAGCTGCCCAGGCTGGCGGCAGGCTTAAGGGAGGAGAGAAGCCGGGGGCGGACTGCCTTCTGGTGCGCCTGGTTCCTGTTGAAGGAGACGGGTATGTATACCGGGGAAGAGCTTTCCCAGTTTCAGGACCTGTGTATGACGTTGGAGCAGAAGGACGAAGGGGAGCGGAAAAAGCTGCGGGCGGACCGGATGCTGGCAAACGGACGCTTTGGCGCTGCCATTTTAGAGTATCAGCGGCTGCTGTTAAAAGAGCGTGAGAAGGGAAATCAAGAACTGCTGGGAGCGATCTGCCACAATATGGGGGTGGCGTATGCCAAACTTTTTTTGTTTCAGGAGGCGGCGGAGGCTTTTGAGATGGCCTACGGTTATCACCAGGATGTCCAGTCCTTTGAGGCCCGTCGGGAAGCGCTGCGGCTCTTAAGAGAGATGGAGGAGGCAGTCGGCGAGGAAGAAATCATCGAAAACGGGGAAGCAGTCGGCATGGAGACGTCAGATGAGAACCGGGAGACAGCAGATACGGAAGAGAGAATGGATGAACGGGAGACAGCCGGGTTCCCGGACTGGGATTCTTACCTCAGGCAGTGTAAAAAGGAATATCGGAAGAATGTAAAATAAAAGGAAAAAAACAGCAATATTTGAAATGGAAAAGACAAATAGCGCCTACCTGTCCGGTACAATAAAAAACGCCGGACAGGTAGGGCAAAATTTATTATCTTATAGTCCTTCTTTATCGCGTGTCAGCAGTTCGGCGCAGACCGCGGCATATCGAATTCCGGATTGAAGGCGTAGAAATTCCGGGAATCCAGCTGCTCCTGTACTAGGCGCAGGCTTTCGCCGAAACGCTGGAAATGCACGATTTCCCGCTGCCTCAGGAAACGGATGGGGTCGCTGACCTCCGGGTCCTTTACCAGCCGCAGAATGTTGTCGTAGGTGGTCCGGGCTTTCTGTTCCGCAGCCAGGTTCTCAAAGAGGTCCGTGATGGGATCCCCCTTTGACTGGAATTCACAGGCGTTGAAGGGGATTCCGCCTGCCGCCTGGGGCCAGAGAGCCAGGGTGTGGTCCACATAATATTTGTCAAAACCGGAGGCCTTGATCTCCTCGGGAGAGAGATTTTTGGTCAGCTGGTATACGATGGCGCAGACCATCTCCATATGTGCCAGCTCCTCAGTGCCCACAGAAGCATCGGAAATGTTCCATATCCTGAAAAACGCTGAAAATCCGCATTTTTACGGCTTTCGGTTACATACCTTCCGTACCACGGATAAGGTTGTAAGGTATGGTATAAACAATCAGTTTGACTTTGCGGAACACCCTGCGGTCATTCAGCGTGGCGAAAAACGCACTATCAATATATGTGTTGCTGTTCCTGATGTGGCATAAACGGACAAGCCTTTGCACATTGGAATTT
>CALWLN010000097.1 GCA_944381535.1 uncultured Lachnospiraceae bacterium
GGTTTGCCTCCGGCTTCCTTCAGACCCCACCTCACGATGACGCCCTTGCCATTGGCTGCACCCTTCCCACTGCCGGGCGGGTCAGGGACTTTCACCCGTTAGAACGTGCGCTCGCCGGGCACACTAAGATGGAAAAAGGGAGCGGTTCTGTCCGTTCCCTTTTTCTCGAAGCTTTTCCTTATCAGGCGCCCTCCGGCTTCCCGGTCACATTCGACCTGTCCTATGGCTTATTCCCGCGCTTCTTTCGTTTCTTTTTTCCGCTCCCCAATGCTCAGCAGCAGGTTCAGCAGGATACCGAATATCGCCGCTCCGGCGATACAGGGAACCTGAAGGCCAAAGAAGGGAATGTTGCCGCCGAAGGCATAATTTCCGCCGATGCCGATAACCATAATGGATGCGATGACGGCAATATTTTTGGAGGAGAACATATCCACCTTTTTGTCAATCATAATGGCCACACCCTGCGCGGCAATAGCGCCAAAGAGATAGATTTCCAGTCCGCCGATGACAGCCAGCGGAATCCCGTAAATCACCTGAATCAGCGGGGTAAAGAAGCTTACCACCATTGCGATAATAGCCGCAGCAGCCAGTACGGGAACCGAGAACACCTTCGTAATGGCCATGGTGCTGATATTTTCTCCATAGTTGGTGCCTGCGGGTCCGCCCACAACACCGGAGATCATATCGCAGATACCGTCGCCAATCAGGTTGCGGTCCAGCATATCGATCAGGCTGTACTTCATCTTTTTGCCCTTCTTACGAGCCACATCATTTACATAGATATCCAACTGGTACATGTGAGCCGTGGATTCCGGAATGGTGGCGATGGCGATGGGCATGATCGCAGCCGCCGCTGTCCAGGACACCTTCGGCAGGGAAAACGCGGGTACCGCAAAGATAGAGCCGTCACCCAGTCGCCAGAGGGAAGCCTCCAGCACCGCCTCAGGCATGGAGCGGAACAGATTGGTCCCTCCGGCGGCAAAGACGATACCGGCAACTGCGCAGCCGGTCAGCGCCCCCAGAAGCAGCGGAAGCTGTCCCAGAAATCCCTTCAGATACCTGGAATAGAGGATGGTAGAAACCAGGGTGATCAAAGCGATCACAGTCCACCAGACATTCTCGCTGGTAACCTCGGTAGCATTGGGTATGGCATCCCCCAAAGCATTCCCTGCCAGCGTAAGTCCGATGATCATGGCAACCGGTCCGGTAATGGAGGCAGGCAGGATGGTCTCCACCGCCTTTTTCCCAAAAAAGCGAACCAGCAGCCCGGCAGCAATGGAGATAAGTCCGGAGAGAATGATGCCAAACTGCGCATACTGAATGGCCTCGGTTGGAAGGATTCCGTCCACCTTTTCAAAGCCTTCGGCCGCGCACATGCTGGAAATGGCGGTCAGATACGCAAAACTGGAACCATAATACAGGGGAATTTTCTTGCCGGTGATGAGGATAAAAAACAGTGTGGCGAGACCACTGGCGAAGATGGTTGTAGAAACCTGGAAACCGGTAACAAGAGCCACGGTGACTGTGGCGGGAAACATTACGATGACCTGCTGAATCGCGTACAACAGTAGCTTGCCAAAACTTGGCCGTTCTTCTGGTAGATAGCCTACCGCTTCATGAGATTGTTTCATTGGTATAGTTTTCCTTTCCTTCACGTTGGCCGGCTGTCTCCTCAGCCGGCATTCCGTTTCCATATTTCTGTACAGTATATCATATTATTTTTGAAAAGTCACTACTCTCATTTCAAAAAAATTTAACCAAAAATTCCTGAATTTTTTAGAATTTTTACAGTCCGTCCATAACAACGTCCCGCTCTCCTATTTTTGGCTCATCTGCTCATGCTCCCGCATAAGCTCCGCCACCAGGCCGTATGCGTCCCATTCCTGGTTGGTGGCTGTCAAAACCGCCTTGTAGGGAATGGGACCGACGCCGGATTTGCGAATTGCCGAAAGTACCTGGTCTACCCGGACACCACTTAGTCCCGCCATCACCAGGAACTCTGCCGGCAGCTTCGCTTGCTCCTTCCCGGCGGCGTCCTCCCCACAACCTTCTTCCCATCCCTGAGATTCCTGGCTCTTTGAATCCTTTGCGGTGTCCACCTCCACAGGACCAATCCCTTTCACGCCGGCCAGATAGCCTATGGGCTGCGCATAGTCGGCAGGCTCCACCGCTCTCACTCTCACCCGAAGGGGCAAAAGCGCCATCGAAAGTTTCCTTCTCTTTGCTTTCTCAAATTGGAATAATAATATGGTTTCTTTCATTTTTTTCCTTTCTCAGCGAATATAAAATTATTTTCCCCTATATTCGTTCAAGTCATATTTTTGTTTTTTTACTTCAAAGATTTCCTCAAAAGGAATTCCACTTCCAAATTCCTTCCAGAAAACCGCCCATTTTGTTCGAAACTCTTCCATATAGGACTCTCCATTATCTATTTCTCGTACTTTGCAAATTTCCTTATAATTTTTAGTATAGCACACTCATTTTTCTAAAACCACCTTTTTCATGGGAAATCCCGGAAAATATTGTCGTTCCAGATTGCCAATCATTCGCTCTCCTTCTCAAAACCAACAAAAAATCCCGTCGAAGCAGCCCCTATCATGCATACAAGAACCCCACTTGGAATCAGAACCCAATACACCCGGTCGGAAAACAGGTCGAACAGTGCCCCGTAAACAAGCTGCCCCAAAGGCTGGGCGCACATGGACAGGGTGAACACATAGGACATGACCTTGCCCATCAATCGTTCCGGTGTCCGCTCCTGTATGACCGAAACCGCAAAGGTGGAAAAAATACTACAGCCAAACTGGCAGGCACAGAACATCACCAGCAGAATCATGTAGCGGGAAAAGGCGCTAAGCGGCAGCAAAAAGGCAATCCCGCATGGAATCAGACAGATACCGAAAGCAACAAACACAATGGCAAGATAACGCAAGCGCAGCTTTTTCGCCAGCAAAGCCACACACAGACTGCCCAGAATGGCCGCCACGCCCATGGCACTCTCTGCTGCCCCATAATGTCCGGCAGAGAGTCCCAGCACCGTCCGCGCCAGATAGGGGAATCCCACCACCGCAGTCCCGGCCACGAACAGGCTTACCACCGCAGCCAGTAAAAGAAGCTTCAGAATACCGGGCTGTTCCCGGCATAAAAAATGCATGCTGACAGAAAAATCTTCTTTTACAATGACCCCAATACTCGCTTTCTCCTCCAACTTTTGATAGTCCAGCCGGATAAAACATTCCAGCAAAGCCGTTAGAAAAAAGCAGGCCACCGCCCCATAAAATACCGGTCTTATTCCAAAAGCCCCATAAAACATACTTCCCAAAAACGGGGTGACAAGGGAGGCAATGGCCGCCACCTGATTGACAACGGCATTTCCCTTCAAGATATTGTCACCGGACAGCATTTGCGGAACACAAGCCTGCACCGTAGGCGATTCGAAGGCCCCCAGCACAGACAGGGTTACCAGCAGAACGCCAATCACCAAAATATCATGTCCGAAGGATATAACAAACCCGGCAATCAAAACCGACAGACCCGAAAGGGTATCCAGCGCCACCATAATATTCCGGCGGTTTGCCCGGTCCGCAAGAATTCCGCCAAGGGGTGAAAGTAAAATGGTGGGAAGCATTGCCACGGCCAAGATCCCTGCAAAAACAGAAGCCGAGCCGGTCTGCTCCAGCACATACATGGATAAGGCAAATTTCAGTGTGAGGTTTCCGATCAGGGAACTGACCTGCCCTAAAATCAAAAATGTAAAATTACGGGTAAACAGTTTTTGCTTCATTTTTCTTTTCCTCCTGGTACAATCACTCAATAGGCTTCATCCAACACAATATAGCGTCATACGAAAGCATAAAGCACGAGATTTATTTATAATACCAACCGAACGTATGTAAATCTTTAAAATAAAATTGCCTCTCGGCAATTCTATTTCTACTCTTCCGGAATCTGCTCCACAAATCCATTTCTACTCTTCCGGAATCTGCTCCACAAATTCGTCCACCAAAGCATAAATGGTATCGTCCATCAGCGGAACCCCCATTTTCTCCAGCATATCCCCAAGGAAGTAAAACTTGCGTCTCATCTGCTCCTTTCCGGCCGGAAACACATTTGGCAGCAGCCACAGGCTGGTGAGCAGCGGAAGCAACTCGGCAATCTCCCTGGCGTATTCCGTGTGCAGGGAACCGTCCTTGTTCCCTTCTTCAATCAACTCCAAAAAATACGGTGTTAAAATACGCCGGTTAGAATCAATCATCTCCACCAGAAGCCGGGGATTTTTGGTAATGGGAATGGCCTGCACGGTCATGCTGGTGCGGGCCTTGTCCCCCTGATTGAGCCGGACGACCTCACGAAGCTTCTCCAGGCCGTTCAAATCCGTTCGTTTACGGACAGTTTCAAAGGGATTGTTCTCAAAAAACATACGGTCGCTTACGGCGTCCATAATTTCCTCTTTGGACTTAAAATGATGATAGACCGCGCCCTTGGACAAGCCGTCAAGCTCATCCACAATATCTTGAATGGTGGTATGATCATATCCTTTTTCCAAAAAGAGACGCTGGGACACATCCAATATCCGCTCCACCGTCACTTCCGGATATTTGTTTCGCGCCATTTGTTGGCCTCCTTCTTTTTACATACATTCGGTATGTATCTATTATATGTGACGGGTCATGATTTGTCAAGATACGTTCTGAATCTGTTTTATAGTAAACCGCATTCACGAAGTATTTTTTCTATCTGCACCCAAATAGTAAGCGACGGATTTTCTCTATAATACTCATATCCTTTATATTGCTGCAATACATAACCGGATTCCTGATTGCGCTGCATAATTACTCTTGAACGCTGAATGGCTTTACGAACATGTTCCAATGTTAACCTGCCCAGAATACGTTTAAAATTATCCTCATGCTTATATTGATCAAGATTTTCAAACTTTTCATTATAAGCCCGATTAAGAGCCCCAAGATATTGACGGCGGTGTATCAGAGCGCCATTACAATCCGCCATATGCAAAATCATCCAAAGTTCAAAGGTAAAATTGCTATACCCAGGCTGATACTTTATACTTTTGCCTATGCTTTGCGCCTCTTTCATTCGCTCTAAGGCCGTTTTGAATTGTTTTACATGGATTTCTTCTTCACTCTCATAATCAAAAATGTGTGTGATTTCCGCTTTCCCCACAATGGTTAATGCCTTGGCATAAGCCAAAGGATCTTTTTGAATTTTACTGTTCAGCTTCACGGTATATTTTGTTGTCGGCTCAGCATTGATTATTTGCTGTAACCAATCTAAATACCACTTCTCTGTTTCACCCTCAACGGAAAAATAATACGTTCTATTCTCCTTCCGCAATACCTCACACCTCTTTCCCGTATGACATCAGCTTCTCAAAAACAGGTGTAAAATCAACGTCCTTAATAGCTCCATACCGATCCACAAAATAGTTTTTCATATAATCTTCATTTTTTCGAACGCCGTTTTTACCAACAGTTCCAAAGTCTGAAAGAGAATAATGGCTGCTAAAATGAGATTCGTCATCTCTTTCAACAAACTTGATTTCATCCCGCCGATATAGATTGGAATTCAAGAAAATCGGATTGTGGGTATTGAAAATCAACTGCGCGTGGTGAATATTAATTTCATCGTTATGAAAGATATTAATTATGTTCATCAGTGCCATCGGATGAATAGACGCGTCAAATTCATCTACCACCAGAACACCGCCATTCAATAAAGCGTTCACTATCAACGGAAACATGTTCACAAACCGGATGGTTCCATAGGATTCAAATAATTCAGCGGGAATAGCTACCCCTTTCTGCGGCTCTCCAAAGACAGAAAAAAGCTTGGCCTCATCACTGTCCCCCTCAATGGCATAACCAAGCGCATTGGAATTGATTCCAAAATAAGCAGCCGCTTCGTTGAGTGTTTTTTCCACATACACAGATTTCTTTTTGGGATCACTCAGTTTTCGAATCAGCTGCATTGCATCTGCCCGGTAAATCACCATGAATTTTTGCTCCAGCCAACTGCGAATCAACGTAACCAGCTTTGCACTGAACATGGTTTTAAATCCATTCATCAAAAACAATTCTTCCTCATTCAAATTACTTTTAGCCAGAGCGATTGCTCCGTCTTCATTTCGTTCAAACGCATTCACCAAAAACTCCCGGATTATTTGAAGATTTCCAAACTCTAAACCTTGATTTCGCGAAAAAATCAAAGAATGATTCACGGACAGTCTCTCTGATAAAACCCTTCGAGGGTGTTCTATTTCCAAAAACTTCCCCAAATCCATGGAAAAATCGTACTCGATAAACAATTTGTCTGTAATAAACTTAATGCCAAAGCATACCGGCTCCGCCTGGTCCATCGCACTGTTTGGGATTAATTCCAAAGCATATGCTGCGGCGTTTGGTTCCTTTTTATCATCCTCATTTCTAATATTTCCCCGCAATACCACGGACTTAAACGTGTCCATGGCACCAATAATATTTGTTTTCCCCGAAGCGTTCGGTCCATAAATTACAGCCGAACACAATCCCTTATAAGTTTTCTTCTCGATGGTTTCTTCCAGAACGCTATAATCCAACCCCTTTTGTTTCGGGGCCGGAATCAATGAAAATATTAATTCATCCTTGAAAGATTTATAGTTTGAAGTTCTAAATTCCAACAGCATATAACTTCCTCCATTCTGCAATATTTTTGCAAAATTATACTTCTATTATATGCTTAATTTCGAATAACTGTCAATTCCCGTTTTATTATTTTGCGTGACTTTCGCAAAATAAATTGCTTTTTAGAGTGAACCATTACCAAAATTGCTCACTCAAACAACGGCGTAGAAAAATACCGCTCCGCCGTATCCGGCAGGACCGTCACCACCGTCTTCCCTTTTCCCAGCTTCTTGGCAAGCTTTAAGGCGGCCGCCACGTTTGTGCCGCTGGAAATCCCGCACATCAGCCCCTCCAGCCTGGCCAGGTCCTTCGCCGTCCGCAGAGCCTCCTCGTCCGACACAATATAAATATCGTCATAAATCGCTTGGTTCAGCACCTTGGGCACCACGCCGTCACCGATTCCCATCTGGATATGGGTTCCTACGGTTCCGCCAGCCAGGATGGCTGCGTTTTCCGGCTCCACGGCCCAGATTGTCATGTCCGGGTTTACGGCCTTTAAAGTCTCCCCGATTCCCGTAATGGTTCCGCCGGTTCCGATTCCGGAGCAGAAACCGTGAATGGGTCCGGCCACCTGCTCTAAGATCTCCAGGCCGGTATGATGCCGGTGAGCCATGGGATTGGCCGGGTTTTCGAACTGCTGGGGCACAAATACCTTTGGATTTTCCGCCGCCATGCGCTGGGCGGTTTTGAGACATTCCTCAATACAATCGCCGATATTTCCCGCATCATGGATTAAAATCACCTTCGCCCCATAATGCTCCACCAGAAGCTTTCGTTCCCGGCTGACGGAATCCGGCATGACAATGATCGTCTCATAGCCTCGCACCGCTCCCACCAGCGCCAGGCCGATGCCCTGGTTTCCGCTGGTAGGCTCCACGATTATGGAGTCCGGCTTAAGGATGCCTGCTTCCTCCGCCCTGCATATCATTTCGTAGGCGGTTCTCGTCTTGATAGAACCGCCTACGTTCAAACCCTCAAATTTTACCAGTACCCGTGCTCCTTCCGGGTCCGCCATCCGGTTCAGCCGTACAATGGGCGTATGGCCCACGGCCTCTAAAATATTATTGTATATCATTTGTGTTCTTCCTGCTCCCTTCTTCAGTCCTTTTTATCGTGTAAATCTGTATCAAATGAATCACAGAAAAATCACTGCCTTTTTCACTCACTTCCATCAGCGTTCTCTTCTCCAATCATTTCCTGAACCGCACTCTGCCAGTACCGCTCCGGTATATCGGGCCAGGTGCAGCTGCCCTCGCCCTCGCTGCAAAGTGCCATTGCTCTGGCCAACACGGCGCCATGGGAAATTTCTCCGGTCCTCAGCATATGTTCCGTTACCCTGCACCAATAGGGCGCCCTCTCGCTCAATCCGGACCTATGTAATTCCGATATCATTTTCTCCACGTCATACTCCAGGCTAATAAACTCATGATTCCAGGCCTCTTCTGCGCCACTTAATATCATAAACTGCGTTTTCCCATTGCTGTGCAGGGGAGTGCCGACCGCCCCCGCATTCAGGACTTTTTTACCGTTGTATTCTATTACGCCCTGCACATGGGTGTGGCCGCATAGAATATAATCATTTTTCTCACTGGTCATAATGGAAAATGTGTTTTGACTGTCCGGCAGCAGCTTTTCGTTTGTTCTGTTGGGAGAACCATGACAGATGGTCAAGGTTGGGAAACCGTCGAATTTTAGTTCCGCTTTGTGCTCTAGCTGTTCAAAAAACGCCATGTCTCTTGCCGTCAAATGATGATATGCATAAAAAAGAGAACCCGTCGTCGAATCTGTCTCCTTCCAACCGGTTTCGCCGTTCCTTTTATAATTCAGCCAGTAATCCTCTTTATTTCCACGGATAAAATAGCAGGGATAGCTTTCCTTTAAGGAAAACAGCATCTGCATTGTCTTCTGGGGATAGGGCAGCTCGCCCACGTAATCTCCAAGAAAAACAAATTCCTTAATATTTCTGTCCATGGCATACCCAAGACACCTTTCCAAAGCCTCGTAATTGCCGTGGATATCGGACAGTACCGCAAGTTCCATTTTATTTATACCTCGTTTCAGCGTAAAAGTGTGCCGTTGACCTTATGATTTCCTCAAATTTTTCTATTTCTTGCTGTGAAAAATGATAAATATCTTCCCAACGATACGATGGTAACCAACATGTTGCGTGTCTAAAACCATATTTTTCATCCGGCTTCTCAATATAAACCTTCACACTTCCGTCATCATTCATATCGGAATGAACAATTTCTGTTTCATCATTTAACGTCATAAATGGATACATCATGATTTTCCCTCCAGTTTTTCTTCTTATCATCATAGCCGAATCATACATTCTGCTGTATTCTTACCTTTTCTTCTCCCTTCGTTTCCCGGTGAATGCCGTAACATCCACACGATACACAGCCACCCGTTCAAGCACTTCAGGCTTAAATTCCATATTTGCCCCGGGCTCCAGGTGCTGCATCAACAACCTGAGTCCATGGAGCTTTTCTTCCGTATTTTCCACCTTATGGATGATGCCGTTTCCCATAATACTCCGATAGGCATAGGAGTAACTGCAGGCATAATCCCCGCGGATGATTTCATGCCCGCAGTCCATCTCGAAGGCTACCTCCGGGTATTTAGCGAAGGCCTCCGCCTTACGTCCCTCCCCGGCGCAGTGAAGGTACAGCCTTAAGCTTCCATCCTTCTCCGAAAATTCATATCCAAAATTCAAGGGAACAATAAACATCCCTTCCTCATCCGACGTCCCGATTCGCGCCACCTGGCAATCCTTTAGAACCTCTCTCAACTGGTCTGGTTCCGTAATCTCTCTTCTCCCTAAACGCATCTGTCGCATGTAATCCGCCCCTCCAATTATTTCTTTCCGATACTTTCCATGTTTATACGTATATACGCCGCTCCTGCACGGTCAATATTATTATATTATATCGCAAAAGGTCCTTTCTGTACAGAAAGATTTTATCCTTTCCTCCCCATCAAGCTGTCTCTGCGCAAGGACGTTACTCGTCCACCGTCACTTCCAGACTTCCGCTGAAATTCTCCCCTTCCAGCGCAATATAGTTGTCCCCGGAGCCAAGGGTCAGATGGTAGACATCCTCCCCGCCGTCATTTGTGATCATGCGCTCCTCCCCGGAAGAAATCCAGGAAAGCACAGCGGAACCCGATGTGACTTCCAGGGTATAGGACACCTTCAGGTCACTCCCCTTTTCCCGCTCCAGCGCTGTGCCGCCGAAAAGGAACTCCTCCCCGTTGAAATCCTCATAATGCGCCGTATAACTGCCCGTGTATTCATCCGGTCCAAAAGTTCTCTCTCCCTGTAGATTTTTATCCTTTGTAAGCGCATGCCTGCTGAAGGACTGTAGAAAGCGGTCAAAACCGTCGATCAGATTGTCCTTCAGACTGCCCTCCTGTCCAAAGCCGCACCCTGCCAAGTTGAAGCTCAGACAAAGGGCCGTCAACAGTACTGCCGCCCTCTTTGTCATTTTCCTACGTTTTCCCATTTTCATCGCCTCTGTCCTCCTTACGCAAATTTTGTAATCATCATCATGAGGAACGCCGTAACGCCACCCACCAGATACAGGCTGTTGATACACAGGCATACCTTCATCAGATTGTTCCGCACCCCAGCCTTGCCATAGGAAACTATGGTAAAAATCCCGCTGAAGATCATAAAGGCCGCATAGCAGGAAATCATAATCTCCGCCACGGGAGATTCCAGGGCCCAGTCATAGCTTCTAAGGGGCAGAATGGTCCAGGGCACAAAGATCATCAAGGTACTTATGATTGTTAAAATTTTCGCTTTCATAAAACATTATCTCCTTTCCGCCTGTCCGAAACGAAGGCAGGCAATCACTAAACAAAGAATTGTGATACAAAACGCAACGGGCAGCCACGGTATCCACTCCACCTGCGCGGTTGTCAGATTGGCTGCCAACCTTCCATATTCAGCCACTGTCACGAAGAACGGATAACTGAACGGATACAGAAACCAGAATCTGGTATTTATCATCAAAACAGAGGGCACGATCAAAGCAAGCCCGATTCCGATGGAAAAAACCGGCGTCTGAATCCATACCGCCAGAAGCCAGTATACGGCCAACATGGGCAGGGCTGACAGAAACAGCAGTCCCGCTTCTTTGAACGCAAAAGGCAAAGGCAGCAGGAACGGATAGTTCTGGGTCCTGGTAACAATGGCCGCGCTCAGACAGTACATCCCAACGGTCATCAGAACTTGTACCGCCGCCAGCGCCAACAATACCGCGAATTTGGCCAGGCACAGCTTACAGGTGGAAACCGGAAGGGCCAGCATTTTCAAAATACCATGATTGCTTCTCTCCGTCTGGGTAAGTAAGACGGTGGCCACAACCATACTTCCCGGAAACATAAACCAGGTCATTCCCATAAAGCCCTGTATGAAAAAATTGTACTCGGGCGCAATTCCCTCAGCCTGCATCTGAAAATTCATTTGGACATTCAAGATTGAGGGCAACCAGAGAATGATCACCGCAGCCAAAAGTAGCAAAAGTATCTTGGAGCGTCGTATTTTTTGAAACTCTATACCTACCAAAGAGAGAAAACTCATGTAAAAGACCTCCTGACTCTTAAAATTACAAGCTCCGCCGCTGTCAAAGCCCCGCTTTCCGCCACTGCCGCAATAATAAGGATTGCAGCTTCTGACGCGCCTGTAACGGTCTGAAAGGGCAGGGCAAAGGGAAACAACGCCCATCCGAAATTCCCTGTGGGCAGCATCGTCGCCGTAAATACGCAGATAACGCCAATGCCCAGTGAAATCCACATATTCTTACAGAGAGAGGCAATCAGCAGAGCGGCCGCCCCAGTGGGAAGGGACAACACCAATGCATAGCCAAAGCACCCAAGCAACGCAGTCCCCGCCTCTTCCGTCATCCCAAACCAATAGCAGGCGCAAAATCCGATTCCCACGGCTTCGATTGCCAGTACGGCTGCGCACATCACCCCCAGCAGCGCAAATTTACCGAAAAACAGCCTGCTCTCCTTAAGGGGCAGCGTGCACATTCTCTGGATGGCATTGTCCGCATATTCGGTATGATACAGGATACACCCGCCCAGCACCCAAAGCAGAAGGTTGAGCATCGCCATCATCTGCCAGTTTGCGTCCAGTAAAATTTTTACCGGCGATTCCCCAAGCCCCAGATAGCGTTCCGAGCGGAACGCCATATTCAGAACGGGAACCGCAGCGGCTACTATTCCACCTGCCAAAAACCCGGGAAGAAAACCGGTTCGTTTTATTTTTTTCCATTCCAGCCCAAGGCTCATCTCACACCGCCTCCCCGAATGTTATCCTCTTCGATCAGCGCAAGAAAGGTATCCTCCAGATTGTCGGTGGGATAACCCTTGGCTTTGGCGTTTTGTTTCAGCTCGTCCAGAGTTCCCTCAAACAACAGGCAGCCGTGATTGAGAATGCCGATATCATCCGCCATCAATTCGATTTCAGAGAGCAGATGGGAGGATACGAATACCGTGCAGTCAAATCTTTCCGGCAGGGAACGGATCAGCGTCCGGATTTCGTGGATTCCCACGGGGTCAAGGCCGTTGGTTGGCTCGTCGAGGATCAGGATGGGGGGTCTGCCGATCAGGGCGCCTGCCAGCCCTAACCGCTGCTTCATTCCCAGAGAATATTTCCTGGCAGGTCTGTCCTTATACTGGGTGAGCCCAACCAGCTCCAGCACCTGGGAAACGGCAGCCCCCGGCAGTCCCAGAATTTTGCGGATGATATCCAGATTTTCCGCCCCGGTTAAAGTTCCGTAAAAGGCCGGAGCCTCAATGAAGGAGCCCACCTCCCGCAAAATTTCCATCCGGTCCCTGGGATATTGTTTTC
>CALWLN010000098.1 GCA_944381535.1 uncultured Lachnospiraceae bacterium
TTAAGACCTTGTGGAGTAAATCTGCCAGGGGCTCCATGGCGTTCATGGCCTCCTCAAAGGTGTTGGTCTGAGCCCCCACCTCCACCAGCATGCTCTTGGGTCTGTAATGGAGATTGTAGCGGTAGCCTTTTAAGTAGTTGGACCTGGTAAAACCCGGATAATATTCCTCTCCCGCCAGCTTTGTCTGCAGGGAAAAGGCAAGATTATCCTGTATGTAGGGATTTTCAAGGTAGGCCAGGTCGCCGTTTGAGGTGGTGCGGCTTAACCCGTTGAAAAACATGATCTGCGCAGTCTGTTTTCCGTTTACCTCCGTTACCAGATGACCGTCGCTTCCGATACCGTCCCGGTGCACGTCAATGACCACCTCGATGGAAGGATTTTCCGCTAGGATCTTCTCCACCGCCGGACCTGCATAGGAATATGCGTTGTCATGGTCTATCACATCATACGCTCCGGTATCGTGGATGACGTTAAAGCCGTACTGCTCTGTGAGAAGCTTTGCAAGATATGACCCCACCGCCACAATGGACATGGAAGGGTCTCCGTTGGAATCGGCGTACTGCTCCTGGGAATGGGTGTGATGGATGAGAATCTGTGGCTGGTCGGCCGGCGTGGTCAGGCGCATATCCCTGGCCAGCAATTCCTGGGCATTTAGCTGGCTTCCGTCGATGGTGGTGGTCCGGTCCACCGTATAAAAATTCTGAACCAGATAGTCGAAATCATTGAGCTTTTCTCTGGAAATCTGTACCACCGGCTCCAGGGCTGCGCCAATGACTCCTGTTTCCGCTGTGCCCTGGTTTACGGCGGTGTCCGCAGCTGCCGGCGCTTCCTGGGCAGCGTCGTCGTTCACGGCAATTCCGTCCGCTCCTCCCACAGTGCCTTCCCCGTCCGCCACCAGTTCGCCGTCCTTATACTGTTCGTCCATTCCCTCTCGGGCCATGAGCATTTCATAGCTCAAGGCGCTCTCCACCTGGGTGTCGTAGTCCGACTGGTCCCAGGCGTAGGACTGGATGGGCAGAAGTGTCGCCACCTTCTCTAAGAACAGTTCCAGCAGTGTACCCTGGCTGTCTTCTTCCTGCTCCTCTATGGTGACGGTCACTGCCGGAAGATGGGCTTCAAGCGCAGCCACATAGAGATTATTCTGGACCTGTCTCATAAGCTCCTTTAAAACCGGCGCGTCGCCTGCTTCCTTCAGATTCTGCCAGCAGACCACCACCAGCAGCACCCCCAGGCCCAGCAACGCGGCTTTTCTATAATTTTTATGATTGTTTGCTTTTCTTCGCTTCAACTTTTCCCCTCGGTTCTGCCCATACTTTTTGCCCGTAAATACTATAGTATATGCCTGTCCGGAGGAAATTATGACCCGCCCGGTTCCATCCCCTGCTTTCTGAATCCGGGATTTCGGGTCCGGTTGTTATCAGACAGCCGCCGCGCCAAGGGCAATATTCAACCCTTCCGATACCGTAAAACTCAGCCGTTTGATGGACTCATCGATATCCTTTGGCGTCACAAACATGGTGTTCAGACTGGGCGACAGCAACTCCCGTATCAAATCCTGTTTTTCCGACTCATTGAGAGAATGCAGGGAACTCCCCAGATTTTTCAGAGGAACGGACTGGGACATGGCCTGTATCAGATTGCTCATGGTGTCGCTGACAATGGTGGCCGCGTCCACCACCGTGGGAATCCCGATGGCAATCACCGGAATCCCAAGGCTCTCCGCATTCAGACCATGACGATGATTGCCCACGCCGGAGCCGGGATTAATTCCCGTGTCCGTAATCTGAATGGTCCTGCCCAGACGCTTGGTACTCCTTGCCGCCAGCGCGTCGATGGCAATGATACAGTCCGGGTTTGTCTCCTTTATTACGCCCTTTAAAATCTCCATACTCTCCATCCCGGTCTGGGCCATCACCCCTGGGACGATCCCGCTGATCTGATTTGTTTCCTCTTCCCCGAAGGCATATTTCCCAAATTCCCGGATGATATGGCGGGTTATCATCATATTGTCCACCACCCTTGGTCCCAGGGCGTCCGGCGTCACCTCCCGGTTGCCAAGTCCCGCCACCAGCACTGCCACAGGAGCTTCCTTTTGGGGCAGGAGCCGCTCCAGTACCCTGGCCAGCTGCACGGAAATCTCCCGGTGATAGTCCTCGTCCTGCTCGCTCATATTGGGAGCCTCCAGCGTAATGTAGCTTCCCTTGGGCTTTCCCATGATTTTTGCGCCGTTTTCCGTCTCGATGAACACATTGGTAATCTTGATCTCGCTTTCGGGAATCCGCTCTTCTTCCACCCGGACGCCTTTAATCTCTACGTTATCCTCCTGGAATTTTTCCCTGGTTTCCAACGCCAAATCGGTTCTTACCTGAAATTGACCCATGCCTTCTCCTCCACTGTACGTTATCCATGTAACAGTTCAGACACCGAACGGTTACTTATCCTTGCTATTTTTAGCAAAAAAAAGTAAAATATGTATTGACAGAAACATTTTTCTAGCCTAAAATAAATGAGTATGTTTACATTAGAACGTCCGTGTCCGGCTTTAATGAAACAATCGAATACGAAAAACCATTTTGGAATGGAGGTGTAGGGATTGGCTAACATTAAATCAGCTAAAAAAAGAATTCTGGTGGCAGAGACCAGAACTGCTCGCAACAAAGCAATCAAATCCAAAGTTAAGACAGCGATCAAGAAGGTAGACGCAGCTGTTGCCGCTCAGGATAAGGAAGCTGCTAAGGCTGCACTGCTTGCCGCTACTTCTGAGCTTGACAAGGCTACTACCAAGGGTGTGTATCATAAGAATACCGCTTCCCGGAAGATTTCCCGTCTGTCTAAAGCTGTAAACGGAATTGCGTAATAGATGAACAGGACAAGAACCCCCGATACCGTCAGTCGAGGGTTCTTTTTGTTTGTTAAAAAGTCCTCTCCAGGGAAAGGAGCGCCGCTTTTTTCTCGATTCCTCCCGCATAGCCGGTGAGGCTGCCCTTTGCACCCACCACCCGGTGACAGGGGACGATAATGGAGATGGGATTGTGGCCCACAGCACCGCCCACGGCCTGGGCGGACATATGGGAACGTCCCATTTTTGCTGCCATGCGGTCCGCAATCTCCCCGTAGGTCATGGTCTTTCCATAGGGAATGGACAAGAGAATCTCCCAGACATCCTTCTGAAAGGGTGTTCCCTCCAAAAGCAAAGGCGGCAGAAAGTCAGGTTCCTTTCCCTGAAAATAGATATCGAGCCATCTCTTTGTTGCACGGAAAACAGGCGGCTTCTTCTCCTCTTCCAACGCAGACACATCTTGCGCCTCACTTAACTTCTTCTGCCCGCCAAAATATTTCTGCCCGTCAAACCACAGCCCGGTAAGCGCCTCGGCTTTGCCCGCCATTGTAATGCCGCCCAGAGGGGAAGCGCATTTGTCAACGTATATCATGCTTTGATTCCTCCTGTCTATTCCCCGGCAAACAATTTCGTATACTCCGTCTGCGTATCTGCAATATGATAAACAAATATGGTATCTTCTACCAAACGGTAGATAGCCACATGTTTTTTGCAGATTACCATTCGATACCCCTTACGATTCAACCAAGCGTCCGGTGTCTGTGAGCCGGAATCCGGAAAGCTTTCCAAGCGTTCAATGGAATCCAAAATACTGTCGCTCACCTTGATTGCCGTATCAACATCAAACCGGAGTATATAATAATCCTCAATCCTTTTTAAATCTTCCCATGCAGACGGCAAAATCTCAACCTTACATTTCATGGGCTCTTTCCCTCAACCTTTTTCTTGCTTCTGAAATACTGACTGTTTCCGCGCCATCAAGCCTCTCCTGTTCTGCCTGGAGCACTCTTGCGCGAAGCTCCAACATCTGTTCTCTTTTCTCAAAAGCCTCTATGCTCATGAGAACCAAATCCCCCTCTCCGTTTTTCGTAATGTAAATAGGCTCCCTGGACTCCTTTGCTAAATTGGAAATTCCGGAATAGTCGTTTCTAAGCGCTGCAGACGCTTTAATAATCATACTGGCAACATCCTTTCATATCAATTTTATAATATAATTATATCATTATTTTCATATATAGTAAAGAAGTACTCTTCCTGTTTTGTCAACCGTCCTCTGGCTTTCATCTTTGTCGTTACGCAGCTTTCCCACTCTCTTCTTCCTCTATCCGCTGTATTTTACGATTAAAAGCTCCACCGCCATCCGGTCATTCATATTTCCGGTTTTGACGGCCTCCTCGGTCTGAACGCAGTCGGTGACGGCCCCGATAAGCTGTTCCCTGCTGAAGCTTCTGGCCTGGCCCTGGTTGCGCCTTAAGGCAAACTCCGGGACACCGGCCTTCTGGGCAATGAATTTATTATCATGGCCCCTGCCGCTTAATTCCTTTATCTGCAAAAGTATTTGAAACTGCCGGGCAATAAGGAACAGGATTCGCATGGGAGGCTCTTTTAAAGCCAGCAGATCGTAATACAGATCCAGCGCCTTTTTTTGATTCTTCTCGGCAATGGCGTTAACCATGTCAAAAATTTTATTGGTGGTCTGCTGGACGCAGACAGCTTCCACATCGGAAGCTTCGATCACTTCCTTCTCCATGCAATAGCACAGAAGCTTTTCCAGTTCCTTGTCGATGTACTCCATGTCGGTGCCCACGGTCTGCAAAAGCTTCTGCATAGTGGTCTGGGTAATGTTCTTATGCTCCCGCTTCAGCCTGGCCAATATCCACTGAACCAATACCTGTTCGCTTTGCCGGGTGAACTCCACCACCCTCCCGGCTGCCTTGACATTTTTGAACATTTTACCCCGCTTGTCCACTTCCTCCTCCACGAACAGAAAGACTGCTGTGGGGGAGATGTTTTTTATATATTCAGCCAGTTCCTCGCTGGCGGACTTAAAGACACCGCTGTTTTCAATGAGGATGAGACGGCGTTCGGCAAAAAAGGGCATAGTCTCAGCCAGATCGATGATTTCGCCCGGACGGATATCCTTGCCCTCAAAGCTGGCCAGATTCATGGTGTCCCCGGCAGGCACCAGCGCCTGCTTCAGTTTATCCCGGTATTGTCTTTTCAGGTAGGCCTCCTCGCCGTATAAAAGATATACCGGAGCGAAGGTGCCTGCCTTGATGTCTGCGTCTATGGTTTTCATGTGTTTTTCTCCACTTTATATTCTATCGTTTTACTCTGTCTGTGGCAAAATTTCAATGGGAAAAATAGTTTTCTGATTCCCCTGACAGCCTTAATATGAGCAGACTGCGAAAGGTCAGGTCGCAGGCTCTGGCGTTTTTCTTTCTCCAGCTGTTTTCCAGCGCCAGCCCCGTATAGGGCGTCCACTTGTTGAAATAATAATGAGACAGCTTTCGATTAAAAATCCCGTCATTTTCCCTCAATATACTCTCCAGCTGACGGATTTGCCGTTCAAAGGCCTGCACCCCATTGGCAACACCCAGTCTGGCCAGCAGCTCCATGCGCTGAAACCACATCATCCACTCTTTTGCGTTTAATTCCTCCAAATCCACATCAAATTCATGCATACAAAAGCTTCCCGGCCCCACCATCTGGCCTTTATGGAGCAGGTTGATGGAAGGTATACTTCCAAACTCGCGCAGCCTGGTCAGCGCGTCAGTCAATAACCCGCGATTTTCCTCATTTCTCCAGCTATTCGTAAACGCCAGCAATCTCAGATGATAAATGCCGGGCCACGGCACTCCTGCCCGAAACACCAATTTCCCTTTTCTTTCCTCATAGATTTCTTCCAGCCGGTATACAGTGGTCACAAACCGGAAGGCCTCCAGGGCTTTCTCAATCTGTTCTCTCAGAAACTCCGTATCGTCTATACCTGCATATGCGTAAACACAGGCTTTTATCATGCGAGAGCCTCCCAGATTCGCCTCATCCAACAGCTTACCCACATGCCAAAGACATCCCTGGTCAAAGGTATCCCCCTGCGCTTCTATAGCCGCCAGGGCCCGGCGAATGACAGGATTATCCGGGTCAACCCCCTTTTCCCGCAGCATACGGATTCCGCTCTCCGGTTCATCCTCACCGTGAAACGCTCCGCCAATCCAGCCGTCCTCTTGCTGCAGGGATAAGATATGACGGACATCGTCATCCTGTAGAATCTGATTCTGATAATATTCCTGTTCCTGACTGCTGATTTTTTCTCGCAGTATTTCCTTTTTCGTCCGGTATACAATAGAAGGACAGCCGTTTTCCAGCAAAAATGAAACGGCATTTGCAAAATCTGTATGCTGCATGTTTCGGTACACCTCTCTCTTTTTTTATTATAGCATACCATCAATTTCTGTGCCACAGATATTACTTTTTTCCCACAAATTCCTCCACCCAAACTCCTTTTTCGTTGGCTCCCACCGTAATCTGTCCGCCCACCATGGTATAGAAAATCCGGCTGCCCTGGGCCTCTATCCGCTCCATAGCATACTCTCCCGGATGACCGTAGCTGTTCTCAGCTGCGCAGGATACCACGCTCACAGCAGGCCGCAATAAGGAGAGAAGCGTCTCACTGTTGGAGCCGTCGGAGCCGTGATGAAGCGCCTTGTACAGATCCACCGCTCCATATTCATATCGCTCCGCCAGCTTTTTTTCCGCCCCTGTGGACAAATCCCCTCCGAAAAAGGCTGTAAGAAAAGGAGAACTCATATGCAGTGCCAAAGAGGCGTCGTTTTTATCCGCCACTTCCTCCCAGGGGTAGAGACAGGTAAAAGAAAGCTCTCCGCTCCCCACCACATCCCCCGCACTCAGATACACAACCTCAGTCCCATATTGTCCGGCCAGCCGACACAACTCCTGCCAGGCCTCATCCCTGGGAATCCACCGGCTGAGAAACAGATTTTCGATTGGGTAGCCGCTCTCCCACACCTCCTTTAAGCCGGAAATATGGTCCTCGTCCGCATGGGACACGAACCAGCCGTCCACCTTGCGCGCGCCCCGGCATTTCAGAAAGCTCAGGATTCGATACTCTCCCACCTGTTTCTCACTGGTGCTGCCTCCGTCTATGAAAAAGCTGTCCCCATTCTCTGCCTGTACGTAAATGCCGTCCCCCTGGCCCACGTCCAGAAAGCAGACTGTAAGGCCAGGATTCGGGCGGTAACATACCAGGATTACCAGGGCGATCATCACAGCCGCAAGGGGCAAAATTCCAGACGCCCTGACAATCCTCCTTTCCATCTCTTCCACTCGGCCCCTTCGGCGATTCATCCACCACAAAGCCAGCACCAACACTGTAAAATACACAACCATCATCCCCATACCGGGCTGGCCGGTAATCTGCATGGCCCCCGGCAGCCTGCCGAACAGATTGCAGATCTGCTTATTCCATTCCAGCAGAAAATACGCCGGACGCAGCAGAAGAAAGGACAGCGCCTCCAATACCATCCCGGCCGGACCGCCGGATGTCCCGGCAAATACACCCATCAGACCGCCCAGAATGCCGGCCATCAGAATCGTTCCCATAAAGGGCAGCAGCAGCCCGTTGATAAGTACCGTATACAGCGGAAACTCAAAATAGTAATAAACCGTCAGCGGCAGTACCACAAGTTGGATACAGGTACTGACAAAAAAAGTACTCTTCAGTTCCCGTTTCCACCTAATCAGCCTTCCCTTCCAGCTGTTTTCATGGGACAGACGGTATTCCTGCTGTTTTTTCCTTTTACGCTCAGGAATATCACTCATTGCAAGGCCTTCCGCAAACGCATTTTCCAGAATCCGCACCGCCACCACCACGCCCAGAACCGCGCCGTAAGAAAGGATAAATCCCGCGTACCAGAGACAGAGGGGATTGTCCCAGAGCTGTAGCAGCGCGGAAAAGGACAACGCCGTTACGGAGTCATAGGACAGACCTAAGACATTTCCCAGAAGCATTACCATATACATGGTCACCGCCCGCGCCGCGGACAGTTCCATGCCGGACAGCTGCCCAAAGCAGAACACCAGCGCTCCCGCAAGAAACCCGGACCACAGATAGGAAAGGCCCCGTTTTCGCAGGAACTGATACACACCGGCTCCCAGGATGGACACATGCAGCCCCGAAATGGACAGGGCATGGGAAATTCCCGACTGCTGGTACAGATTTTTTACCTCCTCGTCCAGCAGGCCCTTCTCTCCTAAAGTCATCACCCCCAGCACCCCGGCGGTCTCCTGTGACATCTTCCTGGCAAAAACCTGCTGCATTTCCCTTCGCAGCTGATATAATTTTTCCCGCCACAAAAAAGCCGGTCGTTTCACCAGCGTAATCTCCTCCGCCCAAACGCGGAACAAAACGTTTTTGCTGTGATAATAGCTTCTTGCGTCAAAGTTGCCCTGATTGCGGGCTCCCTCAAAGCACTCTCCCTTACCTGTGACTGTAATGGTTTCTCCGATAGAAAAATCATCGGTTTCCGGATAAATCAGAACCTGGTCGCTTGACAAAGCGCCGGTTTCATAAATGATGTAAGAATTTTTTAAATAATAACTGACCTTCTGGTTCTTTTCTTCTTTTTTGTGGAGGGTCCCCACTACCGTAACATCGCTCTGCTCCGAGAGATATTGCTCCACCCTCTCTATAGTCTGCTGCTGGCCCGTATAACGGACGCTTCCCAGTATACACATGGTCAGACAGAGCCCCACACGGAGCAATACCGGCAAGAACTGCTCCATCTGCCCGGAAGCAGCCTTCGGCCTGCAGCACCGGACGGCCATCCACCCCACAGCCAGAAGCCAGGCCGCGCACAGACCGTACCCCCACAGCCGCCCGTACCGGGCGGCCACAATTCCCAAAAGAAAAGAAACCGCGGCCTGGGCTAATACACGTACCGCCATATTCCTCTCCTTATTTATTGTTCCGGCAAAATCTCTTCCGCCGTATTTTACTGTTCAGGCTGAATCTCCTCCGTCGTCCCGTTTTCTCCCGTTTCCGTTGGCGGTTCCTCCTCCACCGGCGCCAGATAATCCAGATTCCGCTCGTATACCGCAGCCAGAGAAAATTTTTCCCGGTAGGTGATACTGGTATCCCCGTTTACGGAAATCTGCACCCGGTTCACATTGGAAAGCTCCGCCAGAGAATTTACAATGGAATAGATGACAACCCCCTCGTCAATCTCGTAATTCTGATTTAAAAAGCCCTCGTCCAGATTCACAAAGCACACACCGTCCAGAACCGACACGTTGATCAGCTTGGTACCCGCCGGAATGGCAGATTGCCCATTCCCGCTGATGGGTCCCTTGATCAGCTGCTCCATCACCAGCTTTTCCAGAGAAATATTGCTGTTGTAGTGCTGCTCCTGCACCTCCTGCACCAGCCCCGTTCCCTCCGCGTTTGCGAAATACAGGGTAATGGTGGCCGTCTGGATGGAATTAATCTGCTCTCCGGGATTCTCGATAAAGCTCTCCGCCGTCATCACGCCAACTGGCGTACCGTTCCCATCCATCAGAGGTGCGTCCCCCACATAAAAGGAAATGCTGTCCACACTGCTGACCTGGATCAGCGTGCGGACCACCGCCGCCCGGCTGAGCACCTCGGTGACGCTGTCCATCTGATAATATTCACTGCCGAAATACAGCTGCAGCTGACGATTTTCCAGGGTCCAGTTTATAATCTGGGTATTTCCGCGAAAAGGCCGCTGATAATCCACACTGTCCGGATTTTCGGAAAGCCTTATGATCATGTCCCTTACGATTTCCTCATCGCTGTCAGACTGGGGCTCATAGGCCACCGGAACATTCTGCGTGCACTCCTTATTGAGATAATAAATATAATAACCCGACTGTGCCTCCTGCTCCTGTCCGCAACCGGCAAAACACGATACCAGGAGAGTAAGCACGCTCAAAATGACAAGCATTCTTTTTGTTCTCATGACTTCCTCCTACGCAATATAATTTAGCGGAATCCTGACGGTAAAAATCGTCCCCTCCCCTTCCTTGCTGTGAGCCTTGATGGCGCCACGGTGCATTAGAACAGCGTTCCGGGTGATGGCCAGACCCAGTCCCGTACCGCCGATTTCTCTGGAATGGGACTTGTCCACCCGGTAAAAGCGCTCGTAAATATGCTCTAGGGACTCCTCGGGAATCCCGATACCGGAATCCTCGATACGAACGAAAAAGTATTTGTGGTCCGCATTCAGGGACACATGGACCCATCCGTCCGGCCGGTTATATTTAATGGCGTTTTCAATGAGATTGGTAAAGGCCAGTGTCAGCTTCACCTCGTCCACATCCGCTGTCACCGGGCGGAAGCTCTCCAGCACCATCTCCACGTTCGCCTTTTCCGCAATGGGTTTTAAGCGCTTTAAAATCTGTTCCAGGAGTTCGTTGATATTCACCTGGGTGATATTCAGTTCCCCGACGGCCTTATCCAGCTTTACCAACGAGAGTAAATCGTTGATGATCTTATTTTCCCGCTCGATCTCCTCGGCAATATCCGTCATAAACTCCTTGTACAGCTCCGCAGGCACATTTTCCTGGCTCAGCAGCGAATCCGCCAACACCTTCATGGAGGTCAGGGGCGTTTTCAGTTCGTGGGACACGTTGGATACAAATTCCTGCCGGGACTGGTCAATCACCTGCATGCGCTTGATCATCTGATTGAAAGCGTTGGAGATGGCCTCTGTCTCCGTATAGTCGGAAACGGCCAGTTCCTCCTGCTCCTCTCCGGTCTGAATAGCGTTGATGGATTTTGTAATCTTCCCGAAGGGCCGTACCAAGCGGATGGCAAGAAAAGCGGCCAGGGCCACTGCGACAATCCCCAGCGCAGTCTCGATCACCAGCGCGTTTCCCTCTAAATAATCGTAGTTAAGCTGAATGCTGTCCGTGGAGACGCTGACCAGCATAACTCCCAGAATTTCCCGGGTCTCATTGTTCGTCAAGGGAATGGTCATCTCGATATAACAGTCATCCGAATCGTACTTGGTAATCTCCTCGCCCTTGAAGCTCCTTATCACCTCTTCCGAAATGATGGTCTTGCCACCGTCCAGGTTGTAGGTATCCTTTATGATCTGAAAACGATTATTGATCACCAGCACACGTCCGTCATAGACATTGGAGAGCAGATCCAGCTGACTGCTGATAATGTCCGAAGAGGGATTATTCAAGTAATCATTGGTCACGATCTGCGTCCCCAAAACCTTTGCCTGACTTAAAATATCCATGCTCCGAATTTCCACCGCCCGGCTCTCATAGGTCCGAAGCAGCCCTATCCGGAACACTATTCCCGGCAGAATTCCGATGAGGGCCAGCAACAGGAAGATTCGGAATTTCAGACTTTTAAAAAATTTAAATCGCTTCATTCTAAGCCACCTGTCTTAACCCTGGTAATAGTATCCCACGCCCCATTTGGTGTGGACATACTTAGGCTCGCTGGGATTTGCTTCAATCTTCTCCCGCAGACGGCGCACATGCACATCCACCGTCCGCACATCACCGGGGTACTTATATCCCCAGACCAGGTCCAGAAGATTTTCCCGGCTGTACACCTTGCCCGGATTTGTCACCAGAAGCTCCAGCAGATCGAATTCCTTGGCAGTAAGGTTGACTTCCTTATCCAAAATATACAGCCGGCGGCTCTCGCAGTCCAGCTTCAGATCTCCGTTTTGAATGATCTTGCTTTCTTCGGGCTTAGGCTGTCCCTGTCCGGCTCTCCGCATAATGGCCTTGATCCTGGCCTTTACCTCCAGAATATTGAAGGGCTTTGTTATGTAATCGTCGGCACCGTATTCCAGTCCCAGAATCTTATCCATGTCGTCGCCCTTGGCCGTCAGCATAACGATAGGTACCATGGAAAAATCCCGGATATGTTGGCACACCTCAAAGCCGTCCATCTTTGGCAGCATAATGTCCAGAAGAATCATATCATAAGTATTCTCCGTGGCCAATTTCAAAGCCTCCTCGCCGTCATAGGCGCAATCCACTTCCATTCCGTCCTGTTCCAGGCTAAAACGGATCCCTTTCACAATTAACTTTTCATCATCGACTACAAGAACCTTCTTTGCCATCTCTTCACCTCAATTAACTTTAATGCGGTCCTCAATCCTGGAAAATATTCCTTCCTTGATTCCCTGAATCTGCATAATATCCTCCACGCTATCAAAACCGCCGTTTTCCTCCCTCCAGGAAATAATATCCTCCGCCTTGGACTGACCGATCCCCGGCAGGGTCATCAGCTCCTCCAAAGAGGCGGTATTCAGATTCACCTTTCCATCCCCGGCTTCCTGATCCTGTCCGGTCTGTCCCGTTCCCTCCGGTTCCAGTCCGCTTCTTGGCTCCTCGCCGACGGCATAGACGTAAATCATCTGTCCGTCACTTAATATCTGTGCCTGATTGACGGAAGCTAAGTCCGCCTCCTGGGTGGTTCCTCCCGCCAGCTCCACCGCCTCAAAGATCCGGCTTCCCTCCGGAAGCTTGTAGACCCCCGGCTGATTCACCGCGCCGGAAACCTGGACGTAAATGTCGGCAGGCTCTCCGGACGCTTCCTCCTGCCCCTTTTCCGGGTCCTGGCCCCCTTCGCCGGCAGTTCCGTCATTTGCGTCTGTTCCGGCAGCCACCTCCGCAGACTGCTCCGGAAGCTTCCCGGCAGTTTTGTCCGTCACTTCATCGCTCTGGCTGGAAATCTCCTCCGCTGTGTCAGCAGTTTCCCCTTGCTGTGTCACATACAATTCCTCACGATTCTCACACCCGGCCAGCAGTAGCGTCAAAAAGCAGCCGGCCATCACCAATATGTCTCTTAGTTTTCTTTTCATACTCCATTCCTTTCCGGAACGGAATTTCTACTGAATCAAGTATTATTGTATCGAAAATTCTTAATGAATACAAGAGCATTTAGAAAAAATTAATATCTTATTCCCATTTAAACAAAATGATTCCGCCGATACAGATTCCCATGCCCAGAAGCCGCCGCCATTCAAAGGCCACCTTCTCCACGCCGAACAGCCCGAAAAGCTCGATGAGATAGGCCACGATCAGCTGAGCCGCCAGAATCAACATGACCGCCTGGGCCGGCCCCAGGCTCTCCATACTCTTGATGACCGTATAGGTGATGAAAGCGCCCATCACACCGCCCAGGAGAATGTACTTTGGTTCCAGGGTAAGGATCCCCCCGAAGCTGGTCCTGTCGCAGAAAAACCAGGCCACCAGGCAGATGACCAGGGCCGAAAACTGCACCCAGGTGGCGGACACCCAGATGCTGGTGCTCTTGGTGACCTGGGTGTTGAACACCCCCTGCAGGCTCATCAGCGCCCCGGAAAGCAGGGCAATCAAAAATCCAATCATGGCGCAATTCTCCTTACGTCTCTTTTTTCATAGGATTGCCCATAATTGGATTTTTATTCTTCCTTCACGAATTCAACGCAGCCTTAAGCTTTGTCATCATCTCGTCCACATGCTCCTTCTCAATGATGAGGGGCGGCACAAGCCGAAGCACATTATTTCCGGCGGTGATCACAATAAGCCCCTGCTGCTGGGCCTTCCTTACCACCTCACCCACGGGGACGGTAAGCTCCAGCCCCTGCATAAGGCCCAGCCCTCTGCGTGCCGTCACAGCTTCGCAGTCCGCCGCCAGCTCCTCCAGCCTTTCGGTAAAGTAAGCTCCCACTTCCCGTACATGTGCCGGGATATTTTCCCGCTCAAAAATTTCAAAGACCTTGTCCACCGCCGCGCCCACCAGGGGATTTCCGCCGTAGGTGGTACCGTGGTCTCCTGGAACCAGAGACTTCTCAGCCACACGCTCACTTAAGAAGAACGCGCCCACGGGAACCCCGCAGCCAATGGCTTTGGCGCTGGTCATAATATCCGGCTTTACGCCGTAGATCTGCCAGGCGAACATCTCTCCGCACCGGCCCATGCCGCACTGAATCTCATCCAGGATCAGCAGGATATCCCGCTCCTCACAGAGCGCTTTCACACCCTTTAAAAATTCCGGATCCGCCGGGTAAATGCCGCCCTCCCCCTGGACGGTCTCCATGAGGATAGCGCATGTCTTCTCATTCACCAGACGTTTCACCGACTCCAGATCATTGAAAACAGCAAAGCGGATTCCCGGGAGCAACGGCTCAAAGGGCACCCGGTAATGGGCATTTCCGGTAACGGATAAGGCCCCCAAACTTCTCCCGTGAAAGGAATTCTCCATGGCGATGATCTCGTGGTCGGTATGCCCGTCCCGGATGTAGGCGTATTTCCGGGCCGCCTTGATGGCTCCCTCAATGGCCTCGGTGCCGCTGTTGGTGAAAAATACCCGGGCAAGCCCCGAGGCTTTCACCGCCCGCTTTGCGGCCCTGGCGATGGGCTCGTTGTAAAAAAGGTTTGAGGTGTGCATAAGCGTATCCACCTGGGCCTTGATGGCCTCGTTCAGCTCCCGGTTTCCGTAGCCTAAGGACTGGACGGCGATTCCCGCCGCAAAATCCAGATATTTGTTTCCCTCGGAGTCGTAGAGATAGACCCCCTGGCCTTTTTCCAGGACAATGGGATAACGGTTGTAGGTGTGGAGTACATTCTGCTCCACCGCCTCGATATAATCCCCGGTTTTCATGGTTTTTTCCTTATGATCTTGTGTCTCCATAACAGCTTCCTCTATTTTTCCTTACAGTTTTTGTCTCCGTAATAAATTCCTCACAGCTTCGTGTCTCCGTAACGGGTTCTTCTATTTTTCTTTGCAGAACTTCTCTTCCTCATCCCCGAGAATGGCGGTCCCGATTCCTCTGTTGGTAAAGATTTCAAGCAGCAGGCAGTGGGCGATTCGTCCGTCCAGGATATGCACCCTTGATACGCCGTTCTCAATGGCGTCAATACAACTGTTGAGCTTGGGCAGCATGCCTCCGCCGATATTGCCCTCCCCGATAAGCTCCCTTGCCCGGGATACGGGCAATTCGGAAATCAGCGTAGACGGGTCTTCCGGATTCTGATACACGCCTTCAATATCCGACAGAAATGCCAGCTTTTCCGCGGACACGGCCCGGGCGATAGCGCAGGCCGCGTCGTCCGCATTGATATTATAAGTTTCAAAGTTATCGTCCATACCTACGGGACACACAATGGGCAGAAAATCCTTTTCCAGCAAGTCGTAGAGAATCTTGGGATTGACCTCCTTGATCTCTCCCACATAGCCGATGTCCTGGCCGTTCGAATATTTTTTGTCCACCTTTAAGAGTCCGCCGTCCTTGCCGCTGATTCCTATGGCCAGCACGCCCAGTTCCTGTACCATCTGTACCAGGGACTTGTTCACCCGGTTTAAGACCATCTCCGCGATCTCCATGGTTTCCTCATCGGTTTTGCGAAGGCCGTTCACAAATTCCGGCTCCTTGCCGCTCTTTTCCACCCACTTGCTGATTTCCTTGCCGCCGCCGTGCACAATGATGGGCTTAAAGCCCACCAGCTTCAACAGGGTTACGTCCTGTATCACATGTTTCTTCAATTCCTCGTCCACCATGGCGCTGCCGCCGTATTTCACCACGATGATTTTGCGGTTAAACCGCTGGATGTAGGGCAGGGCTTCGATGAGGACCTCCGCTTTTTTTAATACCTCTTCCATATTTTTTGTTTCCATAACAAATCCTCCTAAGAACGGTAGTCCGCATTGATCTTCACATAGTCATAAGTCAGGTCGCAGCCCCAGGCCGCGGCCGCCTCTTGCCCCATCTTCATATCCACCAGCACCGTGACCTCCGGGTCCGACAAAATTCTGGTGGCTTCCTCCTCGCTGTAGTCCGTCCCCAGTCCGTCCCTGTAGATCAGAATCTTCCCGGACTTACTCTGGAAATAAAGCTCGATGGCCTCCGGGTCGAAATCTACGCCGGAATAGCCCAGGGCGCAGAGAATCCGGCCCCAGTTGGCGTCGTGTCCGAAGATGGCCGCCTTTGTCAGGGAGGAGCAGATCACCGATTTTGCCAGTATCCGGGCATGTTCTTTCGTATCCGCATGAATCACTTTTGTCTCAAACAGCGCCGTGGCGCCCTCCCCGTCTCCGGCCATCTTCTTCGCCAGCGTCTCATTCACATAGTGAAGGGCTTCGCGGAAAGACGCGTAATCCTCATTTTTCTCAGTGATCACCGGGTTTTCGGCCATCCCGTTGGCTAAAAGCAGCACGGTATCGTTGGTGGAGGTATCCCCGTCCACAGAGATCATGTTGAAGGTATCCTTGATATCCTCTTTGAGGGCTTCCGCCAGCATTTCCTTGGAGATTGCCACGTCCGTGGTGAGAAAGGCCAGCATGGTGCACATGTTGGGATGGATCATCCCGGAGCCCTTGCTCATGCCTCCCAGAGTGGCCACTTTGCCGCCAACCTGAAAGGTCACCGCCACCTCTTTTTCTTTGGTGTCAGTGGTCATGATTGCCAGTGCCGCCTCATGGCCGCTTTCCATACTGTCGGAAAGATTTGGTATCATGGCGTCAATCCCCGCCTTAAGCCGCTCTATGGGAAGCTGCTTTCCGATGACCCCGGTGGAGGCCACCAGCACCTGATTTTTCGGGATCTGAAGCTGCCGCTCCACCTCCCCCGCCGTCTCCCGGCAGTATCCCAGGCCCTCGGCTCCGGTACAGGCGTTAGCAATCCCCGCATTGATGACCACCGCCCGGGCGCAGGTCTCCTCGCTGACCACTTTCCGGTCCCACTGGACCGGGGCCGCCTTCACCACGTTGGATGTAAAAGTCCCTGCCGACACCGCCGGAACCTCGCTTACGATCATAGCCATATCCTTCCGATCCTGATATTTGATTCCCGCCGCCGCAGCCGCGGCTCTAAAACCCTTCGCGGCCGTTACGCCGCCTTTGATGATCTCCATACTTTTCCTCCTACTGAAACGTCGTAATATTCTCCTCATTCAGATTAAATTCATAATAATTTACATCGCTGCGGAAGCTCCATCCCAGGCTCTGCCAGAACCGGTTTCCCACCTCATTGGTCTGAAAGGCGATGAGATTTACCTTACAGACCTGTTCCTCCTTCAGAGCTTCAAGGGCCGCCTCCACCATCTGCTTGCCCACGCCGTGCTTCCGGTACTCCTCCTTCACGCAGACGTGGTAAAAGCACCCCCGCCGCCCGTCATGGCCGCAGAGAATGGCTCCGATGATCTCTCCCTCTTCCTCCGCCACAATGCTGGTGGTGGGATTCCTTCTCACAAAGCGCTCCACGCCCTCCCTGGAATCATCCACGCTACGAATGCCAAAGCCCTTGATGGTCTTCCACAGAGCGTACACCTTATCGTAATCCTCCACGGTCATGTTCCGAATCTTCATGGCAGCCTCCTAAGGAAACATGGGAACCAGCGAAAGGCCCATATCCTCCGGAAGTCCGAACATCAGGTTCATATTCTGGACCGCCTGTCCGGCCGCCCCCTTCACCAGGTTATCCATGGCGCCCATCATGATGGCGCGTCCGGTCCGCTGGTCGAAAACCACATTTACGTCCACATAATTGCTGCCCTCCACCCATTTGGTCTGGGGGCAGACCCCCGGCTCCAGGAACCGGACAAATTTTTCGTGGCTATAGGCCTCCTCATAGGCGCTGCGGATCATCTCCCCGGTAACACCCTCCTTGACGGAAGCGTAAGCCGTAATCAGAATCCCCCGGTTCATAGGCACCAGATGGGGCGTAAAATTCAAGGTCACAGGCTCCCCGGCCGCATAGGAAAGCTGCTCCTCAATCTCCGGCGTATGGCGGTGTCCTGCCACCCCGTAGGCCTTGATATTCTCGTTGACCTCACAGTAGAGGTTGTCCACCTTGGCCCCCCGCCCGGCCCCTGAGGTGCCGCTTTTGGCGTCAATGATCAGGGTTTTCATATCAATATAGCCTGCCTTCGCCAGCGGCGCAATGCTTAAGAAGGAGCAGGTAGGGTAACAGCCCGGATTGGCCACCAGTCTGGCTTTCTTAACAGCCTCCCGGTTTATTTCACAGAGGCCGTACACCGCCTCCTCAAGGAACTGAGGGCTCTTGTGCTCTATCTTATACCAGGCCTCGTAGACTGCCACGTCTTTGATACGGTAATCGGCGCTTAAATCAATGACCTTGACCTTCTTCAGAATCTCCTCCGTCAGCAGCCCGGCCAGATACCCCTGGGGCGTTGCGGTAAAAATCACATCCACCTCATCCGCCAGCGCTTCTATATTATCATCCAGACAGGTGTCCTCCACAAGCTGAAACATATTCTGATACACGTCCGCATACTTCTTATCAATATAACTTCTGGAACCGTACCATTTGATTTCCACTTCCTTATGACCCAGCAAAATGCGGACCAGTTCTCCGCCGGCATATCCGGTGGCTCCGATAATTCCTGCTTTTATCATCACTTCACGCTCTTTTCTTATATAAGATTTTTATACTGCATAATTATACATTCATTTTTGCATTTATGCAACCCTTTTTTTGCAACTCCTTCAAAATACTCCCAAAGTGGACCGGACTGTGGCGCTCTTAGTCTCTTTTCTCTTCCGCAGGCCCTATGCGCAGCCCGGTAAAATCCACTGCTTTCCGGTATATTTTTCCGTTTCTGTTGGGACCGCGCGTAAAAACGTATTTCTTCCTTATTTCATATATATGCACTTTTTCGTCTGGATACTGTTGTTTTGCACAGAAAGGAGAATTTATATTATGGAAAAATGTATACTTTTTCTCTTGCATTTTTATGCGTGATGTTGTATATTAATACCAATATACAAATCAAACAAACGGAGGACAAATTCATGAAGGAAAAAGTCGTATTGGCATATTCCGGTGGTCTGGACACCACCGCTATCATTCCCTGGTTAAAGGAAAATTTTGATTACGAGGTGATCTGCTGCTGTATCGACTGCGGACAGGGCGAGGAACTGGACGGTCTGGAGGAGCGGGCAAAGCTGTCCGGCGCCAGCAAGCTGTATATCGAGGACGTGGTAGATGATTTCTGCGATAACTATATCATGCCCTGCGTACAGGCCGGAGCGGTCTACGAAAATAAATATCTGCTTGGTACCTCCATGGCCCGTCCCGTTATTGCGGCCAAGCTGGTAGAGATTGCCCGCAAGGAGGGCGCTTCCGCCATCTGTCATGGCGCTACCGGCAAGGGGAACGACCAGATTCGATTTGAGCTCAGTATCAAGGCCTTGGCCCCCGATATTAAAATCATTGCCCCCTGGCGGATGACCGACGTGTGGACCATGCAGTCCCGGGAGGATGAGATTGCCTACTGCAAGCAGCACGGCATTGATCTGCCCTTCTCCGCTGATTCCAGCTACAGCCGCGACCGGAACCTGTGGCACATCAGCCACGAAGGCCTGGAGCTGGAGGATCCGGCATCAGAGCCCAACTACGAGCATTTGCTGGTGCTGGGCGTGACCCCGGAGAAAGCCCCCGATGAGGATGAGTATGTGACCATGACCTTCGAGGCCGGCGTGCCCAAGTCCGTCAACGGCAAGGAAATGAAGGTTTCCGATATCATCAGGACTTTAAACGCCCTGGGCGGAAAGCACGGAATCGGCATTGTGGACATCGTGGAGAACCGGGTGGTGGGCATGAAATCCCGCGGCGTTTACGAGACACCGGGCGGAACCATTTTGATGGAAGCTCACCAGCAGCTGGAGGAACTGGTGCTCGACCGGGCCACCATGAAGGTCAAGAAGGATATGGGCAACAAGATGGCCCAGATCGTCTATGAGGGGAAATGGTTTACGCCCCTGCGTGAGGCAGTGCAGGCCTTCGTGGAATCCACCCAGAAGTATGTGACCGGAGAAGTGAAATTCAAACTGTACAAGGGAAATATCATCAAGGCCGGAACCACCTCTCCCTACTCTCTCTACAGTGAGTCCCTGGCCAGCTTTACCACCGGCGAGCTTTACGACCACCACGACGCCAGCGGATTTATCACCCTGTTCGGACTGCCCCTGAAGGTGCGGGCTATGAAGCTGGCGGAAGCGGAGAAAAATCAGAAATAAGGCACCATTTCCAACAAAACGACCAACGGCGGCAAGGAAAAGTTCCTGCCGCCGATTTTCTGTTCTCTTATTTCTTAATTTTCTGGCATTGTAACACTAGTATTTCCCGCTTTGCTTCACTTCCGTAACAATACGCCGGAAATTTTCCAGCGAAACATTGTTGGGAATGGAATGATCTGAGGAGAAAATATACCCTCCGTTTTCCTTTAACACCGGCAGCAGTCTGCGTATTTCGGCGATAATGGCCTCCTCCTGATCCCAGAGCACTGCGTTGATTCCGCCGTGGAGCACCAGCTTATCCCCATACTCCCATTTCAGTTTCACGGAATCCATCCCCGCTTTTACCTCCAGGGGATTTAAGGCGTCGATTCCGGTCTCCACAATGTCCGGTATCAGGGGCATGATATCTCCGCAGCTGTGCAGATGCGCAGGGATTCCCTTGGCGTGGGCCCACTGAACCGCCCTGGTATGTACGGGCTTTAACAGCTCCCGGTACATTTCATTGGAAAAAAAGGGCGTACCCTTATAGCCCATATCATCCGGCCAGTAGATTTCGTCAAACCGGTAACCTGCGTCCCATATCATATCAAACAGAGCGATACATCTGTCCAGATAGGTGTTGAACATGTCTTTCACCCATTCGGGCTCCTCCAACATAGCGATCAGCACGGTCTCCGTCCCCGCCATCCAGGAATGTGTCACGTCAAAGCCAAACCAGAAATTGGCCTGTATCCAGCTGCCCTCCGCCTTCCATCTGTCATAATTTTTCTTCAGATAGTCCCAGTTGACACGGCTTTTGTCCGGCTTCATCCGGGCTTTGGCTTCCTCCCAGCGCTCCGGCGTAACCACATGAAAATCAAGAAACTCCGGGGTGGAATCCTCTTCCTTTAAATGCCTCATGGTGACTCCCCATTCGGAGGTGGCGATCACATAGCGGTCCGTCTCCTCCAATACCTTGCGCTGGTATCGGGGAGAAATATCCACGCCAATCCCTTCCACCTTATCCACATCAAAAAAGTCCCGCCAATCCGCATTCGAAGGCATTCCCTCCCGCCTCCAGCGATTAAGGGTTCCCTCCCAGGGCGAATCGATGATCGGCACCCGGTCTGCCTCCCGGTGCTCGTACATTCTCTGAAATCGTTCTCTCGTTGTCATTACCAGTTCCCCCTTTCTTCCACTTCTTCACCCCTGAATCCCGGCACGCTTTATCCTTCCGCGCATTCACTGCCCTCCTGCGCCTCTATCTGCCCAGCTCCTTCACCACCTGTGAGGCAACCTCCCGACAGATTTTGTCCTGCTCATCCGCATACCGGGCCTCCACATACAGATAATCTGACAGGCGGTTTAAATATTTCGCCGCCTTCTTGTCCACCGCATGGCCCTTAGCCACTTTCCAGAAGCGCCGCTCCGCCCTGCGGGCCACGGCCCTTGCCACATCCAGACGGGCGGATTTCTCACAACCGCCATACAAAACGAAGGCCTTTTCCCTGGAAAAGGAGTTCTCTATGGCATCAATCGCAGTCTCCAGCCGGGATACATCCTCCTCCGCAAACCGGTATTTTCCATTCCCCGGATCCGCAATCCCAGCCATCATCCGCATCAGGTCCTCCTGAATCCGTGAAAGCCTCTCTGAGACGATGGCGGAGGCAACCACCTTGGCCATTCCAATCTGACTGCTCAGCTCGTCAATGGTTCCCAAAAGCTCCATGCGGTCGTCACACTTGGATACGCCGATATTGTTCATCAATGAGGTTCTCCCCTCATCGCCATTTTTCGTATAAATCATGTCGGAATCCTCCTATCTTTCACCGAAGGGGCTGCCGTTTGATGGCCCTTGCGCTGTTGCCGCCCAGCCTCCGGCACTGCTCCCGGCCCGGGTTGAAATAAATTTCCACGCAGCGTTTTTCCTTCAGACCCCGCATGGAAAAGGCCGCGTCCATACCGCAGACTCCCACGCCGGAGCCCAGCATGGAGTCCTGGGCCGCCTGCCATGCAAGATGGTTGAGCTCCCCCGGACTCTGTTCAAAAATCTCGAAGAAAATCCCTTCCTCCTCGATTCCCGCGCAGATTTCCTTCAAAACCGCCCGGTCCGGCTGATTCGTATAGATAAATATGGTAGGTCTGTTCATTACCATTGCCGTTCTCCTATATAAGACAGCACCAATCCCGTTGCCACTGCGTTCCGGGGCCCCTCACTGCCCCGGATATTGCCCCGTCCGCAGACGATCCGGTAATTGGCGAATTCCTCCATCAGCATGTCTGGAATCTCAAAATCCTCCGCCGAACCGCCCACCAGGACCACGTTAGAAAGACGCTTCAGATCATGGTCCGGCGCTACTTTTTTTAAGGCCCTTAAGGCATTGGTGACAAAGACCTTACGCTTGGCTTCCCTGCGCACCTGGACGATTTTTTCCATGGGGATGTCCTGCTCCAGCCGAATCATGCCTTCCCCGGTAAGCATAACTACACGCCCGTAAAAGCGCGGATCGATGGATTCCTCCACAAAGGCCATCTGACCGTTCTCCATCCGCATGTGAAAGAGGCTCTCCACCTTGGCCAGAGGATACCTTTTTATCTGCTCCGCAATTCCGTGGTCCCTAAGGCCCAGCTCAATCTCAATGAGCATGGTCACCAGCTCGCCGGCTCCCGCCTGGTGGGTCAGTTCCGCCCTGCCATCGGGGTACAGCACCGCCGCGTCCGTGGAGCCTCCGCCCATATCCAAAATGGCCATGGGCATGGCAACTCCCGGCGTTGTCAGTGCGCCCAGAGACGCCATCACGGCCTCCACACCGGCCACCGCCACCCGCACGCCAAGCTCCTGGCGCAGACGAGCGGCAATCTCCTCCATGGGGAGCTTTTCGGTCCTGACCATGGCAGCGATTCCCACCGCCTTCTCCAGGCAGGTCTCACCTGCCAGGGCTCCGGAAATCACTACCGGTGCCAGAGTATCCACCGCCAGAATATCCGTAACGCAAATATTGCTCCCGGATTCCTTATCCACTTCCCCCATGCCGCGGCGGATTCTTCGGAACATATTTCCCACGTTGGTATACCACTCGCACGCAATATCACGAATCTCCCCCACCTCGGCTAAATCGGCCATGATTTTTTAGAACCATTCGTCCAGATTCATCGTAATATCCTTATCGCCCTTTAAGGTAATCTCTCCCGCCGGCAGCACCTGTTCCCGCACATTTCCGCCGGGGGTCTTTAACACCACCGCGCTGCGCTTTCCCACCAGGCTCTTGGCGATGGGGGTGATCACCCTGGTCTCCTCCGGGGAGAGCTTCAGGAGGGTGGCGATCCCATAGGGGTTAGAGAGCATGCGAACGGTCTCCCCGGGCAGTGCCACCTCAATGGCTGCCAGAACTCCCGCCGGCAGCTTATCCATCCGGGCCACCTCATCGATAATGGGTATCTTTTTATCCAGACGATTTTCCACCAGCACGGCCTCGTCCGCCTGCAGGATCATCCCCTCAACGCGAATCCCCTCTGAAACTGCCCGGTTGGCAGCCTCCGCCACCGCCTCGTATGGGTGGCTTCCGGAAGCCGCAAGGATGTAGGGAGTGTCTTTCTTCGCCTGATAAAGCTGCTCTACAAAAAGAACCTCTCCCACCGCCTGGCCTGCGCCGGCGGGTGTGGATGGATTGTGTCCGATCATGGAGGAATCGGTGATGATGGTCTCGGTCAACGTCTCCATGGCCGTGTCCCCAATCACCGGCGCAGCCTCATTAAGCCGTATCAGCGTGATACGGTCCGTGTCGAGGCCGATACTGCCCATGGCCTGCTTTAAGGCAGAGGTTATCCCATGCACATTGGCCACCGTGCCCTTGATCCCCGTGGTGGGACAGGACCCGCTGGCCAGAAACTCCAGGGTGCCGTCAAAAGCCACCCTGGCAATACATACTTCCGTTGTAGAATTTCCAATATCAACTCCGGCAATATAACTCAAAGTAAGATTCCTCTCTTCTCATACACTTCCGCAGCTTCCATCACAAGCCTGGCACAGTTTCTGGCCTGATATTTTTCCAGAAGCTCCTGGGCCAGCAGCACCAGTTCCAGCTTGGTGGAACGTCTGGGGCGCAGCTTGTCATACATGCGAAGGATCACCTCGTCCGGCACATCCACCAGCTCCGCCGCCCGCTCAAAGTTCCTCTCCATAGGGGCGTTGCCGGCTTCCTTCGCCACCTGCCCCTGGGCCTTCAACACTTCCCTGGATATCTTGATGTCCTCCGAGGTTACATGATTCTTCATCACCTCATCCAGAGTAATGTCCGTTAATTTTTTTCCTGTCTTGGAAGTAATGTTCTCTTTTTCGTGTTCGCCTAACGGATACTGCATTTTTATCCCTCCCACTCTATCATGCCAAGCTCCGGCGAAAGCTGCTCCGTCTCCGCAATGTGCATGAGCGCCGCCTTCACCTGGTATTTCGGTCTGGACATGGGGTCATTGGCACAAGGAACGGGCACCACCTGCTCTCCCTTCACATATTTTGCCGCATTCTTTCCAATCTGCCGGTATATTTCCAGATTCATAAGGGGCGCCTGGGGAAACAACTCCAGGTTGGACAGAGGGTACAGATCCTTCTGGTGGATCACAGTGGTTCCCTTGGACTGAATGCCGATCCCGATACCGGAACCGGACAGTTTTGCCGCCTCCAGGGCCATAAAGCACACGTCCGAAGTATCCAGGACCTTTACCACTCTGGCAGTCATGCCCTCCTCCTCGATACCGGCCTTTATATTTTTCAGGACGTCCTCCAGTGGAATGCCGCCGATGGTCTTCTTAATCTCTCTCTGAAACGCAGCCCCAACTCCGATCACCACCTCCTTGGGGTCTGTGCCCTGCTTCGCCCTTGGATAGGAGGAATAGTCGGTTTTCACCGGATTGATCCGCTCCCGGCCCGCCATGGACTCTATCTCTTTGGCAGAACTTTCCGTATCCGGGACTGCCTTCTGCTGACGCAGCTGGGCCATTACGGCCCTCGTAATCTGTCTGACCAGTTCTTCATTTACCTGCATGGCTTGCCCTCCTACAAATCCAGCGGATCGATCCTATGAGGAATCCGCTTTATCTCTTCCCAGCGCTCTCCCTCAACACGGTAGCCGGTCCCCGGTCCCATATAGTCGTTTGGCGTGTTGACACCGGACAGCACATGAAAATCCTTATCCAAAATGGCCGCGGTCTGCATATAGTCCCCCGCCACCCGCTGCTTCAACATGGAAAGCACGCTTGCGGCCACATCCTCAAAGCCTGTCTCCGCCAGGGCTTTCACCACGTCTACGCCGGTAATGCCCCGCTTTAACACTTCCTCTGCGGCCATCAGGTCCGCCGTCACATCACGCCCCGGCGTATCCTTGCTTCCGTGGGCGTAGGTAACCGCCTCCACCTGCTCGTCCGTCACCGGCGATAATCCAAGCTGACGGAATACCGCCTGCACCGCCCGGGCCGCCTTGTTCCGTACGCGGATGACCTCCTCCTCCGTCACCGGTTTCAGACCGCCGTCCACCTGCATATCCCGCTGCAGTACGTTATAATCATCGAAATCCTCCGCGTCAAAATTGGAGCCAGCGAACATATTGTCGTAGTTGGGCTCTGCCGCATAGCCGGAGAAAATAAAATCCGTTCCCGGCAAAAACTGAAGCATAGTTCTGGCGGTCCTTCTCATATCGGAATTGGAGAAGCTCTGGTCGTTGGAGGAAGCGCATTCCAGTCCCAGAAGGGCCGCCACCAGGTTCTCGCTCATCACCTCCCGGATACCGCCCGGCACTGCGCCGGGAACGCCGATACAGCTTACGGAAACGGTCTGGATGCCCTGGCTTCCCGCTCCCTTGGTGACATAGAGACAGCGGCATTCCAGATACAGCATAGACTTCTTTTCGCTGTGTCCCATCAGGACCTCGGAACCGGAACCGGAGGTAAACCGCACCTTCAATCCTCTGGAGGCATAGGCCGAATTCAAAAATGCCTTGGAATAGGGGGTGTCGTCCCCGTCGATAAACACCTTCTCCGTTCCGTACACCGACAAGGTCTCCGCATAGGTGGTAAGTCCGCGGATTCCAAGCTCCAGCTCGGTGGCCTCCTCCGCGGAACACTGGGTCAGCACCCCGGGACGTCCGATCTGGGAGCCGATCAGAAGCGCCATGGCGCTCAATGGCGCATACCGGGCCACACCCATGGTGGTCTCCTCCTCGGCAAAGCCACGGAGCGCTCCCTCCGCCGCGTCCGCCGCAATCTGCACCGGATCGTCCTTTAAGTTTGTAATATGGGCCTGGTTTCCCGGCTTCCTGCGGGCCCGCATTTTCTGCATGCCCATCATCAGCTCCACCACGTTCAGATGGTTTAACACCTCGGTCATCCGGGCCGGCGTAATGCCGCTCACCAGCTCTAAAATTTCTTTTCTCGGCACATGAATGTCCACAATCTTCCTGGCAATGTCCAGGGCAGGCACCGCCATGGATTCCTCCGCGCGCTCGATATCAATGGCATAGTCCGCAATAAACTGGTCGATAAAATCGAAGTCCTCCCTCCCCTTGCCATCCAATTCCACAATTTTTCCGTCCTGTACCTTCACGGAACCCCTGGGGTCATAGGGGCTTTTCATAGCTACAAAGCCCATCTCCGGCCACTCGTCAATGTAACCGTCCAGATTCACCGGCCGGCGGTCCAGTGTTTCAATACGCTTTGATCTCTTCATACTTTTCTTCTCCATTTATCTATCGGATACCCTTTGAGAAACTGCCGGGAAATTTCCGGCCTTCTGTGGTTTTTATTTGTTTGTATATAATTATATGTTGTTTTTGTTTGTTTGTCAATGGAAGAAACAAAAACAATCCAAATTTTCTAATATTCCCGCCGTACAAACACTGCCACTGACCGGGGCCGCATGACAAAGCCGCCGTCAATGCGTATCTCCTCTCCCTCGCCGTAGCAGTACCGTCCCTGTCCATCCCCGTAGGTGTTGACGCTGAGATACCAGTTGCCGCCATGCTGTCTGGGCAGAGTGATCTCCACGTCCTCCCAGAAGCTGTTGATGACAAGATACACAATATCGTCCCGCATATGCTCCCTGTCATAGCCCGCAAAGCAGGTGGCGAAGGTTCCCGCATTCGGAGGAAGATTTTTCTGCTCCCCACGGGCGCCATAGGTACACAGAGGTTCCATACCGCATACGGCGTTCGGGAGCTTTTCCCGGATTACCGGGTGACTTTTGCGGAAAGCAATCATAAATTTGAAAAATTCGAACAAATCCCGGTTCTTCTCAAGAAACGTCCAGTCCAGCCAGGAAATCTCGTTGTCCTGGCAGTAGCTGTTGTTGTTTCCGTACTGAGTGTTTCCAAATTCATCACCGGCCAGAAACATAGGCGTTCCCCGGCTGCAGAGAAGAACCGCGCAGGCGTTTCGAATCATCCGATAGCGCAGCGTCAAGACCTCCGTATCATCAGTCTCCCCCTCCGCGCCGCAGTTCCAGCTCCGGTTATCATCCGAGCCATCCGTATTGTTCCAGCCATTTTGCTCGTTATGCTTCTGGTTGTAGGCGTACAGATCATAGAGGGTAAATCCGTCGTGGCAGGTCAGAAAGTTGACGCTGGAATTATAGCCGGCATAACCGATATAACTGCTATCGTCGCTCTTTGGATCGGCGCCGTAAATATCCTCCGAACCCGCCACCCGAAGGGCTGCGTTCCCTGCCTCCCAGAGGTCTCCCTTTAAAAAGCTCCTGAGGGAATCCCGGTATTTTCCGTTCCACTCCGCCCAGCGTTTGTAGGCCGGAAAGCTTCCCACTTGGTACATGCCTCCCGCGTCCCAGGCCTCCGCAATCAGCTTTACATTGCTTAAAATGGGGTCATAGGCCACAGCGTCCAAAAGCGGCGGCATATTTAACGGCATTCCGTCCGCATTCCGTCCCAAAATACTGGCCAGGTCAAACCGGAAACCGTCCACCCGGTAATTGATGGTCCAATACCTTAAGCACTCCAACACCATTTGCCGGACAATGGGATGATTGCAGTTTAAGGTGTTGCCACAGCCGCTGAAATTGTAGTAATTTCCCTCGGGGGTAAGCATATAATACACCTTATTGTCAAAGCCCTTGAAGCAAAAGACCGGTCCCTGCTCATTTCCTTCCGCCGTGTGATTAAAGACCACGTCCAAAATGACCTCAATGCCGTTGTCATGAAGGGCTTTGATTAGTTCTTTTAATTCCGTCCCCTCCTGATTGTACTCCATAGCCGCCGCATAGCTGGTATTGGGCGCAAAGAAACAGACGGAATTGTAGCCCCAGTAATCCAGAAGGATTTTGCCGTCCACCTTGCGGGCATTTCCCATTTCATTAAACTCAAACACCGGCATTAACTCCACTGCGTTAATCCCCAGTTCCTTCAGATACGGGATTTTTTCCTTAAGACCCGCAAAGGTTCCGGGATGAGCCACTCCGGAAGAATTATGACAGGTAAAGCCCCGGACGTGAAGCTCGTAGATAATCAGATCGCACATCTCATGCCTGGACTGGGGCATGTCTCCCCAATCAAACACATCCTTCACCACTCTTGCATGGTAAGCGCCCACTTTTCCCTCTCCCCAGATACGCTGTCCCGCCACTGCCCGTGCGTAGGGGTCCAGAAGGATCCGGTTTTTGTCAAAGAGCAGACCATTTTTCGGGTCGTAAGGGCCGTCCACCCGATAGGCATACTCGATTTCCTCAATGTCCAGGTCGAACACGATCATGGAGTACACGTCCCCGATTCGGTATTCCTCCGGGAAGGGCAGGATTGCAAAAGGCTCCTCCTTGCCCCGGTGGAACAACAGCAGCTCACAGGAGGTTCCCTGCCGGGTGTGGACGGTGAAGCTGACGCCGTTTCGTAAGGGCACAGCGCCGTTTGTCTCGAAATTTCCCGGGCGTACCGGGAAACCAGCGATATTGTTCATGGGGACTACCAGCTCCGGGTAGTCCAGGCTGTAGGTTTGATTTTTCATGGTTGGTGGCCTTTCTATTTTCTGTAGCATTCGCGCGCGCGTTTTTTCTCATTCAACAGATAAATATAGGAAACGTCATAAATGTTTTCTTTATGACGTTTCCTGCGCCGATTTTTGCTGCGTGTAAACGCAGAATTTTCCTTACAAAAATCGTGCGCTCTACACTCCGTTTCGGTTGTTGCTAAACAAGCGCCACTGGCGCTTAGCAACCCCCGGAGGGGTTATAGTAAACGGCAAATTTATTTGTCGTTTACTATAGTACCACAATGCGCGCGTTCTTGCAATCTTCCGGACGCATACGCACGTTTTTTATCCCAAACTGAAATTACTTTTCACAGGGTGGGGAAATCAAATAGTTTGTTCACAAAATCAGAAGGATTTTAGGTTTTGTCTGGAGGTCGCCCTGGATGGCACATTTGTTACCGCAGAAACGCTCACGCTTATACAATAGAAAGTACGCTTTGCGAACTTTCTATTGTCATGAATCAAGACGCAACGGTACTAGGCTCGCCGCCCTTAAAACGGTCGGTTCGCCAAGTGCCGGCGTCTTTCCATGGTCTGCTTATAACGAATGTGCCATCCAGGGCTACGTTCCAGTCAAAAACTAAAAAAGCTCAAATCTCCTGTGAAAACAGCTTTATCAGTTGTATATTTCCCCACCTCGTGAAAAGCAACCCAAACCGAAATTAGGCGGGAACCCATTTTAAGGATTTCCCGCCTGACTTGCTCGGCTAACTTTACAATCTTACCTATAGACGAAACGAAAAACCTCACCAATCATTTTCGTTACCATTGCGACCATGATAAACACCTCCAAAAATCTACCCTTTCACAGCCCGCACCGCAACAAAAGAGGGCACATTATGAGCATGCAGATTTCCCTCCCCGTTTGTGTCCTCATATAAATGTGTCAACCGGAAGCCCGCCCGCAGCTGGCTGCCGATTTGCTCCTCCAGGGTATGCGAAAATTGAATTCCCCAGTTATTTTTCACGGAATCCTCATACAGCTTTTTATCCTTCAACGGATTGAAGGGCAGTGAATATGTCACCCGTTCTTCCGTCTCATCAAAAATATAGTTAATCCCAATATCATATCCTCCCAGCAATACGCCGCCCTTTTTCAACACGCGGTAACACTCCCGAAAAATCGGTTCCACCTTTTCCACATAACAATTTGACACCGGATGAAAAATGATATCGAAGGTCCCATCTTCAAAGGGAAGCCGTTTTGTCATATCCGCCTGTATAACCTCAACCTCGTACCCCTCTCTTTCGGCTATGAGCCTTTCGCTTTCGCACTGCTTTGCGGAATAATCCAATACCGTACACCTCGCGCCCAGCGCGGTAAAAACCGGTATCTGCTGTCCGCCGCCACTGGCCAGCCCCAGCAGTTTCTTCCCGTCCAAATCGCCAAACCATTCATGGGGCACCATTTTCGTTGGGGTCAGATAGACTCCCCACTGGCCTTTTAAGGCTTTTTCATAAATTTCATGGGAGATTGGCTGCCCCCATTGCCATCCGTCAAGACACCATGTGTCTATAACCTCTGCATTTATCTTTTGATAATCCATAATCAGATCCTTTCAACCACCGCCGTAATCAGTTCCTTGAACTGGCCGGCCACCCGGTCTGCCGTCTCCTGTACTTCCGCATGACTTAACTTCTGCAAGGTCATCCCGGACGCCATGTTGGTGATACAGGAAATCCCGCACACCTCCAGGCCCATATGCCGGGCCGCCATGGCCTCGCATGCGGTACTCATGCCCACTGCGTCTGCCCCCAGGCTTCTGACCATACGAATCTCCGCCGGAGTCTCATAGGCGGGCCCGGTAAGCTGCACATAGACGCCCTCCTTTAAGGAAATTCCAAGATTTTGGGCTTCCCTCCGGACAATCTCACGCATACGTCCGCTGTATACCTCACTCATATCCGGGAACCGGACACCCAGCTCGTCAATATTGGCTCCCACCAGGGGGCTGGGAACAAAGGAGGTGATATGGTCCGCAATCAGCATGAAATCACCGGGCCGGTAGTAATAGTTGACGCCGCCTGCCGCGTTGGTGAGAATGAGCTTTTTGGCGCCCAGCATACCCATCAGCCGGGTGGGAAGCACCACATCCGACATGGCATACCCCTCATAGTAGTGCACTCTTCCCTGCATGATCACCACCGGAACTTCGCCCACATGGCCGAAGACAAATCTCCCCTTGTGCCCCGGCACCGTGGAGGTGGGAAAACCCTCAATCTCCCCGTAGTCTATGGCTGCTTCCATCTGAATCCCCTCGGCGTAATCGCCCAGGCCGGAACCCAGGATCAGAGCCACCTCCGGTTTGAAGTCTGTCTTTTCCCGCACGCTGTTTAAGCAGGTCTGAAGTTTTCTGTACATTTCATTCATAGCTGTATTCCTTCTTTCTATTAGTAAATGATGACTACTGTTCGCTTCATGGAAGGCAAAATGATAGGAAACGTCATAAATGTTTTCTTTCTGTCATTTGCTATATCTTTCAAATTCCTCTGTCAATCTTCAGAGAAACCACCTTTTTTAATTCCTCGTACTGCTCCCGGTCAATGATGATCCGGTTGCCCTCCTTGGTCAGCAGCCCGTCGTCGCCAAATTTCTTCACCGCCCGGGTGATACTTTTCACGCATAGCCCCGTCTCGTCCGCCAGGCCCTGGCGGCCCTCCGTCACCCGCAGTACGCCGTTCTTGCTGTGCCGCTCATGCCGCTCCACAAGCAGCAGCGCCAGTCGGTCCGACCCCTGCATGAAAAGGAACAGCCGGTTATTTCTGCTTTCCTCCAGCAGATATTCTCCCACCAACTTGGACTCATGCTTTAAAGCCTTGATATCCGAATACATCCATTTTTCAAATTTGGCCCGGGGAATCTTGACCACCGTGCATTTGGTCACCGTCCGCAGGGTCGTCCGATACACGTCCAGATCCATGATGAACTCCATGCCACCGAAGGCGTGAACCCTGTTAAAGGTCATAAAATCATAGGACACCCCAAAAATACGGTAGTCCGTGGCCTTTATCAGCCCCTTTGCCACAAAAAATATGGTGTCCGCCGGATCGTTCTCCCGCACAAAGGTGACTCCTTTCTCCAGTTCCTCCACCTGAAACGCGTCCAGTATCCACAGAGGGGCCGTTCGAAAATATTCCTCAAACTGATCTCTCCTGGAACTGTCAATGGCCCTAGCAAAGGGCAGTACACTGTTTACAGATTTGCTATCCACGCAATTCCTCCTGTAATTTGCTCAAAATGGAAGTACCAATAGTTCCCTCCGGCATGGCCACGCCGAAATTTTCCGCAACCGTAGCGCCGATTGTGGCGAAGGTATCCTCCGGCTCTATAGGCCCGCCTTTCCCCATGCTCCTGGCATAGGCGATAAAGGGCACGTACTCTCTGGTATGGTCGGTACCGCTGTAGGTGGGATCATTTCCGTGGTCCGCTGTCAGAATCAACAGGTCGTCCTCTCTAAGCTTCTCCATCAATATTCCCAGGTTCTTATCAAATTTCTCAATTTCCCGTCCGTACCCCTGCGGGTCTCTCCGGTGTCCCCACAGGGCATCGAAATCCACCAGATTCACAAAACATAAGCCTTGAAAATCCTGTTCGCAGATTTCAATGGTCTGCTCCATGCCGTGGACGGAGCTTTCGGAGTGATACGTCTCCGCAATGCCCTCTCCGCAGAAGATGTCGTAAATCTTGCCCACGCCGATGACGTCCAGTCCCGCTTCCCGCAAGGCGTTCAGCGCGGTGGGGCCGGTGGGCTTTAAAGCGTAATCCCGGCGGTTGCTGGTGCGCTTGAATTCCCCCTTCTTCCTGCCCACATAAGGTCTTGCGATAACACGTCCTACACGCCATTCGTCCTTCATGGTAATTTCCCTTGCGATCTCGCAGCAGCGGTACAGGTTCTGAAGGTCAAAGGTCTCCTCGTTTCCGCATATCTGCAGCACCGAGTCCGCCGACGTATAGACGATCATGGCCCCCGTCCGAATCTCTTCCTCACCCAGCTCCTCGATAATCTCCGTGCCGCTGGCGCTCTTGTTGCCAATGACCCGCTTCCCGCACCGCTTTTCCAACTCCGCAATCAGTTCCGGAGGAAAGCCTGTGTCCGTAAAGGTTTGAAATGGCTTCTCCGTCCGGATTCCCATCATCTCCCAGTGGCCGGTCATGGTATCCTTGCCGTTGCTCTTCTCGCCCAGACGGGTATAACGTCCCAGAGGATTCTCTACGCCCTCCATGGTTCCCGCCGGATGGAGGTTCAACATACCTAGTTCCTTTAAATTGGGAATATCCAGAGTACCCACGGTATCCAAAATGTGTCCGAAGGTATCCACGCCAATATCCCCGAACCGGGCGGAATCTGGCATAGCCCTAATGCCCAGGGAATCCAGGACAATTACAAAAATTCTCTTATATTTTTTCATTTCGCTCTCCTAATGCCGGTTTCACGGCAATTTGCTCCACGGTATTGTGATTTCTACGCCTATTTAAGGTTCGCCGGCCCGAAGCCTAAGGGCAACAGTTCCTTCAAGGTATAGATATCGTAATGTTCCCTGTCGGTGGCCAGAATGATCCGAAAGGTCTCCGGGTCGCAGAACTCCATCATCACCTGGCGGCACACCCCGCAGGGCGCGGCGTACTCCGTCAAAATACCGTTCTTGCCGCCCACCACGCAGATAGCCTCAAATTCCCTGACGCCCTCGCTGACCGCCTTGAAAAAGGCGGTGCGCTCCGCGCAGTTGGTGGGCGTGTAGGCCGCATTCTCAATGTTGCAGCCAGTGTAAACAGCCCCGTTTCCGGCAAGAAGGGCCGCTCCCACCTTAAAGCCGGAGTAAGGGGTGTAGGAAAATTCCAACTGCCGGATGGCTGTCTCGATCAGTTGCTCTACCAATAATCTATCCATACATTTTTCTTCCGATCAATACCCGGAAGCCTCCTCATTTTTCACCAGCTTGATAATCCGGCTGGTTCCCAGCCGGTCCGCCCCCAGAGCCAGAAACTTCTCCGCGTCCTCAAGGGAGGCGATCCCGCCGGCAGCCTTGATCTTCACCCCGGGGCCAATATACCTGGCAAACAATGCCACGTCCTCGAAGGTTGCCCCGGCTGTGGAAAATCCTGTGGAAGTCTTGATATAGTCCGCCCCGGCGTCGGTGACGATTTCGCACATTCTGATTTTTTCTTCCTCGGTGAGCAGACAGGTCTCGATAATGACCTTTAAAATCTTCTCCTCACAGACCGCCTTCAGAGTGCGAATCTCTTCCTCAATCATATCATATTTTTTCTCTTTCAGCCAGCCCAGATTAATGACCATATCAATCTCGGCGGCGCCGTTTAAAATGGCGTCCCCGGTCTCAAACTCCTTGGTTTTCGTGGTGGCGTATCCGTTGGGAAAGCCGATGACCGTGCAGACCGGCATTTTCCCCTGCACATAGTCGGCCGCCTCCTTCACAAAGCTGGGCGGAATGCACACGGAAGCCGTCCGGTATTTCATCGCGTCATCGCATATCTGCTTTATCTCCGGCCAGGTAGACGTCGTAAGCAGCAGCGTGTGATCCACATGCTTTAAAATTTCACTTGCGTTCATAGTTGTCCTCCCGTTATCTTCCATTTTCCCGGTCCTCGCGAATCAGCCTGCGGATGGCCTCCACAGCCACCTGTATGGCCATGCTCGTATCGTGGGCTACCGGATTTTCCAGTCCCAGCTTCTCCCTCTCCTGGTTTGCCACCACCAGAAAGCAAGAGCCGGCCCGCACCCGCAGATAGCTTGCCACGATAAACAGCGCCGCGGACTCCATCTCGGAAGCCAGACAGCCCAGCCGCTTCCAGGCCTCCCACTTATTCATCAGTTCATAACTCACCGGCTTGGTCTCCGGCTCATGCTGCCCGTAGAAGGCGTCCTTGCACTGAACCACTCCCGTGTGTAAGGGATACCCTTTTTCCCGGGCCGCCGCCACCAGGGCATTGGTCACGGTCAGGTCCGCCACCGCCGGAAATTCTATGGGCGCATACTCCCGACTGGTCCCCTCCATGCGGATGGCTCCCGTCGCCACCACCACATCCCCGCTCTTTACCTGAGTCTGCATACCGCCGCAGGTTCCAATACGGATAAAGGTGTCCGCGCCGCAGCGGTACAGCTCCTCCATAGCGATGGAGGCGGAGGGGCCGCCGATTCCAGTGGAGGTGACGCTGACCTTCACGCCGTCCAGAGTTCCGGTATAGGTCACATATTCCCGGTTGTCGGCAATCAACACCGGGTTCTCAAAATACTGGGCAATCTTCACACACCGTTTGGGGTCTCCGGGCAGAATCACATAGCGGCCCACTTCGCCCTCCGCCACCTGAATATGATACTGTCTGCTGGCGTCCTCTGAATAATTTTTCATCGTATCTCTCCTCCTTTTTCTCATTCAAATCATATGTACACTGGCTATTCTCCTCCGAGACCATATCCTGCCTGTCCAGAGAGGACTTTCTTTACACCGCCATCCGACGCTGCCCCTGTTCCGGAAGTGAGATGTCTGGCACCGTCCTCTCTCATCGCTGCCCCTTGTCGTAGGGAATCCCTTCCGCCTTTGGCGCCCTGGATTTCTTGGAAACAAATACCAGCACCAGCAGAGAGATCATGTACGGAAGCATGTTGTAAAGAGTGCTTGGAAGCTTCAGCGCCACCAAAGTGTCAAATCCCGTGTAGACATTGGAAAGCGCCCGGAACAGACCGAACAAAAGGGCTGCCAGCCCAATGTTAACGGGCTTCCACTGTCCGAAGATCATAACGGCCAGAGCCAGAAACCCGAAGCCTGCCACACCGTTTTCAAACTTCCACTCGCTGACGCCCGCAGTGATGTACACCAGTCCGCCAAGTCCGCCCAGAGCTCCGGAAATGAGCACGCCGGCATAGCGCATCCGGTATACGTTGATTCCCACCGAGTCCGCCGCCTGGGGATGCTCGCCGCAGGCACAGAGCCGCAGGCCGAATTTTGTCTTGTACATCACAATATAGGAAGCAATCAACACCAGAAAGGCGATCAGCATGAACCAGTTGAATTCAAATTTTCCAATGTTCATGATAAAGGCTTTCTTCGCTTCCCCGTAAACCACCGTGGTGGAGACGTTGTCAACATTTTCCGACATGTTGATGGCTCTCACCAGAACCACTGCCGCCGCCGGGCCCATAAGATTTAACGCCGTTCCCACCAGCGTCTGGTCCGCCTTGAATTTTATGGCCGCAACGCCTAAAGCTAAGGAGAATACCATTCCTATCATAACACTTGCCAGGGTTACAAGCAAGATAATTAAAGGCGCCGCCATGCCGGAGGGAACATATTTCATCATGAGGGCGCCTCCCAAAGCTCCCATCACCATGATTCCCTCAAGACCGATATTGATCACGCCGCCGTGTTCGGAAAAACACCCGCCCAGCGCCACAAGCACCAGAACCGACGCAAAAATCAAGGTATATTGAATCAATAACAACATTAAGCGTTCCCTCCTTCCTGCTTTTCGGACAGCCGTTTATCTCTTCTTTCCAGAAGCCGGTTCAGCCAAAGCTTAAAGAAAAGAACAAAACCGCACAGGTAAATGATAAACGCGGAAATCAGATCGGAAATCTGCGCACAGTACATGCTGGTATCCACATAGGTTCCACCGCTTGTGATGTGCTGGATAAAGTAGGAGGAAAATATGGTTCCGATGGGGTTTAATCCCCCCAGAAACGCCGCTGCGATGCCGTTAAAGCCCATGGCCGGGACGCTGGTCTGCTGCACCATCCACTGCTCGATACCGCACAGATAGAAAATACCCGCCCCCAGCCCCGCCAATCCGCCGGAGATCATCATGGTTACGATGAGGTTCCGCTTTTCCTTCATCCCGCAGTATCTGGCCGCATACTTATTCAGACCGGTTGCCTTCAGTTCATAGCCGAATTTTGTCTTTTCCAGGGGAATCCATACCAGCACCGCCACCAATACCGCCAGCGGAAGTCCCAGAGTCACAAACTCGTTTTTCGAAAAAAAACGTTCCAATCCCAGACTGGGAAGCAGCGCCGCCTTGTTGACGCTGGAAAGGGGTCTGGTGTAGGGAGTGGACTGCTCCTTCACCGTCGCGAGCAGCATGTTCACACAGTAGAGGGCAATC
>CALWLN010000099.1 GCA_944381535.1 uncultured Lachnospiraceae bacterium
CGCAGCGGTACTAGGCTCGCCGCCCGTAAACGGTCGGTTCGCCAAGTGCCGGCGTCTTTCCATGGTCTGCTTATAACAAATGCGCCATCCAGGGCTACGTTCCAGTCAAAAGCTAAAAAAGTTCAAACCTCCTGTGAAAACAGCTTTATCAGTTGTATATTTCCCCACCCCGTGAAAAGTAAGAGCGCCCATAATATCCCCGGTGTTTCTGTAAACGGCACACCCGCAGACCCAGAAACATCGGGGACTTTTCAGATAATTTATTTCTTTTTTTCACTTACATAGCCGCAGGCCTCATCGGCGCATACCAGTTTATTGCCCTTTTCCAGCATGTAGCCGCCGCAGTTGGGACATTTTTCTTTGGAAGGCTTCTGCCAGGACATAAAGTCGCAGGTGGGATTATCCTCACAGCCGTAATATTTTCTGCCTTTTTTCGTTTTCTTAAGCACCAGTTCTTTGCCGCACTTGGGACAGGGTACACCGATCTTCTCAAGGTACGGCTTGGTGTTCTTGCACTCCGGGAAGCCGGGACAGGCAAGGAAGCGTCCGTGGGGGCCGTACTTGATCACCATGTTCCGCCCGCAGAGGTCACAGACTACATCCGTCACCTCATCCTCGATTTTTACCTTTTCCAAATCCTTCTCAGCTGCCTGAACGGCTTTTTCCAGATCCGGATAAAAATTGCTGACGATGGTTTTCCAGTTTACGGTTCCTTCCTCCACCTTGTCCAGGAGGGACTCCATATTGGCCGTAAACCGTTCGTCCACAATGGTGGGGAACGCCTCCTTCATGATGGAATTAACCACCTCTCCAAGCTCGGTCACGTACAGGTTCTTATTCTCCTTCACCACATACCGCCTGGCTAAAATGGTGGTAATGGTGGGGGCATAGGTGCTGGGGCGTCCGATGCCGAGCTCTTCCAATGTCTTTACAAGGGAAGCCTCCGTATAGTGGGCCGGGGGCTGGGTAAAGTGCTGCTTCTCCTCCAGCTCCTTCAATTTCAGTTTTGTATTGACGTCCAAAGATTTTAAGAGCACGTTGTTCTCACCCTTCTCATCCTCATCGCTGGTATAGACAGACATAAAACCGTCAAAGACCACCTTGGAGGCTGCCACGCTGAAACGGTAGTCCCCCGCACCGATCTTGATGGAAGTAGTCTCATAGACAGCCGGGCTCATCCTGCTGGCCACAAAACGGTTCCAGATCAGCTGATACAGCCGGAACTGGTCCCGGCTTAAGGATTCCTTCACCAACACCGGCGTTCTGGTCACATCCGAGGGACGGATGGCCTCATGGGCGTCCTGAATCTTATTGCCGCCCTTCCTTGTATTTTCCGCCTGGGACACATACTTCTCGCCGTACTGCGCCTTTATATAGCTTCTGGCCGCTACGTCCGCCTCCTCGGAGATTCGAACAGAGTCTGTCCTTAAGTAGGTGATAAGACCCACGGTTCCCTGGCCCTTAATATCGATTCCTTCATAGAGCTGCTGGGCCAGACGCATGGTTTTCTGGGTGGAAAAATTCAGTGTCTTTGCCGCCTCCTGTTGGAGCGTGCTGGTGATAAAGGGCAGGGGCGCCTTTTTGGTACGCTCGCTTTTCTTTACATCCATCACCTGATAGGCCGCTCCCTCCAGTTCCTTTAAAACAGCGTCCAGTTCCTGTTTGGAATTGATGTTTTGCTTTCCATCCTTGTCCCCGTAAAATTTAGCCTCCAGAAGCTTTTTCTCTCCGGGCACGGAGAGAAACGCCGTAAGGGTCCAGTATTCCTCAGGAATGAAAGCGTTGATCTCCTCCTCCCTGTCGCAGATGATGCGAAGAGCCACGGACTGGACCCGGCCGGCGCTTAATCCCCGCTTTACCTTGGCCCACAGAAGAGGACTGATCCGGTAGCCCACCATGCGGTCCAGCATACGCCGGGCCTGCTGGGCATTCACCAGATCCATATCGATATCCCTTGGCTGCTTCAAGGAGGCTTTTACCGCATTCTGCGTGATCTCGTTGAAGCTGATGCGGTACATCTTATCCTTATCAAGCTTTAGGGCCTGGGACAGGTGCCAGGAAATGGCTTCCCCCTCACGGTCCGGGTCCGTTGCCAGATAGACCTTATCCGCTTTCTTCACTTCCTTGCGAAGCTTGGCCAGAATCTCGCCCTTTCCGCGAATGGTAATGTACTTGGGCTCATAATCATTCTCCACATCGAACCCCAGCTGGCTCTTTGGCATATCACGGACATGGCCATTGGAGGCCGCCACCTCATAATTCTTTCCTAAAAATTTCTTGATGGTCTTTACTTTCGCGGGTGATTCCACGATCACAAGATACTTCGCCATATCTATACTCCTTAACTATCCACTTTGGACTTTATATAATAATTTTGATGAATTTCCTTTGCGCACCCAAGCTCCGTCAGGCGGTACAGGACCTTAAGAATACCGTCAAAATCAAGTCCCGTCTCCACCAGAAGCGTCTCTAAATGTTTCGGTGTGAAATCCAGAACACTATACACCAACCTTTCATTTTTTTCAAGTGAATTTTCCATAAATTTTTCCGGCTCCGTCTTTTCCACCCCTAAATCCTTTAAAAATTCCCGGACGGAATACAGCACAAAAGCCCCCTGGGACAACAGCCAGTTGGCGCCGTAGCTTAACTCATCGCTGATTCTTCCGGGCACGGCGTACACCAGCTTCCCCTGTTCCAGGGCACAGTCCGCCGTAATCAGAGAGCCGCTCCTCTTTCGGGCCTCCACCACCACAACAGCGTCGGAAAGGCCGCTGATGATACGGTTGCGTCTGGGAAAAAGATGTCGCAGGGGAGGACACCCCAGAGGAGCCTCGGAGATAACGCCGCCCGTACGGATCATCTGCTCATAAAGGCGTCGGTGGGCCGCGGGGTAACAGACGTCCACGCCGCAGCCTAAAACAGCGTAGGTGGAGCCTATGGTATCAAAAACAGGGGATTCGCCGCCATTGTCGTGACCCGAAAGAGCTTCCCGGGGACTGCCGGAACTCTCCGCCGCCCTGAAGATTCCCAATGGACTGCCGGAACGCTCCGCTGCCCTGAGGGCTCCCTGGTGGGCAGCGGCGTCGATACCGTACGCCATCCCGCTGATCACACCCACCCCGTGCACGGCCAGTTCCCTTGCGATGGTTTCCGCAGCGGCCCTGCCATAGTCAGAACAGCTTCTGGCTCCCACCAGAGCTACCGTTTTCTGCTCCTGGGGCGGAAGCTTTCCTTTCACATAGAGGCAGTAAGGCGGGTCGTAAAGATTCTTAAGCTTCTCCGGGTACTCCTTGTCCCGCCAGCAGACCAGGGACACCCCCTGCTCCAGGAGCGTCTTGCGCTTTCCCTGCCAGCTTTTGTCTCTCTGAGCCGCAAGAAGCGCTTCCCTTGCCCTGGGAGATAAGAGTTCCAGCTTTTCCACCTGATTCTCCGACAAAGAAAAGAGTTCCTCTTCCCGTCCGAAAATATGCAGAAGCTTTCGTTTTTCCGCATCGCTTATGCCGGGCGCGTTGGCGAACCAAAACCGATAATCCATGCCGGTCACCTCCATACGGCTTCGTCCATGGTCCGATAGAGCAGGGCCTCCCGCATATGGGATTCTGAGATCAAGTCGCTTTCCGACAGATCCGCAATGGTACGCGCCACCCGGATCAGCCGGTGGTAAGCCCGGGCGCTCAAGTTTAACTGCTCGTAAGCCCGGGCGATCTGTTTCCTGGCGCCGGGCTCCATGGGACAATAGGTATCGATTTTATCCGCAGGAATCCGGCTGTTATAGCGGAAATTTTCCTGACCGTACCGTCTCTCCTGTAGTTCCACCGCCTTCTCCACCCTGGACCGGATTGCCTGAGAGCTTTCGTTTTCTCCGCTCCCGGTAAGCTCGCTCATCTTCACTCTGGGGACCTCCACAGACATGTCCATCCGGTCCAGGAGCGGCCGGCTGACCTTCCTTAAATGCCGGCGGATATCGCCCGGAGTACAGGCGCATTTGTTCTTGTCCGGGTAGTAGCCGCAGCCGCAGGGATTCATGGCCCCCACCAGCATACAGTCCGCCGGATAACAGTAGGTGCCGCTGACCCGCGCCAGCCGTACCTTGCGCTCCTCCAGGGGCTGACGCAGCTGCTCCAGCACCGGCCTCTGATATTCGGTAAGCTCGTCCAGAAAAAGGATTCCCTTGTGGGCCAGACTGATCTCTCCGGGCTGGGCCACCCTTCCGCCTCCCACCAGGGCTGTGGCAGTGACGGAATAATGAGGTGACCGGAAGGGCCTGGCATACAGATTGCTCCTTCGCTCCTCAAACCTGCCGCTGACACTGTAAATGCGTGCCAGCTCCATCCGTTCTTCTTCCGTCAGTTTTGGCAGAATTCCCGGCAAAGCCCTGGCCACCATGGTCTTCCCCGCTCCCGGCGGTCCCACCATCAGAAGATTGTGCATACCCGAAGCAGCCACCTCACAGGCTCTCCTCAGTACCCGCTGTCCGTTGATCCGGGAGAAATCCACCGGCTCCTCCTGCGGCGAACCGGTTTCTTCTATATTAATAGGCCCCGGCTCTAAGGTCCTCTCCCCTTTCAGCCAGGAGATGACCTCCCATAAGGTCTTTGCCGGATGAATGTTCATCCCCTTCACCATGCAGGCTTCCGCCTCGTTCTCCTTTGGTATCACCACATGGGTGTAGCCATGATCCCGGGCCGTCAGCACCATGGGAAGAATCCCTCTCACCGGGCGCAGCCGTCCGCTCAATCCAATCTCCCCTGTAAACAAGGTGCCGGCACAGGCTTCGCTTTCCAGCAGTCCGTAGGCTGCCAGCACCGACAGGGCAATGGGCAGATCAAAACCGGTTCCGCTCTTTCTCACATCTGCGGGACCCAAATTGACCGTTACTTTTTTCGGCGGCAGCAAAAAGCCGGTATTATGGATGGCGGCCCGGATACGCGCCCTGGCCTCCTTCACCTCCGAGGAGAGAATCCCTACCATCTCAAATTCCGGCATACCGTTTGTTACGTCGGTCTCTACCTTGACGATCATACCGGCTATTCCGTGTACTGCCGCTGTCGCGATTACACTATACATTTTTTCCTGTTCTTCGTCGTACTTTCGGGGAAATTGAAGGATAAAATAGATAAGGTTATTTTACCACAGTGGGGAAAATTTTCAACCGGTTTTCGAAAATTTATCAGCAAAATCACAATGCGGCCATACGAAAAGTCACAGCTATTTTTCAAATTCCCGTTTCAGCTTCTCCAACGCCCGCTTTTCAATTCTGCTGACGTAAGAACGGGAAATACCGATTTTGTCGGCGATTTCCCGTTGTGTCACCGGTTTGTGATTGTAGAGCCCGTAGCGTAACATGATGATCTCCCGCTCCCGCCCGGACAGCACCTTGGGGATGTACTGGTAGAGGCGTTTCATATTGCCGCTCAGTTCAATGGCCTCCAGCACGTCCTTCTCGTCGCTCTCCACAATGTCCAGAAGATTGATCTGATTGCCCTCTTTGTCGGTGCCGATGGGCTCGTAGAGGGAAATCTCCCGGGCCGTCTTTTTCCGGGTTCGAAGATACATCAGAAGTTCGTTGTCGATACAGCGGGCCGCATAGGTGGCCAGGCGGTTTCCTTTTTTATGGTCAAAGGTAGAGATGGCTTTGATAAGGCCGATGGTTCCGATGGAGATATAATCCTCCATGTCCTCCTCCCCATTCTGGTACTTCTTACAGACATGGGCCACCAGCCGGAGGTTTCGTTCAATCAGGACATATCTCGCCTCAAGGTCACCGTCATTCATCTTTTCCAGATACAGTTTTTCTTCTTTGGGGCTTAAGGGAGGCAAAAAAGTTTTCAAAAAAGCACCTCTAAGCTGATTTATTACATTCTATGTAAAATCAGCCTTTGAAGTGCCTTTCCCACTGGATTTATTTCCGCAAGCACCGATCGAAGCGAAGCGTAAACCTGCCGCCAGGGCGAAAGCTTACCGGATTCTCTCCGGGAAGCCCACCTTCTTCTGGACCTTCCTCAAAGTCTTGTTGGCATAGTAGTTAGCCTTCTCGGCATTTTCCTTGATAATCCCGTCAATGTAAGCCTTATCCTTGGATAGACGGGCAAATTCCTCCTGCACCGGCCGAAGGGCATCCACCACGGTCTCTCCCACCGCCAGCTTCAGCTCCCCGTAGCCCTTGCCCTCAAATTCCTTTACCGCCGTATCGGGCGTCTTGCCGCTTAAGGTACAGTAAATCTCAAGCAGGTTCTTAACCCCCGGCTGCTCATCACTGTAGCAGATCCTGGCCTCGGAATCGGTGACTGCCCGCTTGAATTTCCGGATGATCGTGTCCGGATCATCCATGAGATAAATGCTGGCGTTGGGATTCTCGTCGGACTTGGACATCTTCTTCTCCGGATTCTGGAGGCTCATGATCTTGGCTCCCGTCTTGCCGATGTAAGCCTCCGGCACGGTGAACACGTCCCCGTAAATGGAGTTGAACCGTCCCGCAATATCCCTGGTAATCTCCAAATGCTGCATCTGGTCGATTCCCACCGGAACCACATCCGACTGAAACAGCAGAATATCCGCCGCCATCAGCACCGGGTAGGTAAAAAGACCGGCGTTGATGTTGTCCGCATGCTTCCTGGCCTTGTCCTTGAACTGGGTCATGCGGTTTAATTCGCCCATGTAAGTGTAACAGCTTAAGATCCAGGACAGCTCCGCATGGCCGGAGACGTGGGACTGATAGTAGAGGCAGTTTTTCTTAGGATCCAGTCCCGCCGCAATATATAACATCAGAAGATTCCGGGCGCGTTTTCGAAGCTCCGCCGGGTCCTGGCGCACAGTGATGGAATGGAGATCCACCACACAGTAAAAACACTCATATTCATCGCTTAAGGTCACCCAGTTC
>CALWLN010000100.1 GCA_944381535.1 uncultured Lachnospiraceae bacterium
TATGAATATGCACTCCAATGAGGAGGGCAACATCAACGACTATCTGGCGGATACCATTGCCTCAGTGTTCCCCTATGTCTACACAGTGGACGTCAGCGGAACCACCAACCGGGAGCTGTTTGCCGGAAGTGACCCGGACATGCTGAAGAAGGCCCAGGAGAATATGGCGCTGTTGAGGGACGAGGAACTTGGCAACATGCTGGAGGGAGCCTATGGGAACCTTGTGGCCTATGAGAAGGGCCCCTATCTTCTGACCGATGACAAAGCGCCGGTAGAACTTTTGGGTATGCAGGTGATAGACAGTCTGATTCAAAATGAGATCGGCTATTACAAGGATATTTTCCGGGAAGAGGGCATTGAGGGGCTTTTGAACAGTTTGTAGGAGGGAGCACATGAATATTTTGGTGATTGACAGCCAGGGCGGCGGCATGGGAAGGCAGCTGGTGGCGGCCATCAAGGCAAGATTTCCCCGGTTCCATGTGCTGGCGGTGGGGACCAATGCGGCGGCCACCACAGCCATGCTGAAGGCCGGAGCAGACAGCGGAGCCACCGGGGAGAATCCGGTGATCGTATGCTGCAAGAAGGCGGATATTATTTTGGGGCCTGTGGGCATTGTCATTGCCGATTCCATGATGGGTGAGGTGACGCCGGCCATGGCGGCGGCTGTGGGCCAGAGCGGTGCCAAACGGATCCTGCTTCCGGTGAACCAGTGCGACAATATTGTGGTGGGCGTGGCGGAACTGTCCATGGGGAAATTGGTGGAACAGGCCATGGAGGAGATTGAGAGGCTGGTGTGAAACAGCTTTGTATTTCTTTTGTTTACAGATTTTTCAAATCCGGTATACTTTGTATGTATGGGGGATAAAAAGGAGGGGATTTCATGGCATTATTGAAACCAAATACTTACACCACTGAGGATATATATGCGCTTCCGGAGGGACAACGGGCAGAACTGATTGACGGTCAGATGTATATGATGGCGCCGCCTAACCGGATGCATCAGGAGCTCGTGATGCAGCTATCCTTTGAAATCCAGAATTATATCAAAAGAAAAAACGGTTCCTGTAAGATTTATCCTTCTCCATTTGCGGTGTTTTTGAATGAAGATGATATGAATTATGTGGAGCCGGATATCTCTGTTATCTGTGACAAAAGCAAACTTACGGACAAGGGCTGTAGTGGGGCGCCGGATTGGATTATTGAGATTGTTTCTCCAAGCACACAGCGTATGGACTATGGTCTTAAGCTTTTCAAATATCGTACTGCCGGAGTGCGGGAATATTGGATTGTAAATCCGGCAAAAGAAAATGTGAATGTATATGATTTTGAATATGATGAGATGACGGGACAATACGGCTTTGAGGATGAAATCCCGGTATGCGTTTTTGAGGATTTTGTTATTAAAATTGCGGATATGTTGTAGTGTGGGAGAGTTGAATTGCAATCCACAGAGCCTGGTTGAAACCAGACGGAATTATGCAGAAGCATAAAAATGGTTGCGGAAAGCAATTCTCTGCAAAGAGAGAGTTTCATCTGCGAAACTCTCATACAAGAAAAAATAAATTATGTTGAATTTACCAGGAAGGTGAGATATCTCTCGGGAAGAGAGAGTCTTGCCTTTTTTGTTACAAGGAATTTCTAGCCACGAAAGGAAGAATAACAGGAGGAATCGCAATGAGAAGAAAAATGTTAAGTCTGCTGCTGGCAGCAAGTTTTATGGCAGGAATTCTGGCGGGCTGCGGAAACGCCGGCCAGGAAGCGGAGAACGGAACCGGCGAAACCGGGAACCGGACTGCCAATGAGGAAAACAGCGGAGAAAGCGGAAACTCTGAGAAAAATGATTCCGTGATCGTCACCATGCCCACCACCTCGGAGCCGGAGGCGGGCTTTGACCCGGTCTATGGCTGGGGCGCTGGGGAGCATGTCCACGAGCCTTTGATTCAGAGCACCCTGGTAGTCACCAATGAGAATCTGGAGATAGAAAAGGATTTGGCCACAGACTACCAGGTCAGTGAGGACGGACTGGTCTGGACCGTCACCATTCGGGAGGATGTGAAATTCACCGACGGAGAGCCTTTGACGGCAGAGGATGTGGCCTTTACCTATAATCAGTGCAGAGACAACAGTACGGCCAATGATTTTTCCATGTTCAGCGAGGCGGTTGCCTTAAACGATACCCAGGTGGAATTTCGTCTGAACCGGCCTTATTCTATCTGGGCCTACACCATGGCAAATGTGGGAATCGTGCCGGAGCACGCCTATGATGAAAATTACGGCAGCAACCCCATCGGCTCCGGCCGGTACAGGCTGGTACAGTGGGACAGGGGGCAGCAGGTGATCCTGGAGGCAAACCCGGACTACTACGGGGAACAGCCCCGGATGAAACGGGTTACGATTTTGTTTATGACCGAGGACGCCGCTTTGGCGGCCGCCATGGCGGGGGAGGTGGATGTGGCCCACACGGCGTCCCTCTACGCTTCCCAGGAACTTTCCGGCTATCAGCTTTTTGAGGTGGACACGGTGGATAACCGGGGACTGAACCTTCCCGCAATTCCGGAAGAAGAAATAGATGGGCTTACCGTTGGAAATGATTTCTTAAGTGATGTCAATGTACGCCGCGCCATCAATATCGGCATTGACCGGGAAAAATTGATTGACAACGTTCTGCTGGGATACGGGACACCTGCCTACAGCGTCTGTGACAACCTGCCCTGGTACCAGGAGGCGGCGGAGGTTTCCTATGACCGCCAGGAGGCGGTCAGCCTGTTGGAGGAGGCAGGATGGACGCCGGGCGGGGACGGCGTCCGGCAAAAGGACGGCGCGCAGGCTGCCTTCACCATTCTTTTTGACCCGGAGGATTCCGTGCGCCAGGCCCTTGCGGAGGAAGTAAAAAATCAGCTGGCGGAGTTGGGGATAGAGGTGACCACGGAGGCTGTGGGATGGGATACCGCCTACGACAGAGCCCAGAGTCAGGCCATGGTCTGGGGCTGGGGCGCTCACACACCCATGGAGCTTTACAATCTCTATCATAGCATGGAGGATGGGTACGCCCAGTATTCGCCCTACCGCAATGAGACTGTGGACGCCTATATGGACCAGGCGCTTATGAGCAATGACCTGGAGGAATCCTACGAACTTTGGCAGAAAGCCCAGTGGGACGGCAGCACCGGCATTACCCAGGAGGGGGACGTTCCCTGGATATGGCTGTGTAATGTAAAACACCTGTATTTTGTTCGGGAGGGCCTTACCATTGCGGAGCAGAAGATTCATCCCCACGGACACGGGTGGTCGATCATCAACAATGTGGACAAGTGGAGCTGGGAATAGATCAGTAAAAATGTGGATACATGGAGTTGGAAAACGCATGAGAACTAAGACAGGATTTTTTGTGAGACAGCTGCTGCGGGGATTGCTGCTGGTGGCGGGGGTCAGCGTGGCGACTTTTTTTCTGGTCAGTCAATCCCCCATTGACCCTCTTACGGCCAATGTGGGTCAGACGGCCATGGGAGCCATGAGCGAAGC
>CALWLN010000101.1 GCA_944381535.1 uncultured Lachnospiraceae bacterium
TGGTGTAGCGGGACTGCCCCGGTTTTCTGCGGTTTAAGTAGGTCTGTATGTCCGTTTCGTTTAAGGGAAGGCCTGCGGGACAGCCGTCGATGACCACGCCGATTCCCGGCCCGTGGGATTCTCCCCAAGTGGTGATTTTAAATTGTGTTCCAAGTGTTGAACCTGCCATTGGTGTTGTCCTTTCTGCTTTGGTGTTGTGTGGAAGCGGTGTACCATGTCCACTAAGCTTATTGTTTGCCTGCGATCCCAATTCGCTAAGTGGCCAGGTATTAGTTCTACTAGGCTCAAAAACACCTCGCCAAGTAGAAACTAGTATACCATAAAGCGTCGGAATTTTCTACCATTTCCAGAGCGAAGGGGAAAAATAGGGGAGGCCGCATGAATTTTCGGAAAAACACTTGAAAAAGGCCGGAAAATATGCTAGTGTTCACTGATAGTGAGAAGAAAAGAAGGGCAGCATTTTCCAAAACGGCGGAAAGCCGCAAAAAAGCTGTGAGTAAGAAGGAAGAAAGAGGGAATGGTTGATGTATAAATTGTTAAAGCGGGAGGGCCGGGCTAAGCGAGGAGAATTTCACACGGTACATGGGGTGATAGAGACGCCGGTGTTTATGAATGTGGGGACCGTGGCGGCCATCAAGGGGGCGGTGTCCACCCAGGATTTACAGGGCTTGAAAACTCAGGTGGAGTTGTCCAACACCTATCACCTCCATGTGCGGCCCGGGGATAAGCTGATCAAAGAGCTGGGAGGACTTCACAAATTTATGGTGTGGGATAAGCCGATTCTGACGGATTCCGGCGGATTCCAGGTGTTTTCTCTGGCAAAGCTAAGGAAGATTAAGGAAGAGGGAGTGTATTTTAACTCTCACATTGACGGGCATAAGATTTTTATGGGGCCGGAGGAGAGCATGCAGATCCAGTCCAATCTGGGCTCCACCATCGCCATGGCCTTTGACGAGTGTCCTTCCAGTGTGGCGGAGCGCTCTTATGTGGAGGACTCCGTGGCCCGGACTACCCGGTGGCTGGCTCGGTGCAAGGCAGAGATGAAGCGGTTGAACAGCCTTCCCGATACCATCAATAAGCAGCAAATGCTGTTTGGCATTAACCAGGGGGCCATCTATGAGGATATCCGCATAGACCATGCTAAACGGATCTCGGAGATGGATTTGGACGGCTACGCCATCGGAGGCCTGGCGGTGGGAGAGACCCACGAGGAAATGTACCGGATTTTAGATGCGGTGGTGCCTCATCTGCCCCTTGAGAAGCCCACCTATCTGATGGGGGCGGGAACGCCGGCCAATATTCTGGAGGGCGTGGAGCGGGGCGTGGATTTCTTTGACTGCGTATATCCTACCCGGAACGGACGGCATGGACATCTGTATACCAACCAGGGGAAGATCAATCTCTTCAATCAGAAATACGAGAAGGATATGCGGCCCATCGAGGAGGGATGTCAGTGTCCCACCTGTCAGCATTACAGCAGGGCCTATATCCGCCATCTGCTGAAGGCAAAGGAAATGCTGGGCATGCGGCTTTGCGTGCTGCACAATCTGTATTTTTACAATACCATGATGGAGGAGATTCGAAATGCGTTGGATGAGGGGCGGTTTGCGGCTTACAAGGCGGAGAAGCTGTACGGTATGAGCCAGATGGGACGGCTGTAAAGGCTTTGGAAGGGTATGCTACAGACCGTGACATGGGCGCTTTTTCTCCGAAAGGGGATTCCTTTTTTCCAAAAATAAAAAAATTATGAAATTAATGGAAAAAGCTTGCCCAAAGTACCGGTTTTGTGTAGAATGATAATAGTGTGTATGTGACACAGGAAAATGAGAGTTCAGGAGGAAGAGAAAATGTCAATTTTGGCAAGCACAACAGGTGAGGCAGCAGGCGGCGGAACGCTGGCCTTTGGTAGTATGATTATCTGGCTGGTAGTTATTTTCGCTTTTATGTATTTCTTTATGATTCGTCCCCAGAATAAGGAGAAGAAGAAAAAGGAAGCAATGGTGAAATCCCTGGAGGTGGGGGATACCGTATTGACCACCAGCGGATTCTACGGAACTGTGATTGATATCACGGACGATACCATTATTGTAGAATTCGGAAGCAATAAGAATTGCCGTATCCCCATGCAGAAGGGGGCAGTTGCCGCTGTGGAGAAACCGGAAGCGGCAGAATCATAAGAAGAAGGAAGAATACGTTGTATCCGGTGAGCATGACCGGTGCAGCGTATTTTTTAGGTGTGTTCATGGAGAAGAATAATAACATTTACGACCAACAGGAATTTTTTGACAGCTATGCCCGGATGGAGCGCAGCAAAAAGGGCCTTGCCGGAGCCGGAGAGTGGGGACAGTTTCAAAGACTGTTTCCACCTTTGCGGGGCAGGCGGGTGCTGGACCTGGGCTGCGGTTACGGCTGGCACAGCAGGTACGCCGCCGACCAGGGAGCCGCTGAGGTTCTGGGGCTGGATATCAGTGAAAAGATGATAGCTGAAGCAAAAAAACGGAATCCGTCCCCGGTCATTACTTATCGCGTCCGGAACCTGGAAGAATACGATTATCCGAAAGAGTTCTATGATTGTGTGATCTCCAACCTGGCGCTGCATTACGTTGCGCATTTGGAGAAAATCTACGCCAAAATATATGAGACATTGAAACCGGGCGGCGTTTTTCTTCTGAATATCGAACATCCGGTTTTCACCGCCGGATTGAATCAGGACTGGATTTACGGAGAAGACGGAACGCCGAAGTACTGGGCCATAGATAATTATTATTATCCCGGAGAACGTACCACCCGTTTTCTGGGACAGGAGGTGACAAAATATCATCACACCCTGACCCAGATTTTGATGGGCCTTCGGAACTGCGGTTTTCTGCTGGATGTGGTGGAAGAGGCAGGCCCCCCGAAAGAGTGGCTGCGCCTTCCGGGCATGGCGGATGAAATGCGCCGTCCCATGATGCTGCTGGTGCGGGCGGTGAAGGACTGAACGGAAATGAAAATTTCCTTTACTGTAATTACTTATCGTTCCACAATCATCAGTACACCTTCTGCTCCAACCTTGTTTTCAGGTTCCACAAGCAGACCTTTGTTAATACATTCCTCGATTGCTTTTGCCAATATTCTGACTCCTGCAATAAGGCTCGTATAGATTTGATATTCGTTCATCAGATGTTCGGGAATGTGTGTTCTCATAAACACAGAAAGTTCGGCGGCAATTTGCTCAACAACCGTTCCCATATCATTATTGAAATCAAAAGAAAGATTATAGAAGTCCATATCATTTTTTCTGTCAATCACGATAATTTTGGGTTCGATGATATTTCCATTCTTGCGAAGATACCCGCACTCAAGAGCTTTGGCAGCTATTTCTTTTTCCGTTTCGGACAGTTCATCAATCGCAATTCCTCCAATGGCTCTGAGTACCATTAAGAGCTTGGGATCGTGAGATAGGTTGTGTCCACAATGAAAGTGTTTATCAATACGCTTACCATAAATATTAGACGCAAACACCGATTTATACCCGCCGATTGAAGTTGCGTCAATACCGTCACAACCATAGAAATCAAATTCAGGATATTGTTCATCTGTATACGCAACTGCAACACAAGAAAAAGTCCTATTAACCGGAACAATATCTGAAAAGTATTTATCTGCAAGAACTTTATTGATTCTTTCTTCAAAATCCCAAACTGTTCTTGAGATCAAAGACCACATAATGAAACGTGAATCTTTTTGTTCGCTTAAATAAGGGAAAGAAAGTATTTTTTCTTCATTCTGCTTCAGCGTGTTTTTAATAACTTCACAAAATTCAGGTAAATGCTTTTCGTAAATCTTGTTGGCTTGGTCGTACTCATTATAATCCACCAAATGGATATTAACTGCATACTTGCCGTTATCAAGTTTGCGAAGCATACCATATTTTCCGTTTTCACCGTGACATTGAATTTCTAATTCTTCTTCAATATAAGGCATAGGCACACAAAGTTCCTCAGACAGTTCTTTAGCTGACTTCGGTTTGTCTTTGCACAAGTAAATTAAGTTTTGAGAAAACATCCTTTCGGTTTTAGATCGAGGATCATTGCCGCAGGGATTTCCGGTTCCTGAAATAGCCAATTTGATAGGCTTTAATACATAAGTTCTTTCGCTCATAGTTTCAACCTCTTTTCTAACTGAATTTCGCGCAGAAAACAAGCGTTGCTTCACAGTGGTTTCATTGATATTAAGTCTTGTAGCAATATCTTTTACCTTCAACTCATCAATGTAGAACATTACCATTACTTCACGATATGCCTTTGACAAAAAGGCAATTTCCTTGAAAATTCTACTTATTTGTTCTTTTTCGGCTGCTTCCTCAATAAATTCTTCTATTTCATTTTCTTTAGATGCCAAAATCAAATCGCTGTTTTCAATGCTAAATACTTGGCGTTCCGCATTTCTGTTTTTGCGATAGTCAGCATAAACTCTACGAGCAATAGTCCATACAAAGGCATAAAAGTTTTCAATGCGTTTTTGTTTATGTATGGCTGATATTACTGCAAGAACTATATCCGAACATAGATCCTCAGCTTCAAAAGATGTATTGCACCTATGATAAGAAAAATGATATATCTTATCAAGAAAGTCTTTGTCATCAAGTAATTTAAGTGTTTCGTTTGTTTTCATCTTGCGCCCTTTTCGTTTCAATCATGATTGTTACGCCTATATAGTCGAAACAATCCAAGGCTGGTTAGGTGATTTTATAATTTTTTTTGAACTTACCGCCGTCTTTTAGCAAAGTTGCCACTTTATTTATGGCTTTCAACAATGTTTTCACATTTTGCTTTCGCATACGCTCAACCTCTTCCTGCATAGTAGCAGGAGAGTTTTATAATGATTTTGTTTACTTTCACATAAAGAAATACAGCGTAAAAGGCATTTCTGCCTTCTGCGCTGTCTTTCTGCCTTTGCAACGCCCATAAAGTTGTATTTTGATGTATTTTCAAATTACTTCCTTATGTGGCGTTAGCATTCTGCGCTCCCTTTTGAAACCAACTTCTTCGAAGTCTACCCTTCCGTAAATCGGGACAGGAACTGTTTCGTTCGTTCCTCTCTGGGGTGGTTGAACACCTGATCCGGCCTTCCCTGCTCCAGAATCTGCCCCTCATCCATGAAAATCACCTGGCTGGACACATCCCGGGCAAAGGCCATCTCATGGGTTACAATGATCATGGTGGTATTCTGCACGGCCAGACCCTTGATCACCTTGAGAACCTCTCCGGTCAATTCTGGGTCCAGGGCCGAGGTGGGTTCGTCAAAACATAAAATATCCGGCTTTAATGCCAGGGCCCGGGCAATGGCCACTCGCTGGCACTGTCCCCCGGAGAGCTGATGGGGATAATTATCCCTTCGGTCGCTAAGCCCCATCTGCCGAAGCAGTTCATCGGCCTCCGCCTCAATCTCTCTGAAAATTTCCTTCTTTCGGGCCTTAAAATCCGGCTGCTCCTGCACCAGAAGCTTCTTGGCCAGCATGACATTTTCCCGGGCCGTATACTGAGGGAACAGGTTGAAGGATTGGAATACCAGCCCGAAATGCAGCCGTTTCTTCCGTATTTCCGCCACCTTCTGCGTGGCAGGGTCCTGGGCGTCAAATAAGGTTTCCCCGTTTACCCGAATCACACCGTTGTCCGGCTGCTCCAGGAAATTCAGACAGCGGAGCAGCGTGGTCTTTCCGCTTCCCGAGGAACCGATCAAGGAGAGCACCTGCCCCTGTTCCAGGGAAAAGCTGATATCCGTTAAAACTTCTGTCCGCCCAAAGGCTTTCGATATGTGTTCGACTTCTAATATTGGCATGCTTCGCCCTCCCTATCTGAAATAATTTAATTTCTTTTCCAGCCGGCCCAGAAGAACCGTCAGAATCCCGTTGAAAATGAGGTAATAAATGGCCGTAAAGAACAGCGGCCAGATGGCACCGGAAATCCCCTGGGAGCCCCTCATAAAGGACTGTCCGGCCCAGATGATCTCCTGCAGGGAAATGATACGCGACAGGGAGGTATCCTTCACCAGAGTAATGATCTCGTTGGACATGGGGGGAATGATACGCTTGATCATCTGAAGCAGGGTCACCCGGAAGAAAATCTGGTTCTTGGTCATGCCAAGGACCAGCCCCGCCTCCTGCTGGCCGATGGGAACGCTCTGAATACCGCCCCGGTAGATTTCGGAAAAATAGCAGGCGTAGTTGATGATAAAAGCCACCGAAGCCGCCAGAAACCGCCCGGATTCTCCGCTCCCCCAGATGGGATTGTCAAGGACCAGTCCCGGGAAGAAATATACGATCAACAACTGGATCATCAGCGGCGTCCCCCGAATGATCGTCACGATCATTTTCACCAGATAACTTAAGGGCTTGAATCTGGACATGGACCCAAAAGCGATGATCAGCCCCAGGGGAATGGCGCCGATCAGGGTCACAAAAAAGAGCTTAAGTGTCTGGAGAAAGCCCGTATTCAAAGCTCTTAAGACGATGGGAAGCTGTTCTAAAAATAATTCCATAGCGTTTCCTGCTTTCTTTTTTTCATTCTGTCATAGGCAGCGCGGGATAGCGGCAATACGCGAAAGCCATATATAGGAGACGGCAAATTTATTTGTCGTTTCCTATAGCTGCAAAACAGAGAGCGGCCTGTACCGCTCCCTGTAAAAAATGCTCTGAAAAACGGAGCAGGCTACTGCTCAATGAGAGCGGCCTGTAAGCCGTACTTTTCGGCACATGCCTGCAAGGTGCCGTCCGCGTAGCTGGCGGCAAAGAAGTCATTTAAGGCAGCGGCAAGATCTGACCCCTTGCGGAAGCCCACACCGTACTCCTCGGTGGTCAGACTGACGGTATAGGTTAAATCTGCGTATCCGGTACCTTCTCCTACCATGGCGGCGGCCATGAGGGAGTCGATGATCGCTGCGTCACAGGTGCCGGAGGCAACCTCCATGAGAGCGGTGGACTGGTCCAGAACTGGCGTGCAGGTAAGGCCAAGCTCTTCCGCAGCCGCTTCGCCTGCACTGCCATCCTCTACGGCAAAGTTTAAATCGGAAAGGCTCTCCACATCCTGATATTGGTCCGCCACATCAACGGGAACAATGACGATCTGGGCGTTGTTGCAGTAAGCGTTGGTACATTCCATGGCGCTTAACACTTCGTCCGTGAGAGTCATGCCGTTCCAGGCGCAGTCGATGGTTTTACCGTCCAGTTCCATAATTTTGTTGCCCCACTCGATGGGAATGAACTCCACCTCCACGCCAAGGGTCTCGGCGAAAGCCCTGGCCATGTCGGCGTCAAAGCCGATCCACTCGCCGTTCTCATCCTGGTAATCCATAGGCGCAAAATCGGTGATACCCACCACCAGGGTGCCTTTTTCCTTCACATAAGCCATGTCGCTCTCGGCGGCGTCCCCCTCCTGGGTATCGCTCCCGCCGGTTTCTGTCCCATCCTGGGATTCGTCACCATTTTCCTCCGTCTCATTCTGGGATTCATTGGTATCGGCGTCTCCGTTGGCGCCGGCGCTATTGTCCCCGCTGCCGCAGGCTGTCAGTGCGAAGGCCATGGTGAAGGTCAGTAGTGCTGCGATTAGTTTCTTTTTCATGCTATCAGTCTCCCTTTAAAATATACTTTGTATTATGGAAGGAATTCTTCCGGAACTCCTTCTTGTCCGGCCAGGATTGCGGCCTTGAAAATACATCACTATATTACCAATTTACTAAACTAAAGTCAAGAGTGAAAACCGTGTGGATTAAGATATGTCGTTGGAAAAAAGTTGTGAAAATAGCGCTGCTATGTTAAAATAAATAAAAAAATAATATTTTTAAATCCAGTTTAATGAAATTTTTCGTTTGAAGAGCAGTCTCGGAAACTCAATAGCGAATAGGCTGGAAAGGGGCGGTTTTCAGAAATGAGCGGAATAAGGGATGGATGATTGAGAGATCTGAGCAGTGCGGAGAGCATAAAGAATAAAAATGAGCATGACTTTTAAGCCTGTCGGGAAACAGGCCTGAAAGGAGCCTGAGGCAGGGAACGTGGTCTAAGCCGCTGTCTGCGCACACTGCGCCTGCTGTTTATAGCGGGCATCCAGGTGGAGGCAGATGCCGATCATGGTCGTCATGAAAGAATAATGCTCCTTTGTGTGTATGAACATGCGGTGCAGGCCGTAATCATTGAGGATGCGGTTGTTGATACGTTCCGTGGCGGTGCGCTGGTCATAGACCTTTTTATAAGCATCTGTGCCGCGGGGGACATCGGTGTAAAGCCGGATGTCCCATTCGGGCCGGGTCTTGACAACCCTCCCATATCTGGAATCCGTGCAGCTGTTCCTGCATTTGTGACAATGTTCTTTCCCATAGGGGCAGCGCCACATGAGGTATCCGCTGGAACAGTCATAACCATTGGGCTTCATGCGCAGGTTTTCCTGGCATAAGGGCGTCCCATCCCTGTCAATGGTGATGGTGTCAGGGATTGTCTTTGGACGGCCGCATTTGTCGTTCAGGTCGATGAACGCCCGTATCCCCCTGCTTTTCAGGAGACGGTAGGTGGGGTAATTGTCCATTGCGGAGTCCAGGCACATATTCTCAATGGGAACTGCCGGCATATGTTTTTCCAGTTCATGGAAAGCAGTAAGGAAACAGACCGAATCATGGCGCCTTGCGCTGGTGAAACGCAGGAGCAGCGGGATGTCTGTCCTGAGTTGGCTGTTATAACAGGATAGCTGGAACAGGGTGTAGCCGAAGTAATATTTCTCCAGGTCGCTGTCCCAGCCCCAGGCCGCATCGGGATCGGAGAAATGCCGCAGGTTTTCCAGTGCGCCGGCCCTGTGGTGTCCGTGGGGGCTGGCATGGGTATGCACGGCGGTGCCATCGCCGGAAACAGTAAGGTGATCCCTGGGTATGAGGCCGCATTCCATGGAAGGCAGGACGGCCACATAATAGAAGAACCGCTGGAGGCGCTCTTCAAAGTTAAAAGGGATATCCTTCCCGCGTAAGAGCCATTTTTCGATAGAATCGGTGATCTTAGGCTTTGCCTCCTGGGCTTTCTGATTCTTCCCTTTCGGCCTGACAGGCTTTTTCCTGTTCCGGGAAGCGGGGAGGAGTTTGTCCCGGGCGTATAAGTCCGTTCCCGGTGCGGCCCAGAGCCTGTCCATGAAGTCAAAGTAGGAGCCGGGCTGGGGAAGGGAATCCGGCGTACAGCCGATGAGCGCGGCAAGGACGCGGTCGTGCTTAAGCCTGTCCACCCAAAGGGTAAGGGATGGCTTGGCCAGGCCTTCTGAATGAAGAAGGAAGAAAAGGATGAAAGACCTTAAGATCTGCGGCTGGTTTATAGCAGGCCTGCCTGTGGAAGAGTAAAAGGGCAGGAGGAACCGCATGGCCTTATCGGTATCGAAGAGGCGGAGTTTCTGCCAGGGTTTCCAAAGCTCCGTATGGAGCCGGTTCCTTTCAGAGGGATCGAAATGGACTTTAGATTCGGTGAGAAAGTACTTGTAATCTTGCATGGACTGCCAGTACTTGATCATAGAGTGCACCTCCTTGTGGTTTTGGCGCTGTGCGTAGGGCACAGACGCTTCTTAACTACAAGGGGCGCATTTGGTGACTGGCGTATATGGTCACCAAATGCGCCCGCACATTTTGTGGCACATGTCAATAGTTTTTAGAAAATTTTATAAATTTTTTCTCCATAGTTTGGAGGAAGAGAAAAAAAGAGAATCAAAAAAAGAGCGGAAATTCGGGCTTAAAGAGTTTCCGAGACCGCTCTAAATACATTATGGAGGTCGATAATTATGGTTGATTATCGAGAGATCATCCGGCTCAAATCAACAAAGCCGGAAATGAGTAACATACTGATTGCTTCCAGCATTGGCAGTTCAAGGAACACTGTCGCTGAAGTCTGGAAGCTTGTTCAGGAGAAGGGGCTGTCCTGGCCTGTCCCGGTTAGCCTTACCAACCGGGATCTGGAACAGATCCTGTATCCTGAACGCGCCCGTAGGGAAAGGAGGCTAATGCCGGATTATGAGTACGTTTATAATGAACTCGCGAAGCCCAACGTAACCCTTACGCTCCTGTGGGCAGAATACTGTGCGAAACGCGAGGCTGCCGGGGCTATTCCCTATCAGCACACCCAGTTCAATGAAAAGTACCATGCCTACGCCGCTTCGAAAAAAGCAACGCTGCGGATCAGCAGAAAGCCAGGTGAACTTATGGAAGTGGACTGGGCGGGCAGCACCCTGGCTGTTACTGACAGCATCACCGGAGAGCCCGTCACCGCATATGTGTTTGTCGCCTGCCTCCCCTGCAGTATGTACAGCTATGCGGAGGCAGTCCCTGACATGAAGATCGCCAGCTGGATCCAGGCACACATCCATGCTTACAGCTACTTTGGCGGCGTCACCCGGATCCTTACGCCCGACAACGCAAAGGTTGCAGTCGTTAAGAACACCCGCGCAGAGCTGGTACTCAACCGGTCCTACCAGGAAATGGCGGAACACTATGGCACAGCCATTGTCCCTGCCCGTCCAGTCTCCCCTAAGGACAAGGCCTCTGTCGAGGGCACGGTCGGCGTCCTGTCAACCTGGATCGTTGCATCCCTGCGGAACAATAAGTTCTTTTCTTTCCAGGAACTGAATGAGGCCGTCCGCGTAAAGCTGGATGAATTCAACAGCCGCCCTTTTCAAAAAAGGAAAGGCTGCCGCCTCTCCGCGTTCGAGGAAGAAGAAAAGGCATTCCTTCTGCCGCTTCCATCCACGCCGTATGAGACGGCCGTATGGTCCTCTGAAACGGTCCAGCCGGATTACCTGGTCACAGCCGGCAGCTGCCGGTACTCGGTGCCATATGAATACATTGGCAGGAAGGTCGATATCCGGACGACAGAGAAACGCGTGGAAGTTTTTTACCACAACCAGAGGATCGCGTCCCATGTGAGGGTTTTCAACACCACAGATCCGGTTTATATACCGGAGCACATGCCGGAAGCACACCGGCGTTACCGTAATTATAATGAAGAAAGCTTCCAGCAGTGGGCAGAGGATATCGGGCCGTCGGCGGGAACCGTTATCCGTACATTCCTCCACGCGCGCAGGACCCCGCGGCAGGGATATAAAAGCTGCGCGTCCATGATGAAGCTTGCCGATCGGTTCACACCGGCCAGCTTGGAGGCCGCCCGCGCCAAAGCGCTCTCCTATACCCCGAACCCGAGCCTGAAAAATATCACCACCATCCTCCAGAACGGCCAGGATAAGGTTCGGAACAGCATCCCGCCCCAGGTAACAGGCAGCCATGGCCTGACACGCCGCGCGGCCCGTGGGAAGGGAGGTGTTCAGGCATGACCGTACAGTCTACGATCGACAAGCTCCGTGAGCTGCGGCTTTCCGCCATGGCTGGCGCGTTTGAAGACCAGTGCCGCTCCGGCGGCTTTCAGGGACTCAGCTTCGAGGACCGCTTTGGTATCCTTGTGGACAGGGAATGGGAACAGCGCGGGAACAACCGCCTTACCCGGCTCATCCGCAGCGCGGGATTCCGGTATCCTGGCGCCTGCATGGAGGATATCGAATACCATGCGGACCGGAAACTGGACCGGGGAGAACTGCTCCGCCTGTCCGGCTGCGGTTATATCCGTGACAGCCATCATATCATTATTATGGGGGCTTCCGGAAGTGGAAAAACTTATCTTTCCAATGCTCTGGGAGTCGCCGCGTGCCGGAACGGATTTACTGTCCGGTATGTACGGATCCCGGACTTGCTGAACGGGCTGGCAGTCGCGCGGGCAGAAGGGACTTACCTGAAAATGATCCGGTCGTATCAGAAAGCGGACCTGCTGATCATTGATGAATTCCTTCTTACGCCGATGACGAACGATCAGGCAAATGACCTGCTTGAGATCATTGAACCCCGGGCGGAGCGCGGCCCGGTCATCTTCTGTACCCAGTTTGAGCCTGATGGCTGGCATGAACGGATCGGGTCACCGGAGTATGAAACCCTCTGTGACGCTGTCATTGACAGGATCCGTCCCAATGCCTACGAGATCCTGATTGAAGGAGCCGTGTCCATGCGTGAGCGCCATGGCCTGAGAGCCTTTAAACCCGGGAAGGCAGGTGGTGGCGATGATGTATGACGGCGACAGGGCATGGGATGAATGTCCCGAAATGGATGACCGCGAACTCATCCGTTCCTTTCTGGAACTGGTGGATGATATGGTCAAGGACATACAGCATCTCAAGGCGGAGACGATCCGGGCAAGGTATCAGTTAAGCAAGGAGCTTGATCCTGGACACATCCAGTTCACAACAGTAGACATCCTATCGGATCTGGATATGCCGCGTTATGACAGCCTGGCGTATCAGGAGTTCGCCAGGATCTACTATGATGGGGGAGACCCCATGGCCTTCAAAGAGTTCATTGACTCCATGGTAGGGCTTACAAAGGGGATTGACGATGGCCGGTATTAAGTTGACAAGGTTCCATTATGATTAACTGCATTCCCTTCCGGAAAGCCTGCACTGGCTTTCCGGAAGGGGCGCACCCGATTATCGAAAAGCGTGCACTTTGTCATCGGTATATTCACAAATATATAGATGATGACTGGAATAAGCGTCAAGAAAGTAATATCCATATGAAAATTGGTGAGTCATTCGAACTTACCAATGAAGAAACAGCGGGAGAATCCCAGACAGAATTACGTTGTAGTGTCGGAACAAAATTACTGGCTGGTGGGATGGAATTAACATTTACAGTTTTTGATGAGGATTTTTATTTTAGTGATATAGATGATTACGATACTTTAAGAACTGATGGAGTGCATTTATTGATATACGGAACGGAAAAATATTCTTATAGCAGCATTTTTTTCTTTCCAAAACTCATAGATGGTGATATTAAGGTTATAGCGTGTAATGTAATGAACAATTTAAATGAAGTTTTAAGTAAGAAATTGGTTAAAACAGACTTTACAAAAATGAAAAACGGGTATGTGATTACAGCGACACTTTCTAATGAATTTATTGTAAATAATCATTTGAATCATTATTTTTATATGGGATTGGTGATTTCAGATTGTGATAGAAAAACGGGATTTCGAACAAATCAAATTATACTTTCTGGAATTGATTATGAATGGAATAATCCTGTCTATTTTGCGAAAATTGAGATATAATGAAACTCAGGAGAAACCGTAAAAACATTTGCATGACTTCTGTGATTGTGATATATTGTTTATAACTTTTTACAGATACGGGAAAATCAAAAAATAAGGGAGTGTAGTTGATTGAAATCAGGAACTGTAACAATCTACGATATTGCGAAGGCGAGCGGATGCTCTCCTGCAACAGTATCTCTTGCATTGAAGAATGATGAGAGGGTGGCACAGAAGACTAAGGAAAAAGTGCTTAAAATCGCCGATGAATTGGAATACCGGCCCAGCTATTTCGGACGGAGTTTGATTACAGGCAAGTCTAATACTATTAAAGTGGTAATTCCAGACATACATAACCCGGTATTCGCGAATATTGTGGACGGCATTGAACAATATATCAATCAGACAGATTATCATGTGCTTCTGGATGTAACATATAACAGCAGGGAAAGAGAACAGGACAGTTTTAGCAGCTTATTGCATAAACAAGTGGATGGAATCATCATATCCCCGATTTATGAGAAGGAAGTAACGAAATACATTCAGGAAAAGAGAATCGATACAGAGAAGGTTATTTATGTAGGAATTCCATGCAGCGGATATGACAAGATACATTATTGTACTTCGGACAGTAAAAAAGGCGCTTATATGGGCGTGAAAAATATGATTGAGAATGGCTGCAAAAGAATTGCCTTTCTTGCGCCGACCATTATTAAAAGGCAGGGAGCCAGAAGAAAAGAAGGCTATTTTGAAGCATTGGAGGAATTTGGGCTTGTCAGAGACAAAAATTTAGTCATAGTCTGCAGCCAGAATTTTTCTGAGATATATCAACGGACCAGCAGATTAGTGCAGGAATATAAACCAGATGGAATTTTTTGCTTATATGATTATGCGACGTTTCCGGTAATGAAAGCCGTGAAGGATATGAGATTGTGTGTCCCTCGTGATTTAATGGTTACCGGTTATGATAATATTGATATAGGTGAGTTTCTGGATAAACCATTGACAACAGTGGATCCGCATCAGATGGAGCAGGGGTATCGTTCAGCAGAACTTTTGATTGCGATGCTCCAGGGAAATAAATGTGCGATTCGGAATGTGATAGAGCCTACGTTGGTTATGCGTGAGACTACCAGGCAGATACAATAGTATGTATAAACGGATACAAAAACGGTTGACAGGAAACACTATAGGATGCTATAATTGTAATACAAAATTAAACCGATTTAATATTGCAATGAAAAAGAAGTTATATATTTTAATGATTCTTTTTTAGACTGCAAAAAGCACTTGGATTCGAGGAATTAAAAATGACATTTGAAATAAAAAACTGTCAGTTTGTAAGGGACGGATAACCAGTTAAAATTATATCGGGTGCAGTGCATTACTTTCGAAATCTACCTGATACCTGCGGGATTTACATCACAGACGATTCTTGGCGTGTTGGCAGTTCTGGTCGTAGGCGCAGTAGTGGTTTTGCTGATATTGGGTAAGAAAAAACGGAAAGAAAATGCTGAGAATTAAGTAAGCGGAAAAAAGATCGCTCCCGGAACTTATAATGAGAGATCCGGAAGCAGTAAAGGAGAGTTTTTATGCAGACTACATTATATATGCTGGCGGAGCAGAGTGCGGGACAGATGATGTCCTATGTCTTACAGACGAAGGAGGGTAATCTGATCGTGATCGATGGAGGCCGTAAGGAGGACGCGGAGGATCTGACCAATACGTTGGTCCGCCTGGACGGCCCCCATCCGGTAGTGGATCTCTGGCTTCTGACACATCCCCATTCGGATCATGTGGACGCCCTTATGGAGATATTTTCCAGACCGGATAATCCATTGCAGGTAAAAAAGATATACAGTCATTTTCTGTCCTATGAATATTACAAGGCCAATGATTACCCAGGCTGCGAGGATTCAGAGACCACCAGGTTGTTTATGGATTTTCAGGAGAAGCACCCGGATATTTGCTATTCCCTTGAAGAAGGACAGGTGTTGACGGCAGGATCTGCGAGAATTTCCGTGCTCTATGTGCCGGAGGAGCGTTTTCCCATGAACGTCATTAACAACTCGTCGGTGGTCTTTCGTCTGGATGCGGAAGGGCAGCGGATTCTGTTCCTGGGAGACCTGGGGGAAGAAGTGGGGGATTATGTGCTGTCTTATGTCCCGAATGAGGAACTTCGCGCGGATTTCGTGCAGATGGCGCATCACGGGCAGAGCGGTGTAAAGAAAGATTTTTACGAAGCGGTGGCGCCCAAGGCTTGTCTGTGGAACACGCCCCAGTGGCTGTGGGAGAACAATATCGGGGGAAAAGGGTATAACAGTGGCCCCTGGAGAACGATCGAGGTGCGGAAGTGGATGGAGGAGCTTCAGATACCGCATCACTTTGCTACAAGAGATGGAGCCAAGACATTTCCACTGCCGTATCCACTGTGAGAGGAAGCGTAAAGATAAAAGATGAAAGTGTTGAAAAGTAAGGAAGCCAGCCATGCAGTCATGCTGGGCGGGCTGTGCAGCCTCGCCTATCTTGTTGTGTATGTGGTGAGGAATGTATTGGGAGCCTGCACACCGCAGATGTTGGAGTCAGGCACTTATTCCACAGAGAAGATCGGGGTAATGTCATCTGTATTTTTTGTTGTATATGCCCTTGGACAGTTGGTAAATGGAATCATAGGAGATCATATCAAGGCAAAATATATGATGGCCATAGGACTGTTAGGAGCCGGGATCTGTAATGGAGTATTTTTACTGTCGGAGGTTGGGGGAGCGCAGATCGTTCTCTACGGATGCAGCGGATTCTTTTTGTCGATGATCTACGCCCCGATGACCCGGGTGGTGGCGGAGAATACATCAGTTGTCTATGCAGAGCGTTGCGGTATCGGATTCAGCGTAGCCGCTTTTCTGGGTTCTCCGATTGCGGGCCTGCTTGCGGGAGCCACGACCTGGAATCTTGTATTTGCCTTGTGTGGCAGTTCTTTGCTGGTAATGGCGGCGGCGGTTTTTCTCTTGCTGGGGATATCAGAGAAAAAAGGAATCGTCCGCTATCGGGAGCGGGAACAGAAGAAAGAGAACAGCAGGGATGCGGCTGTTCTGATAAGACGGAGGATCGTGAGATTTACATTGCTTTCGGCGATCACAGGTATCATTCGAACTTCCGTGATCTTCTGGCTGCCCACTTACCTGAATCAGTATCTGGAATATGGGACGGCCTCCGCACTCAGGGTATATGCGGTGATCACCTTCTGTACGGTGGTGACACCATTTCTGGCGGCTTTTCTGATAGAAAGGTTGCGCGGCCGGATGAGCCTGTCCATGGCGATCTGTTTTGCTGTGAGCCCGGTGTGTTTTTGCCTGTGTTATCTTGTCAGACAGCCTGTTCTTAACAGTATCTTTCTGGCAATGGCGATCATAGGATCGAATGGAGTGTCATCTCTGATCTGGTGCAGGTATTGTCCGGGCCTTAGTGATACGGGGATGGTTTCCACCGCCACAGGATATCTGGATTTTATCAGTTACGTGGCGGCCGCATTGGCAAATCTCATGTTCGCCGATGCCGTTGCGAAGATCGGCTGGGGAAAGCTGATCCTGGTATGGTGTGCGATCATGATCGTTGGGATTGGCGTATCGATATACAGGGAAGATGTGGCGAAACAATAAAATATTTTGAAGGACGGAGTGCTGGAAAGCCGTCCGACAAGGATGGAACGGATTAACCATGGGGCGAACCAGAGCAGAAAAATCAAAAGAGAACAAGGAGAAATATAGAACTTGAGAGTAAAAAGTTTTCAATAAAAGAATAGACCTTTTGCATGGATTCGTGGTATTCTTTAATCACCACAAAGAAAGAGATACCATCCACACAAAAGACCTATTCCATGTATGAGTGTACCATA
>CALWLN010000102.1 GCA_944381535.1 uncultured Lachnospiraceae bacterium
ATCTTGAAGGTCTTTTTCAAGCCCTTCGCCACCAGAATTTCTTCCATAAAATCCTCCTTATATGAGCTGATTTTTCAGCTTATTGATTTTCTTCTTCATCCGATAACAGATGGCGCCAAATACCGCTACCATCAGCGCCATCACCGCCAGGCAGAGCAGCACACCGCCGGACACGGCTCCGTAGGGCCGGCTCTGATAAAAGTCTATGATACTGACAATTAACTCATAACAGAAAATGGCCGCCTCCAGAATCAGCCCCAGCCGGAAGAAACGAAAAATCCGCTGAAGCTGCTCCAGTCTGGAGTCCACATCCGTATATAGCTGAAAATCTCCCAGCTCGGCCCGCCGCCGGAAGAACCTCCACCAGAACCAGCGGCAGATATACTCTGCGCCGCTTTCCTCTATAATGCTTAAATATTCCGCATGGGTTATGTGCTGTTTGTCCTCGGTGAACAAGTCTATCTGGTAAATGTATTCCCCCGGCTCACACGGCTCAAACCGGTAAAAACCCAGGGAAAAATCTGTCATGGCCCAGCCCGCCCCGGCCATCTCGTTGAGCCAGAGTTCTTCCTTGTCCTTGTCGAAATAAAGACGGAATTTAACCATTCTGTCCACCTCCCTTTTCCGGAGATTCTGTCAGCTTCCTGCCGTTTTCCACCAGCTCTGTCAGCCGCTCCAGTTCTTCCTCCAGGGCCGCCCGGCCAATTTTTGTGATCACGTATTCCTTCTTCTTTCTGGAATCCTTCTCCTCACTATACAGGGTAATCCAGCCCTTTTCCAGCAGGTTGTTGATGGCGCCGTACAGGGTTCCTGCACCCAGTTCCACACGGCCATTGGTCAGCTCCAATGTGCTCTGAATAATGCCGTAGCCGTGGTTGGGAGTGAGAAGGGATAACAGAATGTAATAAATTCCTTCTGTCATAGGTTGATTTTTTATCACCGTTTTACCCCCCCCCCCCCTATATCGTCTCACGATATATCGTATATATAATATATCATATGCTGATATATCTGTCAAGGATATATTTTTTATATTAGCACATTATTTTATGGCAGCAACAAGAACGAAACCACAGACCATTTTGCTTTGGACTGTGGCTCCGCCCTTTAAAATTTTGACTGTTCTTTCAGCCATTGATTGATTATGTACTGCCATTCCATACCATCCTGTAATTCACATTTCATTCAAACCCTTCCCTCAACGCCTCCTCAATCCAGGGCAGCATGGTACTCATATCAATCATCAATGCTCCGTCGTAGATGCGAATGGGAATACAGTCCTCAAATCCGTAAATAACGGGATAATCCTCGGCCTCAAAGAAATAAGTCAATATCGCCCGCCGGTACAAGTCAATCATCCAGTATTCCCGTACTCCGGCATTCTGATATTTATAAAGCTTCAAAGTCATGTCCTTGCGCTTCGTGCTGGGAGATATGACCTCCACCAGGAAATCCGGCGCGCCGAAGATTCTGCCGTTGCGGTGCTTGTCCCAGTCGCAGAGAATCCCCACGTCCGGCTGCACCATGGTCTTATTGTCACAATCCAACTGTACATCCACCGGAGCGATAAAAGGAACACAGGGGCCCTTCTTCTCCATAATATAATTGGCTATCTGCCGGTGAATCTCTCCGCCCAGCCTCTGGTGCAAAAGGGTGGGCGCCGCCATATCATAAATGACACCGTCAATCAGTTCCACCCGCTGGTCGTCGGGCAAGGCAAAATAATCCTCCAATGTATACTCCCCCTGCTTCTTCGTCCCATAGGCCACGGCAGTTTCCCCTACATAGCTGTCCTCCTGTTTCTTCGTCTCATAGAATAACGCTTTCTCCCTGACACAGATATCTTCCCGCTTCTCCGCCTCCCGCGCCAAAATCTCGCTGTACCACAACGGAGGCTTCAGAACACCTTCCAGCGCCTGTATCGTGGCGTATCTTGGCTGTTTTGTCTCCCCGGAAAAAATCTTCTGAAGGGTTCCCACGGGGACACCGGATAACTCCGAGAGCTGCGCGAAACTGTACCCCAGTTCCTTTTTTCTTGCCTTCATTTCTTCCAAATTCATAAAATCACCTCCAAAATATCTTGAATTAAAAATATCACGGATTTGCCCGTTTGTCAACCGTATTTCATCCTTATTTTATCCGTTATCATACTTCTTTTCACTGTTTCAACTCGTTTTTTATCCGTTTTTTACTATTTTATTTTTGTGATTTATCCGTTATTACATCATGGCAAAACCCGGATGGTACATGCCATCCGGGTTTTAACAAAAAACTTACCTTCTATATTCCGTTGTGGTTCCGAGTATTTCACTCTCAGAAAAAATTTAATCCAGTTCAATGTCCTGAAGCTCCTTGGCAGGCAGACGGTGGGTGGAATTTTTCACAATCTTCTCCACTTCCACTTTAGCCTTCGCTATAGGAGCGATGGTTCCGGCTCCGGCCACGCATCCGCCGGGACAGCCCATGCCCTCAATCAGATAGCCGTTTTTCTTGCCGGCCTTGGCCAGCATCAGCATTTTCTTGCACTCCGCAAGGCCTTCCACATGCTCAATCTTGACCTCCACATCCGGGTAGTACTCCTTGATACAGCCCTCGATGGCGGCGGCAACGCCTCCGGCCACACCGTACCCCCGGCCTGCGCCGGTGGCATCATGCATGGAACTGTCACCGGGTGTGTTCTGCGGATCAATATTCCGGGCCTCAAACATGGCGTTTAATTCCTCGAAGGTGATAACAAAGTCCACGTCGCTGCGGACACTGGTGCGCATAGCCTCCAGCTTCTTGGCTGCGCAGGGTCCGATAAACACCACCTTGGCGTTTGGATGCTTTTGCTTGATACTGCGGGCCGTTGCCACCATGGGAGTCAGTTCCGTGGAAACGCTCTCAACCATATCCGGCAGGGTCTTTTTGGCCAGCATGGACCAGGAGGGACAACAGGAAGTCAACAGGAAGGGCAGATCTCCGGTCACCACATGCTCGGCGTAATGGCGCGCCTCGGACACCGCTCCGATATCCGCTCCCAAAGCCACCTCATATACCTCGGAGAATCCCAGCTTCAACAGAGCCGCTTTTACATTTCTGGGCGTGGCGTCGGGTCCGAACTGTCCCGCGAAAGCCGGGGCGATTTCCGCAATTACCTCACCGCCCTCTTTCATACAGCGGATCAACTGGAAGAACTGGGATTTGTCCGCAATGGCTCCAAAGGGACAGTTTACCATACACATGCCGCAGGATACGCATTTATCCGTATTGATGGTGGCACGCCCGTGCTTATCGGTCTCAATGGCCTTCACACCGCAGGCCATGGAACAGGGCCGCTCTTTCTTGGCGATGGCGTCGTAAGGACAAGCGCTCTTACACCTTCCGCACTTGATACATTTTTCCTGGTCGATTACGGCCGCTCCGTTAATCTGGGAGATGGCCCCCTTGGGACATACTTCCATACAGGGGTGGGCAAGACATCCCTCACACTGGTTGCTCACGATATATTTATTGTCATCACAGAAGTTGCAGGCGGAGGGAATCACCTGCATAAGAGGCGGCTCATAATATTTCTCGGAAATATTGCTCTCCTCCACGCCGTCGGTAATGTGCACCGGTTTGTCCTCAGGCCGTAAAGACATTCCCATGGCCAGACGCACCCGCTCCGAGGCGATAGCCCGCTCCCGGTAAATGCTTTCCCGAAACCGGGGAGCGTCACCCGGCGTCACTTTGTAGGGAATGGCCTCAATATCATTATTCACATTCTCTGATTCATAAGCAACCCTTGCAACCTCCACAAAGACCTGTTTCCGAAGCTGGGACAAGGGCGTGTCTAATCCTCTCATCATCTTCTTTTTCCTCCAACATTCGTTTTTATCACTTCATGAAACTTTCCTCTAACTACTTCGTTACTAATTTAACATGCCGTTTTCCGTCTTGCAAGTGAAATGTACATTGTATGCAAGAAAATACAGGCCATTGAACCATACTGTCCGTCCACCCTATGGCCAGAACTCCTTGTTCCGAAAACCATGCTTACATGATTTCCGCATCAAAACAGGCTGCCAATCTGAAAGACAATGGTCGCTGCGCACCATGCCACCAGGAGCTGGAACACAATGGTTTTTAAGGTAAACAGGAGGGAGCCGGTCTCCTTCTTGATGGTTCCGATGGTGGCCGCGCACGGCGTATACAGCAGACAGAACAGCATCAGACAATAGGCGTTCAGCGCTCCGAATCCATAGACCCCAAGCTGGCTGGTCAGGGACGCCATCCCCTCCGCCGAGTTTGGATTGCTGATTCCGAACAGCACCGCAAAGCTGGTCACCACTACCTCCTTGGCAGAAATGCCGGAGATCAGCGCCACCCCCACCTGCCAAAGTCCCAGTCCCGCCGGCGCCAGTACCGGTACCAGCCAATGGCCGATCACCGCGCCAAAGCTGTCGGATACATCCGCCACCATTCCCTGCATACCGAAATTTAACAGGAACCAGATCACAATGGATGCCACAAATATGGTCGTGCCCGCTTTGGTCAGATAATCCTTGATCTTCTCCCACACGTAGACCGCAATGGTGCGCCCGTTGGGCGTCTTGTACTCGGGCAGTTCGATCAGCAGCGTGCCGTTCTCCTTCTTCTTATCGTGAAGACGCAAAAGGAAGGCCACCAGAATCGCCACCAGAAGCCCGATCACATACATGGAAAAGGCCGCCACCATGGCGTAGTTTCCAAAAAACATATCCGCGAACAGGACATAAATAGGCAGTCTGGCCGAGCATGACATAAAGGGCGTGATCAGGATCGCTCGTTTCCTGTCCTTCTCCTTCTCCAGAGCCCGGGTGGCCATCACCGCCGGCACCGTACAGCCGAAGCCCAGCACCATGGGCAGAAACGCCTTTCCCGACAGTCCGAGTTTTCCCATGAGACTGTCCATCACGTAGGCAACCCTTGCCATATACCCGCTGTCCTCCAGAATCGCCAACGCCAGGAACAAAATGAAGATATTGGGCAGGAACGTCAATATTCCTCCCACTCCGGCAATGATTCCGTCCACCACCAGTGAGATCAGCCAGTCCGCCACAGAGAGACTTGTAAGCAGGCCGGAAACCGCTCCAGAAAACCAGTCCAGGGCAATCTCAAAATACCCCTTCAGAAAGTCACCTACCGCAAAAGTGAGAAAAAACACCGCCGCCATCACGCAGAAGAAGATGGGCATGCCCCAGACGGGATGGGTCAGCACCTCATCCACTTTATCGGTAAAGGCCCCCTTCTCCTCCTTATAAAACAAAGTCTCCTCAATAATTTCCTCAATGTATGTATATTTCTGATTGATGATATCCTTCTCATAGCTTCTGTCAAGAACCTCGGGCAGATTCAGAGGATACTCCTTTGAAATCTCCTCATCCCGCTCCAGAAGCTTAATGGCATACCATCTGGTGTTGGCGATTCCGGGGTTTTTCCTGCGCAACGCCTCCTCCAGAATCGTAATCTTTTCCTCCAGATTCTCAGAATACTGCACCACATGGGGCGAATGCTGCTCCTCATAATGATGAACCACCGCATGCATCAAAACATCCAGACCGGTACGCTTTCTGGCGGAGACGGGTACTACCGGAATTGAGCCCAGCATTTCCGGCAGACGGTGCAGATCGATTTCCATGCCCCGCTCCTCCACGATGTCCATCATGTTGAGGGCCAGGATCACCGGCTTACCCAGTTCCAAAAGCTGTAGGGTCAGGTACAGGTTCCGCTCCAACGCCGAGGCATCCACCACGTTGACGATCACGTCGATGTCGTCCTCCATGATACAGCGACGGGTTACTTTCTCCTCAATGGAATAAGAAGTGAGGCTGTAGATTCCCGGCAGGTCCACAAGCTTCAGCGGCTGTCCCTTATAGACCGTCTCCCCCTCCTTCTTCTCCACGGTAACACCGGGCCAGTTGGCTACCTTCAGATTCGCCCCCGTATAGGCGTTGAACAGCGTAGTCTTGCCACAATTTGGATTTCCCGCAAATCCCACATGAATGGACTTCATCACTCTTCATTCCTCCCGCCTGCCGGCTCAACCAGTATCCCCTTGGCAATATCCTTGCCGATGGCCCATCTGGTCCCCCGCACTTTAATGATAAACGCTCCGTTCCGCTTCCGATTCATCAGCGTAAGGACGGTTCCCTCGTTGATCCCCAGTGCTTCCAGCCGGCGCGTAATGGTCTCCTCCGTATTGATTGCTTTTACCTGATATTGTTCCTTTGGTTTTCCATCCAAAATTGTCATCTTATGTCCCTTCCTCGCTGCTGTATTGCAAAAATATTTTGTTTGCCTCTGCTAACGACCTATATTACAGGAACCGCTGCGCGAACCCTGTAATCAGATAAACCATATTACAGGAACCGCTGCGCGAACCCTGTAATCAGATAAGCCATATTATATGCTCATTGAGAATGATTGTCAACAACAGGCATTCGATTGTCCAAAAGACAGATTTTGGTATAAACATAACATTTTTCATTTTTTTCCATACTATATTAGGAGAGCAAAACGAAAGGACTCTAAATCTATGCAAAATTGCAACTGCAACGGGCGGGAACCTGTGAGCGCCCCCTGCACCCTGGTCTACGACCTGGACAGCTTGCCCCTGGGGATGGCCTATGTCCCCTGGCAGCAATTTGATACCGTCTATGAGGTAGATAAGGCCCTGGGATGCGGCACCATTTTTCCGGAATTGTATATGCCCTTCTTAGGAAAGCGAGGTGCCATGCGATGAACGCCAATCAAATGGAACGCTGTAAATTATACCGGTGGATTCACATGGTAAGCTTTGCCGTCACCGACATCACCCTGTATCTGGACACCCACCCGGAGGACATGGCGGCTCTTGACTACTTTAACCACTACCGGGAGCTGCGCATGCAGGCTCTGAAGGAATACGAATGTAAATACGGCCCCTTGACCATCGACACGGCCACACCGGAGGGAAAATGGCTCTGGTCCACCCAGCCAATGCCTTGGGAAGGAGGTTGCTGCTAACTTATGTGGAATTATGAAAAACGCTTACAATATCCCGTCAACATCACACAGACCAATCCCCAGATGGCCCAGGTCATTATCAGTCAATTCGGAGGGCCCGACGGCGAACTGGCCGCCTCCATGCGGTACCTGTCCCAGCGCTACACCATGCCCTACAAGGAGGTGGCCGGGGTCCTTACGGATATCGGTACAGAAGCCCCTGAAATGTTCCGTTCAGGGGCTAACGCTTTTTTTGACGCTTTTGCAACCGTATAGCTCCATTTCAAAGGAAGCAAATTCAAATACACATCAATGTGGTCTTTATCATTCACAACCATTTTATCTAAGATGTGCTTGTAAAATTCATCTTCGTATTCCACGCCGCCGACAATTTCTTTAATAGCTTCCGTGATTTCATTGACAAGCTGTTGTTGATGCTCAATCATAGCCTGCTGCTTATCAATGCTGTCGATAACCGATTGCAGCTCGGCAATTTCGGCATCACATTTAGCCCGTGCCGCAGAAAATTCATCTTTGCTTATATCCCCAGACATATAAATGTCAATCAGTTTTGTACGCTTATCTTCGATAGCTGCAATCTGGGTTTTCAGTTTGGTGGCATCTGTGCCTGTCGTATCCATAGCAATTATAGAATTAATAATGGAAATCAGATTGTTAGTGATTTTCTCTTTGTTGTATTTAAGGCTCTTGGTAACAAGATACATAATGACGGACAACCATAGAAAGTAAAATCAAGCAGATGCCAAGCGTAATACTGCCTGCATCATCAAACCTGTTCCATTCTGCCAGACCGATATTTTCGTAGATGCCGTCTATCACTGACATAGATATAATA
>CALWLN010000103.1 GCA_944381535.1 uncultured Lachnospiraceae bacterium
GAGAACGCTGCGCTGTTCACCCAAGCCTCATCGCCGATTCCTATCGGCTGATAGCCGCCGCTCTGGATCTGGAAATACGCCGAATCCCGGGATCCAATATTTACAAAGGGGGTGCTTGTGGTGTCTGTTCCCAGCTTCACCCGCATGGTTATGTAATACTCCGCATCTGCCGGCAACTCCGTAGTGATTCCGGCGCCTGCGCTATCCGGTGTGGCGATGACGCCATCCGTGTAAGTGCTGTCCGCGCCCACGCCTGCAATCTCGTAAAGCTGGTCCGTCTCCTGGTTGTATTGGGGTTCATCAGATTCCGGAGGATTCTCCTCCCCGCCGCTGTCCTTTGCGGTCCAGATCTGAATACTCTTCGCAGTTACCTGTCCGCCAAAACTCCATGTAATGTCCGGAGCAGCAGCCAAATCTGCCGCGCTATACTGAGTCTCTATAATCTTCTCACCGTCTGCCCATACTATGAGGCTTTCCACATCTGAACTAACCGTAATCTTTACTCCGTCATTCGTTCCTATATTGGCAAACGCAGTACTGCTCACCCAGCCATCATTTATAGTTCCCACTAATTCATAACCGCCTGGTTGGATGTTGATATAGCTTCCGCTTCGTGTTCCTATATTGACAATGTCTTCGATTTGAACCTGCATAGTCATATAATAAGCCGCATTGCCTGGAAGCTCTGTCGTAATACCCGCGCCACTGGAAGCCGGAACTGTAAGTACTCCATCTGTGTAAGTGCTGTCCGCGCCCACGCCCGTAATCTCATAAAGCTGATCCGTTTCCTTATTATATTGGGGCTCATCCGAAACAGAAGACTCCTCCCCGCCGGTCCAAATCCGAATACTGGAAAGGGTCACGCCGCCCTGGTTCCAGGTGATATCCGGCTTTGCCGTCTCGCCGGCATTTTTGTAGGCTGCTTCGATAATCTTCACTCCGTCTGCCCAGAGCTGGAACTGCTCCGGCGTGGAATGCATCGTAATCCTGACTCCTTCTGTCTGTATCTCGGAGAACGCTGCACTGTTCACCCACGCCTCATCCCCGATTCCTATCGGCTGATAGCCGCCGCTCTGAATCTGGAAATACGCCGAATCCCGGGATCCAATATTTACAAAGGGGGTGCTTGTGGTGTCTGTTCCCAGCTTCACCCGCATGGTTATGTAATACTCCGCATCTGCCGGCAGGTTTGTGGTGATTCCGGCAGATGCACTGTCTGCTGTTACAAGAGCCCCATACGTGCTGTCTGCACCCACATCCATAATCTCGTAAAGCTGATCCGTCTCCTGGTTGTACTGGGGTTCATCGCCCGCAGCTTCCGTCATTCCAGTGTACTGCACAAAACAGCCAATCACTAATACGATGGCAAGCAGCAGGGAACATCGTCTTTTTGCTTTCCTGAATCTCTTGATTCTCATATAAAGCCTCCTCCTTTTCATAAAAATTATAAACACTCGGAATCTCTAAGCCCTATTTGATCTCGACCCTAAAAAGCTTCCGATAACAGATACGTTTTATTTATTATACCATTTCTCCATATAATTGCGGAATGGATAAATCCACCACTTTCTGGCTTCCCCATAGCAGTTTTGTACAAATTGCCGGATACATACGTATTTCCTCCTTGCCGTTTGTTTTTTCTGTCATTTTTCTGTATCTGATGATAGCTTAGTTCCCCATATAAATTCCATGGACGAATCTGCTATATGGCTTTCGATTCAATGGTTTCCTTCATTCTTTTTCCATTTTTTCGACTTATACTGATAATAGGGTAAAAGCCCTTTCCCCAAAACAGGACATCGAAAAAGGAGAAATACCATGCGCAACTATGAAAATCCAAAGCAAACAAGCCTCAACCGTATGCCCCCGCGCAGCTACTATGTGCCGGAGGGAGCCGGGCGCCTCATATCCTTAAACGGCATCTGGAATTTTGCTTTTTTTGAAAATGGAGACGATATAGATGAAATTACGAACTGGGAGACAATCCCCGTTCCCTCCTGCTGGGAGGCCCAGGGATACGAATATCCCAACTATACCAATATCAATTTTCCCTTTCCCTGCGACCCTCCCATGGTGCCGGACATCAACCCGGCGGGTGTCTATGAGAGGACCTTTTTCATTGAGGATACGAAACTTCGGCATTACATCGTCTTTGACGGTATATGCTCCTGCGGGGAGTTGTATGTCAACGGAAGCTATGTGGGCTTCACCCAGGGCTCTCACCTGACGGCGGAATTTGACATCACAGAGTTTGTCCGGACCGGTGAGAATACCCTCCGGGTTTATGTGCGGAAATGGTGCTGCGGCAGCTATCTGGAGGACCAGGATTTTATACGATTCCACGGCATTTTCCGGGATGTTTCCCTGCTTTCCAGACCGGAAGAGCACATTTTTGATTTGGATATCCGCACCCACGAAAACCAGGTGTTCTGCCAGACAGACCGCCCCTGCAGGATATCCCTGTATGACAAGGACTGTCTGCTGGATTCCACTTTTACAGAATCCGGGTGCCATACCTTTACCGTCAACAATCCCAGTTTCTGGAACGCCGAAACGCCCTGTCTCTATACTCTGGTATTTGAGACACAGGGAGAAATCATCCGGCAGCAGTTCGGCTTCCGGGACATTTCCATTTCCCCGGAACACGAAATTCTGCTCAACGGTGTACCGGTGAAGTGCAAGGGTGTCAATTACCACAGCACCCACCCGGAGAAAGGCTGGACCCTCTCGGAGGAGGACATGCGAAAGGATCTTCTGCTGATGAAAGAGCTGAACATCAACTGCATCCGCACCTCCCACTACCCTACCCCACCCCGGTTTCTGGACATGTGTGATGAACTAGGGTTCTATGTGATGGTGGAAACGGACCTGGAATGTCACGGCTTTATCCGCCGCTACGCCAATGTAGATTATGTCTATGACGTGGACAGCGGCGAATGGCCCTCCTCTCAGCCCCAGTGGACCAAGGAGTATGTGGAGCGCATGGCTCGCACCTACGAGCGGGACAAAAACCACTCCTCCGTAATCTTTTGGTCCACCGGAAACGAAAGCTGCTATGGGACAAACCAGGACGCCATGATAAACTGGCTGCGCCGTCGGGACGGGGAACGCCTGATTCAATGTGAAGACGCCTCCCGGGCCGGGAAGCCGGAAAATACCGATATTTTTGCCTATATGTACACCGGACACGATTTTCTTGAGTCCTGGGCCAGAGACGATGCCCTGCGGCAGCCCGTTTTCCTGTGCGAGTATGCCCATGCCATGGGCAACGGTCCCGGGGAATTGTGGGACTACTGGGATCTGTTTCACCAGTATAAGAAGCTGGCCGGAGGCTGTATCTGGGAATGGTGCGACCATGCCTTTCTTGTGGACGGCGTCCAGAAATATGGCGGCGACTTTCCCGGAGAACTGACCCATGACGGAAATTTCTGCTGCGACGGTCTGGTGTTTTCTGACCGCTCCTTAAAACCAGGCTCCCTGGAAGCGAAAGCGGCCCACGCACCTTTCCGCCTCACTTATGAAAAGGGCCTCCTGTGGGTAACCAATTACTACGACTTTCTCTCCTTTGAGGGCTGCCGCTTTGTTTACCGGCTGACCCTGGATGGCGAGGTTCTGGAGAGCCGCACCCTTCTCTCCGATATCCGGCCGCGGGAACGCTTCTCCATTGCGCCGGGCGCACTGCCGGAAAGCTGTACCCTGGGCTGTTATGCCTCCGTACAGATGTTTGACAGAGACGATAGGCAAACCGCCCTGCTCCAGGTGCAGCTTCCCGTTCCGGCTGTGGCAGCGCAGCGTGAAGACCGGCCGCTGGCCCTTAAGGAAACGGACCGTGAAATCATCTCCGAAGGGGAGGGCTTTCGCTATGTGCTTTCCAGACAGACCGGTATGCTCACCAGCATCCTTTCCGGGGACCGGGAGCAGCTGTCCGGTGAGACCTCCATCAGCGCAAATCGAGCCTGCACCGACAACGATAAGGCCATGGCAGACTACTGGTATTTTATGAATATCTGGCAAGGAGAAAACCTGGACCGCACCTTCCACAAGCTCTATGACCTCAAGATTGAGGGGCACAGAGTGGTTGTGAACGCTTCCGAAGCCGGAGTGTCACGAGCACCCTATTTCCGCTATCAGCTGACCTATGAATTTTTTAAGGATGGCCGGGTCCACCTGGAGCTTATAGGCAGAATCCGGGAGAACGCCATCTGGCTTCCCAGGCTGGGATTTTCCTTTACACTGCCCTATTGCCATGACAGGTTCCGCTACTTTGGCAACGGTCCCCTGGAGAGCTACCGGGATATGTGCCACCACGGCACGGTGGACTGGCACGAATCCTGCGCGGACAACGAATATGTGAATTATGTTTACCCTCAGGAACACGGCAACCATACAAATACCAGATGTCTCAGGATTGGCGGCCTGGAATTTCTGGCGGATGCAGAGATGGAAATCTGTGTCTCCCATTACAATACGGCGGCACTACAGGCGGCAAAGCACACGGACGAGCTTCAAAAAAGTCCCTATACCCATGTCCGCATCGATTATAAGGATTCCGGCATGGGCTCCAAGGCCTGCGGCCCGGACTTACAGGAAAAATACCGCCTTTCCGAGAAGGAAATCCGGTTTGGATTTACCCTCAGGACAAAATAAACGCTTCTATTTTTATAAAAATCACAGAAAGCACACGGGATGCCGGAAAAATATTCGAAAAAATATTTCTCCGGCATCCCTTCTTATACAATATTCCGTCATCATTTTTCAAGACTGAGCTCATTCCATGAGATTCCGAAAAGTTATTGACACATATATTTTGATTATGTAAAATGATATCATCAAATGTTATGAAGGGAGAGCCATTTCGTTATGAAGATCGTTACTACCGTGACCACTGATAAGGATGATATCATGCTGCGCCAATGTAATCCTTCCAAGTATCTGGAACTCATAGCCTGTGGCTTCTATGATTTGCGCAATACGCCGTACACTTTCAAATGCATACGTAAAACGGGCGAATGCAAAAATTATATGCTGCAGATCCTGCTATCCGGTCAGGGGTTCCATACCATCGATGGTGTGACTCATACCCTCCATGCCGGGCAGTGTATCCTCTATGAGCCCAACGCGCCCCAGCATATCATTCATTACGGAGCAGACGATCCTGTAATGGCTTGGCTTCATTTCTATGGACATGGCGCAACAGAACTGGTGGAGGACCTGAAGCTGCAGGGAATCCATATGCTGCATACCACCTCCGGCGTAAAAAAGCAGGTTCTGACACTGGCGCGGGAGAGTCGCTCCCTGCTGCCCGACAGTCCCCACCTCTGCCAGAGTTATCTGATTCAATTTCTTGTGACACTGTCCCGCAGCTTTAAGGATAATTCTCTTTATAACTACGATTCGGATAAGATAGCGCCGGCTATCAATCATATTCTCACCGAATATGCCGCTCACAGCCTGAGCAACAAAGAGTACGCCCAAATGTGCTATCTGAGTGAATCCCGCTTCTCCCATATATTTAAAGAAGTTACCGGAACCACACCGAAAAAACTTATTGAGCAAAAGCGGATCGAGGCAGCCAAGGAAATTTTTACTTCCTCTTCTACCAGGCCGCGGATATTTGAAGTGGCCCGCGCTGTAGGGTATGAAGACCCTTATTATTTCAGCCGGATATTTAAAAAGAACACCGGCGTCTCTCCTGAAGTGTTTCTTAAGCAGTGCGACAAATAATCTTGAAAAACAATAGATAACACGCTTTGCGAACTTTCTACTGTCACGAATAAAAAAACAGCAGATTTATCCCTATTCTTCTTCCGGATCAATCTGCTGTTTATTTTAGTTCTTTCATCTGCTGCATTTTATTTCGACAGGGACATTCCAATAACCAGCGCCGTACGCAACCGTTCTAAAAATCAAATAACGACAGCTGGTTGGACTCCGGCAAATCTCCCAGAAGTCCCAGATCATCCATCAGATCAATGACTGTTTTGCTGACCTTGGTTCTCTGACGGAAATCATCCTTGGATAAGAACTTCCCATCCTTGGCAGCCTCCACCACCGCGTCCGCAGCCTTTCCTCCCAGACCCTCGATGGTGCTTAAAGCCGGCAGCAGCTTCCCGTCCACAATCTGAAAATACTGAGCCTTGGATTTGTAAATATCAATGGGAAGGAACTCAAATCCTCTGGCGTACATTTCCTGGACGATACGCATATCCTTTACCGTATCCTGCTCTTTTTTCGTCAGTGTATCCTTCCGCCGCTCGTAATCCGCCATATAGTATTCCAGCTTATCCCGCCCCTGGCACATCAGCTCGTAGTTGAAAGAGGTGGCGCGGATACTGAAAAATGCCGCATAGTAAGCCAGAGGATAAAACACCTTGCAGTAGGCAATCCTCCATGCCATCATAACGTAGGCCGCCGCATGGGCTTTTGGGAACATGTACTGGATTTTGGTACAGGACCAGATATACCAGTCCGGCACCCCGTGTTCCTTCATGTCTTTTTCCCACTCCGGCCACTGCTCGCATTTTCCTTTTGCCACGGTCCCCTTTCGCACCGCTTCCATGATTTTGAAGGATTCCTCCGAATCCAGACCCATACCGATGAGATAAGTCATAATATCATCACGGGTACAGATGGCGTTGGAAATGGTTGCCTTTCCCTCCTGAATCAGGGTCTGGGCATTCCCCAGCCACACGTCGGTGCCGTGGGACAGGCCGGAAATACGAATCAGATCGGAAAAGGACTGAGGCTTAGTATCTACCAGCATCTGAATAACAAAGTCTGTGCCAAACTCGGGGATTCCAAGGGACCCCACCGGACAACCCCCAATGTCCTCGGGGGTGATGCCAAGGGCCTCGGTGCTCTGGAATAGAGACATAACGTCCTTATCATCCAGGGCAATTTTCTTGGCGTCAATACCGGTCAAATCCTCCAGCATACGAATCATAGTAGGATCATCGTGTCCCAGAATATCCAGCTTCAACAGGTTGTGGTCGATGGAGTGGTAATCAAAATGGGTGGTAATGATATCCGTGGTCATATCGTTGGCGGGGTGCTGCACCGGGGTGAAGGAGTAAATTTCCTCCCCCAGAGGCAGCACGATAATGCCGCCGGGGTGCTGGCCGGTGGTGCGGCGCACGCCCACACAGCCCTCCACAATACGGGAAATCTCGCAGTTTCGTTTCCGCACGCCCCGCTCTTCAAAATAATTTTTCACATAGCCAAAGGCTGTCTTATCCGCCAAAGTACCGATGGTTCCTGCCCGGAAGGTCTGCCCTTCACCGAAAATAACCTCCGTATATTTATGTGCCTTACTCTGGTACTCGCCGGAGAAATTCAGATCGATATCCGGCTCCTTGTTTCCTTTAAAGCCCAGGAAGGTCTCAAAGGGGATATCGAACCCCTCCTTCTTAAGGGGCTCCCCGCAGACGGGACACAGGCGGTCGGGCATGTCGCAGCCGGCTTTCCCGGCGTAGGCCTTCACTTCCGGGGAGTCAAAATCGCTGTAGTGGCAGCTGGCGCAGTAATAATGGGGCGCCAGAGGATTTACCTCGGTAATTCCGGCCATGGTGGCTACAAAGGAGGATCCCACAGAGCCCCGGGAGCCCACCAGATAACCGTCCTCGTTGGACTTCCACACCAGCTTCTGGGCGATGATATACATCACGGCAAAACCGTTGGAAATGATGGAGTTCAGTTCCCGCTCCAGCCGTTCCACCACGATTTCCGGCAGATTTTCCCCGTAGATTTCATGGGCCCTGTTGTAACAGATATCGCGGAGTGTCTGGTCGGAATTCTCAATAACCGGCGGGCATTTGTCCGGCCGCACCGGATCGATCCGCTCGCACATGTCCGCAATTTTGTTGGTGTTGGTGACAACCACCTCCATGGCCTTCTCGCTGCCCAGATAATCGAACTCCGCCAGCATTTCCTCAGTGGTCCGAAGATACAGGGGCGCCTGCTCATCGGCGTCCTTAAATCCCTTTCCCGCCATGATGCTACGGCGGTACACCTCATCCTCCGGGTCCAGGAAATGTACGTCGCAAGTGGCCACCACCGGCTTGTTGAACTGCTCTCCCAGCTTCACAATGGTCCGGTTGATATCCTTTAATTCCTCCAGGGAGGCCACCTGGGGCCGCTCTCCCTTCAGCATAAAGGCGTTATTTCCCAGAGGCTGAATTTCCAGATAGTCGTAAAAACGTACCAATCGGGCAATTTCCTCCTGGGAACTGCCTCGAAGAAGTGCCTGGTACAATTCTCCCGCTTCACAGGCAGAGCCCAGAATCAGCCCTTCCCTGTATTTTACAAATTCGCTCTTGGGAATCCGGGGCTGCCGGTGAAAATAATCCAAGTGGGAACAGGATACCAGCCGATACAGGTTGATACGTCCCACATCATTGGCCGCCAGAATGATGGCGTGGTGGCTGGGAAGCTTCTTGATATTTTCCTTTGAGGTACTTCCCATCCGGTTCACCTCGTCCAAAGTCTCGATTCCTCGCTCCTTAAGCATTTTCACAAATTTCAGAAAAATCTCCGCAGTGCAAGCTGCGTCGTCCACGGCCCGGTGGTGGTTCTCCAGGGGTACGTTCAATGCCTTGGCCACCGTGTCCAGCTTGAAACGGTTTAAGCTGGGCAACAGCACCCGGGCCAGGGCCACCGTATCGATAACCGTATAATTGCAGGGAAGCTTCTGCCGCTGACAATTTTTGCTGATAAAGCTCATATCGAAACCTGCGTTGTGGGCCACCATGATAGCCCCCCGGCAAAATTCCAGAAATTCTGGCAGTATCACCTCAATCTTAGGCGCGTCCAGCACCATTTCGTCCTTAATCCCGGTCAGCTGCTCAATCTCAAAGGGAATAGGCACATCGGGATTGACAAAGGTGGAAAACCTGTCGGTAATCTTCCCCTCCACCACCTTTACCGCGCCAATCTCAATGATTTTATCGTTCACCGGACTGAAACCGGTAGTCTCTAAGTCAAACACTACATAGGTATCCTCAAGCCCCTGGCCTTCGGAATTTTCTACGATCTCTTTTAAGTCGTCTACCAGATAGGCCTCCACGCCATAGATGACCTTGAAATCCGAGCCCTTGGGAAGCGCGTGATTGGCGTCCGGGAAGGCCTGGACATTCCCGTGGTCCGTCACCGCAATGGCCTTGTGGCCCCAGGAAATCGCCCGGCTGATAATGTCCTTCACCTCGGAAACGCCGTCCATATCGCTCATCTTGGTATGACAGTGAAGCTCCACCCGCTTCAGGGGACTGTTATCCGCCCGGCCGGTGGTGAAATCTGGAATCTTCTTTATTCCATTGACAGAGCCGATGGTCAGTTCCCCGTCAAAGCGGTCAATGGTAGTGACACCCTTCACCTTTAGATAGGCGCCTTTTTTCACATGCTCCGTAATCTCCTTCACATGTTCATTGTTACAGAACATTTTTATCATGATAGTGTCCGTAAAGTCAGTGAGGGCGAACATGAGAATGGTCTTTTCATTCCGGATTTCCCGGGTCTCCACGGAAAGCACCTTGCCGCGGATGACCACCTCGCCAATCTCCCCTACAATGTGCTCGATAGCCAGAGCCTCCTCGTCAAAATCCCGCCCGAATACCACATCGGGATTATCGGATTTTTTAAAGCTGCCGCTGTCCCGCCGGGAGAAGCCCCCCTTCTCAAAGGATTTCTTCTGAAAGGGCCTTTTGGCCTCCCTGCCCGAGGCTGCCTTTCCTTTCTGGCTTCCGGCCAGGGAAGCGTTTCTTCCGGCACTCGCGCCTCCATCCTTTTGGGCTTCCGGGTCTCCCGACCCGGAGACTGCCGCTGCTCCCTCGCCAGCACGCATGACAATGGTATGTATCTCATTTGCCATCTGAAGATCGCTGTTTTTCTTATATTTACTCTCGGTCTTCTCCGCAAATTCCACCTCCACCGTCATGTCAAGGCCGCAGCGCTCACAGACGATTTTTTCCAGAATCCGCACCACTTCGTCAGATTTCTGGGACGCCACCATCGAATCCTCCAGTACCAGCTTTAAGATGTGGTCCCCCGGAAATTCCATTTTGGCACACCTTAAAATATTGTATTCCAGAAGGCTGTAAGCCTTAAATTCTTCCAGAATGCTGTCCCGGTATACAGCCATCAGCTTTCTTGGATTATATTGTTCCGAGAGGTTATATTTTTCAATGATTTTTACCGTCAGCCGGTTCTGTGGAAAAAGCTGCTCCTTGATGGCTTTCTCCAACTGAAAGACAGCGCTCTTCGGTATCAGTCTGGTGCTTTGCAGATAAATCCGAAGATGGTCCCGGGCGGCGTTGGTGGTTGCCTTCGTCACCAGAACCTCGCTCAACAGACTGCTCAAATCCGGTTGCACCTCAAGGGTTGGGAAAACTTCAAAAAACAGCTTATGCATAATTTATTCACTCCAATGTAACAATTCATATCTGAGGGCGGAAAGAAGATCTTCTTCCCTTACTTTCTTGTAAACCTCGCCCCGCTTGATGATCAATCCTTCGCCCTTGCCGCCGGCAATTCCGATATCGGCCTCCCTGGCTTCTCCGGGGCCGTTAACTACACAGCCCATCACCGCCACCTTGATATCAAGGGGAATATCGGCCACCATGGTTTCCACCTGGTTGGCCAGCCCGATTAAATCGATACAGGTTCTGCCGCAGGTGGGACAGGACACCACCTCGATACCGCCGGATCTAAGGCCCAGGGTCTTTAAGATAAGCTTTGCAGCCTTGATTTCCTCTACCGGGTCCCCTGTCAGGGATACCCGGATGGTGTCGCCGATGCCCTGACTTAAAATCAGCCCCAGTCCAATGGCGGATTTGATACTGCCGCTGAGAACCGTACCGGACTCGGTGATTCCCACATGAAGGGGATAAGGGGTCTTGTCCGCAATCAATTCATGGGCTTTGACGCACATCATCACGTCTGAGGATTTGATACTTATAACCAGATTATCATAGCCCATGTCCTCAATTAGTCGCACCTTATCAAGGGCGCTCTCCACAATCCCCTCCGCAGTGACCCCGTGATACTTTTCCACCAGTTCTTTTTCCAGAGAACCGCCGTTGACGCCCACCCGGATGGGAACATTCCGCTCCCGGGCCGCGTCCACCACAGCCCGGACCCGGTCCTTAGAGCCGATGTTTCCAGGGTTTATGCGGATTTTATCGGCTCCGTTTTCCAGGGCGGCGATGGCCAGACGATAATCAAAGTGGATATCCGCCACCAGAGGGATGGTGATTTCCTTTTTGATTTGGGAAAAAGCCTTGGCGGCCTCCATGTCCGGCACGGCACAGCGGATGATGTCGCAGCCGGCGGCGGTCAGTCTGTGAATCTGGTCCACCGTGGCCGCTACGTCCTGGGTTTTGGTGTTGGTCATGGACTGGATGAGAATGGGGGCTCCGTTTCCAATGACTTTATTTCCGATATGGATTTCCTTTGTTTTTTTTCGCTCCATGGTGTTTACTCCTTTTTTATAGAGGCTATGCGTACTTTATTTTTAGGGGGCAATGGGGCTTTCTTCCACTACTACGCACTGCGCCACCTCCATTCCGCTTCGCTCCATGTCGGCCGCAGTGCTCATAGCAGTTGCCGGACGTCGTTGAACATCACCACTACCATGAGAACCAGAAGCAGCATCAGTCCCACGAAATGGACCATGCCCTCCTTCTCCGGTGGAATGCGCTTCCGGCGGATGGCCTCAATAATGAGGAAAACCAGCCTTCCTCCGTCCAGGGCCGGGATGGGCAGCAGGTTCATCACGCCCAGATTGGCCGACAGCAAAATGGCAATATTTAACATATTCAAAAATACCATATAAGCCCCGTCGCTGCTGCTCTGGTCGTAGGTGTCCCCGATGGTTTTGACGATGCCCACCGGTCCCGACACGTCGTTTAGGCTTACCCCACCGGTCACCAGCATTTTCAGACTGTCGATGGTAGTGCTGATCCAGTATTTCAGTTCATAGAAGCTGTATCCGAAGGATTCCAGCACGTTGACTTTTTCCCTCAAACCACTTCCATAAAAACCCATGAGATATTTTCCCTGCTCTTCGTCATACATAGGCTCCAGGGTGGCCTCCATGCGCTCTCCGTCCCGCTCGTAGACGATATCTAAAGTTTCACCGGGATGAAAAAAGGTGTAGAGACTGACCTCCCGGTAAAAATGAATGTTCTTTCCGTTTATGGAGACAATGGTGTCCCCTGCCTCCATCCCCGCTTCCTCAGCCGGATAGTCTTCCATCACGTCGTAAACGACAGGCTTGTCAACGCCGATACAGAGGATCAGGATAAAGGCGAACACAAAAGCCATGATAAAGTTAAACAACGGTCCCGCCGCCACCACGCTGATACGGGCCCACACGGACTTCTTCTGGAACGAGCGCTCGTCCTCGCTGTCCTCATCCTCTCCCTCCATCATACAGGCTCCTCCAAAGGGCAGAAGCTTGATGGAATACTTGGTCTCTCCCCTGGTAAAGCCCACCAGAGTTGGCCCCAGTCCCAGGCAGAACTCATTGACCCGTATGCCGTTTTTCTTGGCCAACAGGAAATGTCCCAGCTCATGAAACAAAATTATAATACTGAAAATCAAAATCGCGATTACATATTTCAAATTACCACCTGCTCTCTATCCACTGATATACTTCCTGCTCCGTCTCTAAAATCTCTTCCAGTGTTGGGAGCTTTTTATAGCGTACCTTTTCCATACTCCCCTGTATCAACTCGGGAATATCCAAAAAGGATATTTTTCTCTGTAAAAATAAGGCGACAGCCTTCTCATTTGCCGCATTATAGGCGGTGGGAATATTTCCGCCCTCACGTATGGCCCGGTAAGCCAGGGCCAAACCCGCAAAGGTCTCCATGTCCGGCCGCTCAAAGGTGATGGCGGACAATTCATAAAAATCAAGGCGTTTTCCCGACAGGGGTCTTCGCTGCGGATAATACAGCGCATACTGAATGGGCAGCCGCATATCCGGCGTGCCAAGCTGGGCTATAATTCCCCCGTCCTCATATTCCACCATGGAATGAATCACACTCTGGGGATGAACCACCACCTGCACCTGCTCCGGCGTCACGTCAAAGAGCCAGACAGCCTCCATCACCTCAAGCCCCTTATTTACCATAGTTGCGGAATCCACGGTAATTTTTTTGCCCATGGACCAGTTGGGGTGCTTCAAGGCGTCCTCCACCTGAACCTGTAAAAGTTCCTGCCGCGTTTTCCCCCGGAAAGGACCACCGGAGGCCGTCAGCAGTATCCGCTGAATCTTGTTTTCCCTTTCTCCGTTCAAGGACTGGAAAATGGCGCTGTGCTCGCTGTCCACCGGCAATATGGGAACCTGCTTCCCAGCCGCCAGAGGCATGATCAGATGCCCCGCCGTCACCAAAGTTTCCTTATTGGCAAGGGCAATGGTTTTTCCGGCCTCTATGGCCGCAATGGTAGGACGGATTCCCAGCATACCCACAATGGCGGTCACCAGAATCTCGTAGCCCTCCATCCGGGCAATCTCCAGTAATCCTTCCATGCCCCAAAGAATTTTCACTTCAAGGTCCCGGACCCGGTTCTTTAAATCCCTCGCGTCCGCTTCCTCCCACAGCGCCGCCGCTTTCGGCGAAAATTCCCGAATCTGCGCTTCTAAAAGCGCTGCGTTTCTTCCGGCGCAGAGGGCTACCACCTCAATGTCCTTCTGTTCTCTTGCGATTTCCAAAGTCTGAGTTCCGATCGATCCGGTGGAACCTAAAATTGCTATTTTTTTCATATCAATCTCCATCTTCCGCCATTGCATTGGCAGTTCAGCTCTCGCTTTCCCCCTTTACCCACTTACCTCTTTCTAAATCAGATACAGCGCCAGCAAAAAAATCGTGGGGGCCGTAAAGATCACACTGCCAAACCGGTCCACAATCCCGCCGTGGCCCGGAATCAGCGTGCCATAATCCTTAATCTCATAATTCCGTTTGATGGCCGAAGCCGCCAAATCTCCCACCATGGAAATCAGGGCTCCCACAGCGCTGATTCCCGCCATGGCAAAAATATTGGAAATTTCAATCTCCATGGCTGACCGGAAGATAAAACCATAGGCCACCGTCAAAAGGGCCGCGCCCACAACGCCACCCACAGCGCCCTCCACCGATTTCTTGGGACTTAAGATCGGCGCCATCTTATGTTTTCAGATCAGCATGCCCACACAGTAGGCGCAGGTGTCACATCCCCAGGAGCACAGGAAAATCAGCCAGATCAGATATTCTCCGTCCTCAAGCATCCTTGTCAGATACACACAGGATAACATGACCGTTACATAATAAAACCCAAAGAAAGTCTCCATCACCTGTCCGGCCTGAAATCTGGGAAAGGTAAACACATACACCGCCATCAAGACTATCAAAAAAATCATTGTCAGAAGGAATAGCAGCTCCGTCATACTAAGGATTTCCACTTTCAGCCCCAGATAGTACAGAACCGTCATCCCATAGCCCACAAAGGCCAGACCCTTTTTCTCAATTCCGCATGCCCGGTACAATTCAAACAAGCCCACCAGCGAAATCACGCCCAGTCCCGCCAGCAGAACGTCGCCGCCAAGAATTCCCAGAGCCAGCAGCAGCGCAACCAGTACGATTCCGCTCAGCAAACGTGTCTTAAACACTTTTATTCCTCCTTAACACCGCCGAATCTGCGGTCTCTTCTATTATAGTCCTCAATAGCTTTTTCTAATTCCTGTTTTGAAAAATCCGGCCATGGAACTTCACAAAAATACAGCTCGCTGTAGGCAATCTGCCACAACAGGAAATTGGAAATCCGCATTTCCCCGCTGGTACGGATCAAAAGATCCGGGTCCGGGATATCCCGGGTATCCAGATAGGATTCAAACAATTCCTCCGTTATCGGAGACTCAGCAAGCCTTCCCGCCTGTGCGTCCCTGGCAATGTGGTTTATGGCCCGCAACATTTCATCCCGGCTTCCATAATTGATGGCAATCTGAAAATTCAGTCCGTCGTTGTCCTTGGTTTCCTCCTCCAACTCCTGTATCCGCTTTTGAATATCTTCCTCCAGACGGGATTTGTCTCCAATGACCCGCACCCGCATGTGATTTTTGTGGGCGGTCTTGATACAGTTTTTCATGTAATTTCGAAGGAGCTTCATCAGAGCGTCCACCTCCTGCTTGGGGCGGCTCCAGTTCTCCGTGGAGAAGGCATAGACCGTCAGGTACTTGATTCCCATTTTCCAGGCTTCCTCGCAGATGGCCTCCACGTTCTTCGCCCCCTGGGTATGACCGTAATTCCGGGGCATGCCTTTGCTCTTAGCCCAGCGTCCGTTTCCGTCCAATATAATCGCCACATGTGTTGGAATCTTCATAATACACCTCTCGTTTCATTTCCCCTTCGAAGGAATGGAAATGGGACACGGCGAAAACGCTATGTCCCAGCTTTGTTCCTAAACCGTAAGAATTTCCTTACTCTTTTCCTCTATGGACTTGTCAATCTCGGCAATAAATTTATCTGTCATTTTCTGAACCTCATCTTCCAGCTGCCGGATTTCATCCTCAGAGACGTCGGAGTTCTTGGAAAGCTTTTTAAATGCGTCATTGGCATCCCGGCGGATATTCCGAACGGCCACCTTGGCATTCTCTCCTTTTTTCTTTACGTCCTTGGTCAGTTCTTTTCTCCGCTCCTCGGTGAGCTCCGGGAACACCAGCCGAATCATCTTACCGTCGTTGGTGGGATTGATCCCCAGGTCAGAGGTAAGGATTGCCTTCTCAATCTCCTTCAGCATACGTCCCTCCCATGGCTGAATCTGAATCATTCTCGCCTCCGGAACACTCACATTGGCCACCTGCTGAATGGGTGTCGGGGAACCGTAATAATCCACACGCAGCTTATCCAACACGTGGGGGTTGGCCCGGCCCGCCCGGATGGAACCAAATTCCTCCATCAGATTGTTAAATGATTTCTGCATTTTGTCCTCATAAACCTTTAATCTCTCATCCATTCTCTTATCCTCCATTTTCCCGGCCTGCCTTGGGCCGTTGTTTTATGATACGGTCTTAAAAGCCTCACTTATACCGTCACTCTGGTTCCCGTAAAGGGACCGGAAATCGCCTTCACAATACTGTTCTCCTCGTTGAGCCCGAACACATACATGGGCATTTTCTGCTCCATACACATCATGGAAGCAGTTAAATCCACCACAGCCAGCTTCTTCTCGATAACCTCCTGTATGGAAACCTCCTGATACTTTCTTGCCGCCGGATTGGTCTTGGGATCGCTGTCATAAACCCCGTCCACCGCCTTGGCCAAAAGGATTCCCTCCGCCTCTATCTCCACAGCCCGCAGCACCGTGCCGGTATCCGTGGAAAAATAGGGATGTCCCGTTCCGCCCGCAAAAAAGACCACCCTCCCCTGTTCAAAGCACAGCAGGGTCCTGTCCTTGGAAAACAGTTCCGTAAAGGCTCCGCAGACAAATGGCGTCATCACCTGGGTTTTCATTCCCACAGAACGGAAAATCTCAGACACATAGATACAATTCATAACAGTGGCCAGCATGCCGATCTGGTCCGCCTTGGTGCGGTCAATGGAGTCGCTGTCCCGGCCCCGCCAAAAATTGCCGCCGCCGATGACGATGCCCACCTGCATTCCGTCATCCACCAGCTTTTTTACCTGCCTTGCCACCTCTGTCACGGTTGGCTCGTCAAACCCCATCTTCTTCTCTCCGGCCAGAGCTTCCCCGCTTAACTTTAATAATACTCGTTTCATCTTCAAACCTGCCTTTGTTTACTCAGAAATACGGACTTCCTCTGTCACCATGCGGCGCTGGGACCAGCTGCCGTCAATGACCGCACCGTTGTTGATCTGTACGGAACCGGATCTGATGTTGCCCGTTATCACGGCGGTGGGTTCTGCCACCACCCTTTCCTGCACGTCTATGTCACCCTTGACCGTACCTGCGATAACCGCATAGGCTGCGGCGATATTACCCGTTATCTCACCGGATACGGTCAGCTTACCGTCACAGCGCACATTGCCGTTCACTCTGCCTCTGATGTCTATGGAGCCTGCGGATTCCAGGTTGCCGGTGAGCGTGGTTTCCTCGGTGATCACGGTAACCTCATTTGGCACCACCTTTGGAAGCTGGGGTTCCGGTTTTGGCGCTTCTACGGTTTCTACAGGAGCTTCAGCTTCTGAAGTCTCTGTGGTTTCCGATGCATTCGCAGTCTCTGCAACTTCTGACGCGCTTTCAGCTTCTGTCGTACCCGCAGTCTCAGTTTCATCTGTGGCGTCAACAGTATTCACCGTTTCCATTTCATCTACGGCGTCTGCAGCGTCTGTGCTCTCCACCTCTTCTATGGTGTCTGCGGCATTCACGTTTAGCGCTTCTTCTAAAGTGTCCACAGCATTCACAGTCTCCTTTGCTTCCGGAGTATCTGCGTCATTCGCCGCCTCCGCTATTGTTTCCATCGTTTCCGGCGCCTCCGCTATTGTTTCTGCAACTACAGCCTCTGCTTCTTCCACAGCATCCTCCAGAGTTTCCACTGTTTCTGCCACCTCTGCGACATTTATTTCATCTACAGCCGCCGAAGCCGCTGTGATTTCTTCTACACTCACATTCTCTGCGTTGTCCGCTTCTCTCATAACCTCTGCATCCTCCACTACTTCTTTTGCGTCTATGGCCTCCACTTCATCCAGGCCAGTCTTTTCCTCTGTTTCTGCCCGGACTTCTTCCTTTTTCTTCGCCTTGGCATCCTCATTTGGCAGAAGCTCGTTCATGGCCTGCGAAAAATCTTCCTTGAAATTCTCAAAAAAACTCAGCCGTGTACCTCCGTATATGTACAATCAGGCTGAAAATGATCACACTAAAACCATTGTAACACATTTTTGGAAAATGTCATTAGAAATCAAAAAATTTTTACATAAAAATCTGCGGCGCCCTGCCCAACCTATTTCGTCTCCACATATGTTTTATTATATTTCATGTCTCCGATTTTTTCAATACCGGCATGAATAAAAAGACATCATAACCCATATTAAGCTCTATCATACCACTGCGCCTGCGCTTTCCAAAGCTTTGCGTAATATCACTACCTATGCGTATTTTCCTTCTGCGATTCACTAATAAGCAAAAGAAGCCCTTGAAAATACCGTTATTCAGGATTTTCAAAGGCCTTAAACACACTTTCCATTATGAGATTACTGTCTATCTGCTAAAATAATCCGCAATATCACGAGCTATCATTCTATCAATTGTCTTCATATGGAGTTCTTTTACAAACTGCGGACAGCATTCCCGCATAGCTGCCGTTTCAAGCGCTCCCGCATGAATATCAAACTCATCCCTAAGTTCTTTTTCGCATGTATAAAAGTCTTCAAGGGCAGCCGGCGTCAATGGCAGCAAATAATCTTCTTTTCCCGTAAATCCATCATTTTCCAGATCATCCTCATATTCTAACCAATAAGATCGCAGAGTATACTGTCTGTTTGCCTGCCTGACTGCCTCCAATATTGCTTCGATGTGCTCCCCATCTCCATGATTATTAAAGAAAACAGCCTTTGTAAAGCCCGCATTATCCAAACCGCCAAGAATGTCTTTTATCATTTCAATAATGACCTCTTTACGGCAGGGAAGACTCCCCGGAAATTCTTTCGGTATCGCTTTAATGCCTCCCCAATAAAATGGCGGCGCAATTACACTGGATATTCCCATTTCATTCAACACTTCTCTCACATCATGCGCCTGCGCATATGCCAGATAAATATCCGTTCCAAGGGGCAGATGAGGGCCATGCTCCTCAATGACTCCCACCGGGAACAGAACAATCGCGTCATCCTTTGCAAGCTTCTCAATTTCAACCCATGTCATTTCTGCCATGGTATCTTTAAAAATATTTCCTTCCACCCTCGTACCCTCCGACATCGCTTCTTTATCTATTCTTTCCCCGGCTGCTCAGAGGTACAATGGGGACATCTGGTAGCCTTAATGTTAATTTCGCTCAGGCAGAATGGACAGGTCTTGGTGGTAGGCGCTTCCGCCTCTTCCTTCTTCACTCCCAGGCGTATCAGTCTGTTAATTCCTTTCATCAGGCAGAATAAAATAAAGGCCATAATGAGAAAGTTTACCACCGCCGAGAGGAAGTTGGAGGCAAACCCCGCCACATCATTTAAGGTATACCTTGCCCCTCCGGTGATAAACTGCAGGATGGGATTAATGAAATTATCCGTCAGGGATGTAACAATACCAGAAAACGCTCCGCCGATAAGAACACCTACAGCCATGTCCATCACATTTCCACGCAGCGCAAACTTTTTAAATTCATCCACAAATTTTTTCATTTCTGCCAGTCCTTTCTTTGTAGTTAAAAATCTCCGGAATTCCCAATCGGGAACCCGGAGATTTCATCGTAGGAATATAAATTACAGTTCGCCAGTTTCATTTCCGGCTGGACTTGATTTGCCTAGTTCCCAGCCATCTGCGCCGCAACCTCAGCCGCAAAGTCTTCCTGCTTCTTCTCAATGCCTTCGCCGGTCTCAAAACGAACGAAGCTCTTGACAGAAACAGTGGTTCCAACGGCTTTGGATACCTCTTCCAGATACTTGGCAACGGTCTGCTTGCCGTCCTCGGCCTTTACGTAAACCTGATCCAGAAGACAGATCTCCTTTAATTCCTTGCTCACGCGGCCTTCGATCATGCCTTTGATTACTTTCTCGGGCTTCTGGGATTCCTTGGGGTCGTTCATGATCTGCGCCAGAAGAATCTCCTTCTCATGGGCGATATATTCCTCGCTGATCTCTGCTCTGGCCACATACTTGGGATTCAGAGCCGCAATCTGCATGGCGATGTTGGTAAGCGCTTCCTTCACGTCATCATTCACAACGGACGTCTCACCCTCCACGATAACGCCGATTCTTCCGCCGCCGTGTACATAGGAAACCACACAACCGCCTTCGGCAACTACCTTCTGGAATCTTCTGATGTTCAGATTCTCACCGATCACGGCAATCTTCTCCACCAGGGCTTCCCTCACAGTCTTGCTGCCGTCCTCAATCCATTTTTCAGCCAAAAAGCTTTCCAAATCCGCTGCGTCACCGGCAACCGCCTGCTCTGCCACAGATTTTACAAAGGCCTGGAACGTCTCGTTCTTGGCCACGAAGTCTGTCTCGGAGTTCACCTCCACAACAGCCGCTTCTGTGTCGCCCTTCAATGCTACGGCGCAAAGGCCCTCCGCCGCGATTCTGCCTGCCTTCTTCTCCGCCTTCGCCTGCCCGTTCTTTCTCAGAAATTCTACTGCGGCATCCATGTCGCCATTGGTCTCACTCAATGCCTTCTTGCAGTCCATCATACCTGCGCCTGTCATTTCGCGCAGTTCTTTTACCATTGCTGCTGTAATAGCCATTCTATTTTTACCTCCAGATTGTCAATGATTATGCTTCTACCTCTGCCTCTGCTTCTGCTTCCTCGGTCTCAGCTTCAAAAGCCGCTTCCTCTGCCGCATAGGCCTGTTCCTCGGTCTCGATGTTCCCCTGATTTGCCTCGATTACAGCGTCAGCCATCTTGGAAACGATTAATTTTACGGCGCGGATCGCGTCGTCATTGCCGGGGATTACATAATCTAACTCTTCCGGATCACAGTTGGTATCGGCAATACCGATAAGCGTAATACCCAGAGTATGTGCTTCCTGTACACAGATTCTTTCCTTCTTGGGATCTACTACGAAGATTGCGTCGGGAATCCGCTTCATATCCTTGATACCACCCAGGTTCTTCTCAAGCTTCTCCCACTCCTTGCGCAGCGCGATAACTTCCTTCTTGGGAAGCACATCAAAGGTTCCGTCCTCTGCCATGGTCTCGATGGCTTTCAGTCTCTCGATACGGCTCTGAATCGTCTTGAAGTTGGTAAGCATACCGCCCAGCCATCTCTCGTTGACATAGAACATACCACAGCGCTCGGCCTCGGTACGGATTGCGTCCTGAGCCTGCTTCTTGGTTCCCACAAAAAGAATGCTGCCACCCTCTGCCACGATATCGGCAACGGCCTTGTAAGCCTCATCCACCTTACCCACAGACTTCTGCAGGTCGATGATATAAATACCATTCCGCTCGGTGTAGATGTAAGGAGCCATCTTAGGGTTCCATCTTCTTGTCTGATGTCCGAAATGAACACCTGCTTCTAACAACTGCTTCATTGAAATAACGCCCATTTTCTTACCTCCGTTTGGTTAAATTCTTCCATATGCATCCTCCCTGAAAAAAACCATGGGGCACCATTTTCCAGGTCCGCATATGTGATTATTGGGTTTTGACTAAAGGATTATATCACAGTGTTTCCGCCAATGCAAGGATTTTTTGCGAAATTTCCGCTGTTTGGGCAGCTTAAGCCTTCCGACCTCCGCACAACCTGGGCCGCTATTTTCCCGGCTTTTCGAAAAAGCTACGGTCACTGGATATTGTTTTCCTTGCGAAGCTTATCCAGTTCCTCGAACACCACATCGTTTAAGACCTTAATATAGGTTCCCTTCATGCCGGAGGAACGGGACTCGATCACGCCTGCGCTCTCAAATTTGCGAAGGGCATTTACGATAACCGAACGGGTGATGCCCACACGGTCCGCGATCTTGCTGGCCACCAAAATGCCCTCCTTGCCCTCCAGCTCATCAAAAATATGAATGATAGCCTCCAACTCCGAAAAGGACAGTGTGCTGATGGCGGATTTTACGATCTGGAGCTTTCTTGACTCTTCCTCATTCTCCTCGTTGACGGAGCGCATCATCTCCAAGCCCACCACAGTGGTTCCATACTCGCTTAAAATAATGTCGTCAATGTCGTAGGGTTCCTCCTGGCGGTACAGAAACAATGTTCCCAACCGCTCTCCCGCAATGTCTATGGGAGTGATAATCGCGCGATACTGCTCCACATGCTCGGATGTGAAGCCCAGGGTCGTCAGGTTCACATTCTCCTTGGTGGAGAGAATCTCCAACAGACGCTCATTCAGCAACGGGTCAATGAAAGCGCCTACCTCTCCCGAAATCAACTCTGTCAACTCCTCGATCTGCTGGCTCTTAGCGGTTCCCAACACTTTTCCCTTCTTACTAATCACCAAAACATTGGAGGACAGAATACCGGTCATCACCTCACAGATGTCGCTGAATACAACCTTGGATGAATTATTATTGTGCAGCAATTTGTTGATTTTTCTGGTCTTATCCAATAACTGAACGCTCATCTGGCACCTCCTATATTACTATTGATAATCTCACAACTTTCTTTTCATTCTATCATATATTTTCCAATTGTTCAATATTTTATCGCAATTTTTGTACAATTTAGCGATAATATCATTACTTTTCATGGGGTGGGGAAATTAAAAAGTTTGTTCACAGAATCAGAAGGATTTTTAGGTTTTGTCTGGAGGTCGCCCTGGGTGGCGCATTTGTTAACGCAGACACGCTCCCGCTCAAATCAAGACGCAGCGGTACTAGGCTCGCCGCCCGTAAACGGTCGGTTCGCCAAGTGCCGG
>CALWLN010000104.1 GCA_944381535.1 uncultured Lachnospiraceae bacterium
TCAATAATACCGCATTTCTGCTTTACCTGTGCGATATATAAATTACTGACCTTTAATCCCGTATGCTCCAGTACATACTTCTTGATTTCCTCATAAGTGGCTTTGCTCTCCGCAGCCGTCAAATCAAACTCGTCCATTTTCAGTTCTACCTCGATATGTTGGTCTGAATGAAGTTTGGACAATAAACATACCGTCTCAACATTCGCGCTCCCCGGAAACATATCCACACAGCACCCCCGCTCCACCACATACCCGCTCTCCTGCAGCACCGCCAAATCCCTGGCCAAACTGGTAGGCTTACAGGAAATATACACCATCCGCTCCACGCCAAATCCCACAATCTTCTCCAGCGCCTTAGGATGAATCCCATCCCGGGGCGGGTCCAGCACGATAAAGTCCGGCTTGTCCTTAATCCCGTCCAGCACCTTCAGCACATCCCCTGCAATAAATTCACAGTTAGAAAGCCCATTGAGCCTGGCATTCTCCCGGGCAGCCTCCACGGCCTCCGGAACAATCTCCACGCCCACCACCTTCTTCGCGACAGGCGAAAGAATCTGCGCAATGGTCCCCGTGCCGCTGTAGAGGTCAAAAACCACCTTGTCCTTCCCCTCCGTCAGTACGTCCCCAATATACTCCCTGGCCGTCTCATAGAGCACCTCCGCCCCCAGAGAGTTGGTCTGGAAAAAGGAAAAAGGCGAGATCTGAAACCGCAGTCCCAGCAGCTCCTCATAAAAATAATCCTGTCCATATAAAATGTCGGTCCCCTGGTTCACCACGGCGTCCGCAACACTGTCATTTTTCGTGTGGAGAATCCCCACGATCCGGCCATCTAATTTCAATCCCAGCAGACCATCCGCCATGCCGGAAAGCAGTTCTTCTTCAGACACTTTCTCTGATTCAAAAACCAACTGTTCCTTAGGAACCTCATCTCCAAAAGCCTTTCCCGCCTCAACCTTCTTCTCCGCATCAGACGCCAAAGTCTCCTGGTTCTCCCTTACTGCGTCACAATCGGAAACGTTCAGAAATCCGCTCTTTGCCTCCGAACCTTTCAAAATCTCCCCGCTGGTCACAAGGTCCACCAGGATCTCCCCGGTTTTCGCCGCCTTCCGCACCAGCAAATGCCGCAGATACCCCTCATGCCGCGTCTTATGAAAATAAGGCACCCGCCGCTCCTGAAAATACGCAAGCACCCACTCCAGGATCCTGCTGAAATCCTCATCCGCAATCCTGCAGCCCGTCACCGTCACAATATCATGAAAACTCCCCCGCTTATGCAGTCCCAACGCCAGCGGCCCGTCCTTCACCTCGTCCCCAAAGGAAAACTCCATCTTGTTCCGGTACCCGTACTGTCTGGGGCTTCCCTTGATTCCCTCAAACACCCTGTCAAAATCACAATAGGGCGCGCACACCGGCTTAAGCAGGTCCCGCACCTGCCGCTCCTTCAGCTTCAACTGCTCTTCCCTGGGCAGGCTCAGAAAAGTACATCCGCCGCAGACGCCAAAATGATCACATACCGGTTCCTTCAGCTCCAAAGGCGACGGCTTAAGCACCTTTAAAAGCCGTCCCTCTCCCTTCCCCTTTCTGACCTTAGTGACACAAAAGGAAATTCGCTGCCCCGGCAAAACATTTTTCACCGCAACCAAGGGCTTCTCCCCTCTCGCCGCGCCATCACTACCAGTGCCAGCCGCACCATTTTCCGCCGCCTGATTTTCCTCCTCCAGAACCACAATGCCCTTGTTCGGAAAATCCACCCGCTCTACCATTCCTTCATAGATCTGTCCCTTTTTCATGTACTGCTCCTTTATTCACAAGGTATCTTTGCCTTGCGGAACCCATTTTCACAATCCCGCAAAATCCTGTCCCGCCTTCAACGCAACAGAGGCTCACATCACTGTGGGCCTCCGGTTACTCCTGATCATAGAAAATACATTTTCTACCGTATCACAACAATATTTGATTTTCCTTACGCTTCAGCCTCTTCATCGTCATCGAAAAAGTCATCGTCAAAATCATCATCGAAATCATCCTCAAAATCATCCAGATAATCCGGTGTGAAGAACCGATACACGGCGTAAGCGATAGCTGCAACCGCTGCCACGGCGCCGACGATTGCCAGGACCATCAGGACCTTGGACTTCTTGTCTTCCTTCTCGCGTCTGTGTAACAAATCATTGATCTTTGCTGCGCTTAAGAATTCTTCTACCTTATTCATGTTGACCGCTCCTTTTTCTATCTATTTTTTGCTGCACTGCATACATTTATTCATCCTTTATAGTATACCATATCTTTCCGAATTCGCCTACCATATTTTTGAAAATTTTATATTTTTTTCAGTTTTGCGAAAATGGCGAACATTTTTTTGACCCCAAAGGCATCAAAATCCACTGTCACCTCAAAATCCTTGCCACCGGCTACAATGTTGGTGACCGTTCCCTCCCCGAATTTCAGATGACGCACCCGGTCCCCCACCGTATAGGGCAGAGATTGACTTTCCGTGGCGGCGCTTGCAAAATCCACCGGCGTGCCGGCGTAGGCCACCTTCGCTCGAAAGGCCGTCTTGGCCTGCTCATAGGTTCTGGCCTTCACCGACTCTGCCAGCCGCACCTTCTCCGGCGCATGTCCCAGTAGCTCCTCCGGTATCTCCCGCACAAACCGGGACACCTTGTTGTACTGGGTCTCCCCGCGAATCATGCGCATCCTGGCGCTGGTGATGGTCAAATGCTCCATGGCCCGGGTGATTCCCACGTAGCAGAGCCGCCGCTCCTCCTCGATTTCCGAAGGGTCATCCGCCGTAATCGTCATATAACTTGGGAAAATACCGTCCTCCAGGCCTGCCAGATACACATTGGGAAATTCCAGCCCCTTGTCGCTGTGAAGAGTCATCAGCACCACATAGTCGCTGCCGCTCTCCAGACTGTCCACGTCCGCCACCAGCGCCACCTCCTCCAGAAATCCGCTTAAGGTAGGCTCGGTATCCTCCGACTGGCATTTTTCCTCATAAGCCACCGCTTTGCTGATCAACTCGTCAATGTTTTCCATACGGGCCTGGGCCTCTTCCTCGCCCTCCGCCTTGAGCTCCTCAAGATACCCTGTCTCCTCTAAAATCTCCTCCAGCAGGTCCGCAACGCCAAGGTAGGGGGCTTTGCTACGCATGGTCTGAATCAGCGTCACAAAGGGCTTTATTTTGACGGCGGACCGTCCCAGGGAGGAGATGTCCTCCGCCATTTTCAAGGCATTGTAGAAGCTTAAATCATTTTCGTTGGCGTAGGCCTGAACCTTGGCAAGGGTGGTGGCTCCGATGCCCCGTTTTGGCACATTGATCACCCGGCGCACCGCCAGATCATCCCTGGCATTGTCAATGGTCTTAAGGTAACAGAGCAGATCCTTGATTTCCCGGCGCGCGTAAAAGTTCACGCCGCCGACCACCTTATAGGGTATGTTGGAAACCACAAAACGTTCCTCAAACAGCCGGGATTGGGCATTGGTACGATATAGGATGGCACAGTCGCCGTAATTATATTCCCCATCCCGGACTTTTTTTGAAATATCTCGTACTATGTAGTCCGCCTCGTCGTAACCGGTGTCAAACTGCTGAAAATTTACCTTGTCGCCCTCCTCATTGTCCGTCCAGAGCACCTTTGCTTTCCGTCCCACATTGTTGGAAATGACACTGTTGGCCGCATTTAAGATCGTCTTGGTGGAGCGGTAATTCTGCTCCAGCTTGATCACCCTGGCATCGGGAAATTCCTTCTCAAAATTTAAAATATTGTAGATATTGGCCCCCCGAAACTTGTAGATGGACTGGTCGTCATCTCCCACCACACACAGATTCCGGTACTTTGACGCCAGCGTCTTAATGAGCTGAAACTGGGCCGTGTTGGTGTCCTGATACTCGTCCACCATGATATAGCGGAACCGCTCCTGATAATAGTTAAGTACCTCCGGGTCCGCTTTCAACAGCTCCACGGTCTTGACGATCAAATCGTCAAAGTCCAGAGCGTTGTTCTTATGAAGCATTTTCTGGTACTCCGCATAAACCTCGGCCTGCTTCTTTTTGGAATAATCGCCGGCGACATTTAAGGCAAATTCCTCCGGTGAAATCAGCTCGTCCTTGGCATGGGAAATGGCGCCCAGAAAACTTTTTTCCTTATATATTTTCGTATCCACTTGAAGCCGCTTACAGATATCCTTCATCAGCGTTTTCTGGTCGTCACCGTCATAGATGGTAAAATTATTGTCATACCCCAGCCTGTCGATATGCCGCCGCAAAATCCGTACACAGCTGGAGTGAAAGGTGGATACCCAGATGCTCTCGGAGCCGAAGCCCACCAGGTCATCGATACGCTCCCGCATCTCCCCCGCCGCCTTGTTGGTGAAGGTGATGGCCATGATGTGATAAGGATTCACCCCCTTCTCCTCAATGAGATAGGCCGTCCGGTGGGTCAGCACCCGGGTCTTGCCGCTTCCGGCCCCTGCCAGTATCAGCACCGGCCCCTCCGTATGAAAAACAGCTTCCTGCTGCATAGGATTCAGTGTATCGTAATTACTCATAAACCTCTCCTTGTCCAAACATTTGTTTTAATTATAGCCTGTTCTTCCAGTTTTTTCAACCGCAAAATGAGGAATAAGTAATTTCTACGAAATGATATGCTGTTCCTAGAAAAGCGGCTCCCGCATTGCCTTTCTTTTATGAATACTTTTAAAAACAGAGATTAAAATGCTTGTCATCTAGTATTTAATACTATATAATGGAACAGAGGTGAAAAGACATGACAATCGACACGAAAGATTTACTGAACAGCATATTATCCAATCTGGCCCGCATCGACTATGTGAAGCCGGAGGACTTGCCCAACATAGATTTATACATGGACCAGGTAACGACCTTCATGGACCAGCAGCTTCAGGCATCCAAGCGTTTCGACGAGGACAAGATTCTGACCAAGACCATGATCAACAACTATGCCAAAAATGACCTGCTCCCGCCGCCCCTTAAGAAAAAATATACCAAGGAGCATATCCTGACCCTGATATTTATCTATTATTTTAAAAATATCCTGAGTATCAGCGATATTCAGGCCATTTTAAATCCCATCACCGAAAAATATTTTGGCAGCAGCGGCGAAATCAGTCTGGAGGATATTTATTCCGAGGTTTTTCGCCTGGAAAAATCCGAGGGCAATCATCTGCAGAAGGATATTGCCAGAAAATTTCAGTTGAGCAGGGATACCTTCGGAGATATTGACGAACAGGACCAAAGCGACATGCAGATGTTCGCTTTCATCTGTCTTTTGTGCTTTGACGTTTACGTGAAAAAGCAGCTGATTGAGAAGATCATTGATTCCCGGCCCTCCTCCAAACAGGAGGAAGCCGCAAAAAAATCCAAAAAACCGGAAGAACCAAAGCAAAAGCATTAAGGAGGTACATCAAATGACAAAAGTAGTGATCGAACCGGGCGTTTGCGGATTCAAGACCACCGTAACCGCCGAAACCAACGAGGATGAGGAAGTAGTATTGAAGGTCTCCAGCGGCTGCGCCAGCGTGAAGGCCATGATGGAGGAGCTGGGCGACACCTTTGACCCCATCGAGGTCTGTCTGACCAAGCCGGGGGACAATGTATTTTATGAATATGCTAAAGAGCATTTTCCGGTGCATGCCGCCTGCCCCATTCTTTCCGGCATTTTAAAATGCATGGAAGCGGAGGGACAGCTGGCCCTTAAGGCGGATGTCTCCATTACCTTTCTTTCCTGATTTCTTTGCGTCTGATATGTGCTGCCAAACAGGCTACAGTCAAAGAACAAAATAAAAATGATGTATGATGTCACAAAAACACCCCTGCGCGGAACCGTTCCGCACAGGGGCTTTTTCGTGGCAGCAATCTTATTTCTTGATCAGAAGGGATTTCCCGGTCATCTCCGCCGGCTGTTTTAATCCCATCATCTCAATGAGGGTAGGCGCGATGTCCGCCAGGCAGCCGCCCTCCCGTAAGCCGTAGGACTCATCGTAATTGATCAGAATAAAGGGCACCGGATTGGTGGTGTGGGCCGTAAAGCTCTCCCCGGTGTTGTAGTCGATGAGCTGCTCGGCATTTCCGTGATCCGCGCACAGGAACATGGCGCCGCCCACCTCCTTTAAGGCCGCAACAGCTCTGCCCACGCAGGTGTCCACCGCTTCCACCGCCGCAATGGCCGCAGACTCCACACCGGTGTGTCCCACCATGTCACAGTTGGCAAAATTGATGATGATCACATCGTACTTGTCGGACTTGATGGCCTCCACCAGCTTGTCGCAGACCTCGTAGGCACTCATCTCCGGCTTCAGATCATAGGTTGCCACCTTGGGAGAATTTACCAGCACCCGGTCCTCCCCCGGATTCGGCACCTCCACACCGCCGTTGAAGAAGAAAGTCACGTGAGCGTACTTCTCGGTCTCGGCGATCCTGGCCTGGGTCAGTCCCTGAGAGGCCAGGAACTGTCCGAAGGTATTGTGAAGCTCCACCTTGTGGAAGGCCACCAGCTTGTTGGGGATGGTCACGTCGTACTCGGTAAAGCAGACATAGGTCACATCCTTTCTGGTTCCCCGGTCAAATCCATCAAATTCGTCCGCACAGAAAGCTCTGGTGATCTCCCGGGCCCGGTCGGGACGGAAGTTATAGAAAATGATGGTATCCTTATCGTTGACGGTAGCCACAGGCGCGCCGTTTTCCATCACAACCGCCGGCACTACAAATTCGTCGGTAACCTCCTTGTCGTAGGAAGCCTGCACAGCCTCTACCGCATTATCCACCGGAACGCCCTCGCCGAAGGCAACAGCCCGGTAGGCTTTCTCCACACGCTCCCAGCGATTGTCACGGTCCATGGCATAATAACGGCCCATCACCGTGGCAATCCTGCCAACGCCTATTTCCGCCATCTTCTGCTCCAGCTCCTCCATAAAACCTTTGCCGGAGGTAGGAGAGGTATCCCGTCCGTCCAGGAAACAGTGCACATATACCTTGGAAACGCCCTCCCGTTTGGCCATCTCAAGAAGCCCGTAGAGATGGGTATTGTGACTGTGAACGCCGCCATCGGACAAAAGTCCGTATAAATGCAGAGCGGAGTCATTCTTCTTCGCATTTTCCATGCCGGCCTTTAACGCCTCATTCTTGAAAAAGTCTCCGTCCTCAATCTCCTTGCTGATCCGGGTAAGCTCCTGGTACACAATACGTCCGGCACCCATATTTAAATGGCCCACCTCGGAATTTCCCATCTGACCGTCCGGCAGTCCCACCGCCAGACCGCTGGCATAACCCTTTACAAAGGGATACTCCCGCATCAAACCGTCAATGTTTGGAGTCTTTGCCTCCCAAACGGCATTGGCCTCCTTCCTCTCATTCAGCCCGAAGCCGTCCAAAATCATTAAAACCGTAGGTTTCTGTCTCATTCTTTCTTCCTCTTTTCTTTCAATCATTGAAATCACATTCCCGGATAAAAGAGCTGTGATGATCATCACAGCTCCATTATATCGCGCATTCTGTCCTATTTATAGCAGACAATCTTGCCGAACTCCGGCTTTAAGGAGGCTCCGCCTACCAAACCGCCGTCAATATCCGGCTTTGCAAATAACTCTGCGGCATTTCCCGCATTTACGGAACCGCCGTACTGAATACGGATGGCTTCCGCAGTGGCTTCGTCGTAAATCTCACCAATGCAGGCACGAATCGCGCCGCAGACCTCCTCCGCCTGGTCGGAAGTGGCGGTCTTGCCGGTTCCGATGGCCCAGATAGGCTCGTAGGCGATAACGGCTGTCTTAGCCTGGTCGGCGGTAACGTTTAAGAAGGCAATCTTAATCTGCTGACGGATCCAGTCGATGGTGATGCCCTGCTCTCTCTGGGTCAGGCTCTCGCCGCAGCAGATAATGGGGGTAATCCCGTGCTCAAAGGCCTTTAACACCTTCTTATTTACGGTCTCGTCGGTCTCCGCGAAATATTCCCGGCGCTCGGAGTGACCGATGATCACATATTTCACGCCGATGTCAGTTAGCATGCCCGGCGCAATTTCTCCGGTGTACGCGCCGCTCTCCTCATAATACATATTTTCCGCGCCAATCTGGATGTTAGAGCCCTTTGCGGCCTCCATGGCGGGAATGATGTCAATGGCCGGCACGCAGAAAACCACGTCCACCTCATCGTTTGCCACCAGTGGCTTTAATTCGTTTACCAACGCCACAGCCTCGCTGGGAGTCTTGTTCATCTTCCAGTTGCCGGCGATAATCTTTCTTCTTGCCATTTTAAATTTTCTCCTCTATTACTTTTTTCATAAGGAAGTTCTGTTCGCTAAGTTCAATCTGCGCCTGCGGCTTGATTTCACTAATCTCACAGAACGGCCTCGCACTAAGTTCAAGCTTCGCCTTATGGCTCGCTTTCACTAAGAGCTTCCGGCCTGTCGTTGGCTGCCGCCACGCCGGGAAGCTCCTTGCCCTCCAAAAACTCCAGGGAAGCGCCCCCGCCGGTGGAGATGTGAGTCATCTTGTCACCGAACCCAAGCTGATTTACGGCCGCCGCGGAATCTCCGCCGCCGATGATGGTGGTAGCGTCGGTCTCTGCCAGAGCCTTGGCAACCGCGATGGTTCCCTTTGCCAGGATAGGATTCTCAAATACGCCCATGGGGCCGTTCCATACAACGGTCTTAGCGGACTTCACAGCGTCCGCGTAAATCTTGGCCGTCTCGGTGCCGATGTCAAGACCCATCTGGTCTGCGGGCATTTCGTCCACAGATACGTTGACAACCGGAATTTCCGCATCAATGGGGCTGGGGAAAGAAGTACTGCAGACGGTGTCCACCGGAAGCAGAAGCTGCTTTCCGAGCTTTTCTGCCTTCTCGATCATTTCCCTGCAATACGCAAGCTTCTCGTCATCCACCAGAGACTTTCCTACCTCTTTGCCTTGGGCCTTTAAGAATGTGAAAGCCATGCCGCCGCCGATGATCAGCGTATCGCATTTCTCCAGCAGATTGGAGATCACATTCAATTTGTCGGCCACCTTTGCTCCGCCTAAGATAGCTACAAAGGGACGTACCGGATTCTCAACGGCATTTCCCAGGAAGTCGATTTCCTTCTGCATCAGATAACCAACCGCCGCGGTATCCACCAATGAGGCAACACCCACGTTGGAGCAGTGAGCCCGGTGCGCGGTTCCGAAGGCGTCGTTTACGAAAATATCGCAGAGGGAAGCCAGATCCTTGCTGAAGGCCTCGCCGTTCTTGGTTTCTTCCGCGCGATAACGGGTATTCTCAAGAAGTACCACATCCCCGTCCTTCATGGCTTCCACAGCGGCTCTGGCGTTAGGTCCTACCACCTCGTTGTCAGGAGCGAATTTCACCTCCTGGCCCAGAAGCTCGGAGAGACGCGCGGCCACCGGCGCAAGAGAAAGCTCCGGCTTTGGCTCTCCCTTGGGCTTGCCAAGGTGGGAGCAGAGGATTACCTTTCCACCGTCGGCGATTAATTTCTTGATGGTGGGAAGTGCCGCCACCAGACGATTCTCGTCAGTGATCTTGCCGTCCTTCAAGGGCACGTTAAAATCGCACCTTACCAGTACGCGTTTTCCTTTTACGTTGATGTCGTCTATGGACAATTTATTTAAAGACATGATTTTTCCTCCATTTTTCAGTAATGATAAAAGGGTCCGGTCCAAAAGACCGGACCCCTGCTTGGGCTTTCGTGAAACGAATTGCCAGGCGTCTTAAGCTAACTCAGAGAAGTATTTGATGGTACGAACCATCTGAGAAGTATAGCTGTTCTCATTGTCATACCAGGAAACAACCTGAACCTCATATAAACCATCGGCAATCTTGCAAACCATGGTCTGTGTTGCGTCAAACAGAGAACCATAGGTCATTCCGATAACGTCGGAGGATACGATCTCGTCCTCATTGTAGCCGTAGGACTCGTTGGCCGCAGCCTTCATGGCGGCGTTGATACCCTCAACGGTCACTTCATCCTTCTTGACAACTGCGGTCAGGATAGTGGTAGAACCGGTGGGAACCGGAACACGCTGAGCGGAACCGATCAGCTTGCCGTTCAGCTCAGGGATAACCAGGCCGATAGCCTTCGCAGCACCGGTGCTGTTAGGAACGATGTTGATGGCAGCCGCGCGGCTTCTTCTCAGATCACCCTTTCTCTGAGGTCCGTCCAGGGTCATCTGGTCGCCTGTGTAAGCATGGATGGTAGCCATGATACCGGACTGGATGGGCGCGTACTTGTTCAGGGCGTCCGCCATGGGAGCCAAGCAGTTGGTGGTGCAGGAAGCTGCGGAAATGATGGTATCCTCAGCCTTCAGGGTGGTGTGATTGGTGTTGTATACGATTGTCGGAAGATCATTTCCTGCGGGAGCAGAGATAACAACCTTGCGAGCGCCGGCATTGATGTGTGCCTGAGCCTTTGCCTTGGAGGTGTAGAATCCGGAGCACTCCAGAACTACGTCTACCTTCAGTTCACCCCAGGGGCAATTGTTTGCGTCCGGGAATGCGTAAATCTTGATTTCTTTTCCGTCAACAGTGATGGAATCTTCGCCAGAGGTCACTTTGTCAGCCAATGCGTATTTTCCCTGAGAAGAATCATACTTCAACAGGTGCGCCAGCATCTTGGGGCTTGTCAAATCGTTGATTGCTACTACCTCATAGCCTTCCGCGCCGAACATCTGACGGAAAGCCAGACGGCCGATACGTCCGAAACCGTTAATTGCTACTCTTACTGCCATTTTCATTTCCTCCTAAGATTGAATTTGGATTGATTTGTTTTGGGTGCCACTTTCTGGAAGTATACCCAATCTTCTTATATTTTACCTAATAAACCCTCAAAATTCAATAGTGATTTTTATGCTTTTTTATCTTTGTTAATTTTTTCACCATTTTAAGGTCCTTCCGGGGCTTTTCAATCACATTTTACAAGGTTTTTCCTCCCTCTCCACCGGTTTTTGACAAATTAATGCATTTGTGCTATAGTACCATGTGTCAATTATACAAAGGATAGTCCTTTTTCTTGTATAATTTGTTTTTGTTTTGGATATTTGTGTGAAGGAGAGATTACGCATGCTTTGGGACACACACATGCACTCACATTTTTCCGGGGACAGCAACGCAACCCCGGAATCCATGATCGAAGCCGCCAGGAAGATAGGGCTGAATGGTCTTTGTTTTACGGACCATCTGGATTTGGATTACCTGGGCGGCTCTGAATTATTCATTGTGGATTTTGACAAATATATCCCCAAGATGAGGGAGCTGACCGCCCGCTACGAGGGCGTCTTTCCCATCCATACCGGCATCGAGCTGGGCTTACAGCCTCATCTGGCCCCCCGGCTTACCCAGGTGCTTCGCGCCTACGATTTCGACTTTGTCATCGGCTCCACACATATGGTTCACGGCCTGGACCCCTATTATCCGGGCTACTTTGACAACCGTACGGAGGAGGAAGGCTACCGGGAATATTTTACCGCCACCCTGGAAAATATTGCCGCCTTCGACGGCTTCGACGTCTACGGTCATATCGACTACGTGGTGCGCTACGGCCCCAACAAAAACAAATTCTATTCCTATGAAAAATATACCGACGTCATCGACGAGATATTGAGAACCTTGATTGACAAGGGAAAGGGAATCGAGATTAACACCGGCGGTTTCAAGGCGGGGCTGGGCCATCCAAATCCCACGGAGGCCATTTTAAAGCGGTACCGGGAGCTTGGCGGCGAGATCATCACCGTGGGCGCGGACGCCCATGCGCCGGAGCACGTAGGATACGCCTTTGACAAGGTGCCAGGAATCCTGAAGGAGGCTGGTTTTAAGTATTATACGGTATTTAAGGGGCGCAAGCCCAAGTTTCTGCCGCTGCCTTAAAAATACTTTGCCAAAATAAAATCATAAGGAGAGGGAACATGGGTTTAAGAGAAGATGCCGACAATATCATCCATGCTTCCATTCAAGCGGTCTTACCTGATGAAGCAGTTTCAAAAGCGTTACAGGGAAAGTCCTTTGGAAATGGAAATTTATATATGGTAGCTGTCGGAAAAGCCGCATGGCAGATGGCATACACTGCGTCAAAAATTTTAAACGATCGGTTAAAGGCCGGTGTGGTAGTTACAAAATATGGTCACGTTCAAGGACAGTTATCAAGAACACAGTGTTTTGAGGCCGGACACCCTGTACCGGATGAAAATTCCTTTATTGGGACTCAAGCGGCTTTGACTCTGGTAGAACATCTGACCCCGGAAGATACCGTATTATTTCTTCTGTCAGGGGGCGGATCCGCCCTATTTGAAAAACCTTTGGTTTCCGGAGCAGAACTCTCCAGCATCACCAGACAGCTTTTAGCTTGTGGCGCAAATATCACAGAAATGAACACCATCCGCAAGCGCCTTTCCGCTGTAAAGGGCGGGCGTTTCGCCAATGCATGTAAACCGGCTCAGGTATTCAGCATCGTACTCAGCGATATTTTAGGCAACCCCCTTGATATGATTGCGTCAGGGCCAACATATCCGGATTCCTCCACCTGTGAAAACGCGTTAAATATTGCAAGAAAATATCAATTAAAGCTAAGCGACCATGCACGGAAGCTTCTACAGACGGAAACCCCGAAGACTCTGGATAATGTTGAGACCCTCATTACAGGAAGCGTCAGTAATCTATGTCAGGCTGCTGCCACCGCATGCCAGGAGCTTGGATATAAGCCCTTTATTTTAACGGATCAGCTAACCTGCGAGGCCAGGGAAGCAGGAGCTTTTCTGTCAGCGATCGCAAAAACCTGGCAACACACCAAGAAAAGCCTTGCCTTTATCGCAGGCGGTGAAACAGTCGTACACTTGACCGGACAGGGAAAAGGCGGACGAAATCAGGAAATTGCCCTTGCGGCAGCAGAAGGTTTATCTCATTTGACCGATACGGCCCTTTTCAGCCTGGGAAGCGATGGAACGGACGGCCCCACTGACGCGGCTGGTGGTTACTGTGATACAAACACTAAGACACTGCTGAAGCAGCAAGGTATATCCATCTACGAGACCTTACAAAACAATGACGCTTATCACGCATTGGAGAAAACAGGAGGCCTGATTTTGACAGGCGCCACAGGAACTAATGTAAATGACGTGACTGTGTTGCTCATCCGTCGAAACGCCTGCTAATTTATTATCACAGATATGCCATTTGGAATAACAATGGTCCTTCCGTCCCTCCCCAGCAGCTTTCTTGCCAGGGCAATGGCTTCCGCAAGAGTCTCACAACACTCCATTTTCATGTCCGGAATGATAGGACAGGTGAGAAATCCTTCCCCATAAGGTATCCGTATTGTGTGATTCTGTTCTTCTCTCATACCTCTCCCTCACTTATTATATTTTAAACGCCTTCATATCCGGTGTCAACTACCGGATCGTTCCTCCGCCCACTACAATATCATCCTGATAAAACACCACGGCCTGTCCCGGCGTGATAGCTCGCACCGGCTCGTCAAAGATACATTCCGCCAGATCCTCGCCGACTAGCCGCACCCGGCAGGGCGCGCCCCTGTGGCCGTAGCGAATCTTGGCATTTACCGCAAGCCCCGGACTCTCCGGGCCATAATCGTTTAAATTCTCAATGGCCATCAGATTCAGCCTATCCGCTCTTAAAACAGTTCCGAATACATCCTTATCCTCACCAATGACCACCTCGTTGGTCTCCGGGCGGATTTCCGTCACGAAAACCGGATGCCCCAGAGCAAGCCCCAGCTTCTTGCGCTGGCCCACCGTGTAGTGGGTGATTCCTTTGTGCCTGCCCAGAACCGTCCCGTCCGCCGTGACAAAATTCCCCTGGGGAGGCACCTGCTCCGGCACCTCCTTATTGATAAAACCGGCATAATCATTATCCGGGATAAAGCAGATTTCCTGGCTGTCCGGCTTATTGGCGGCGCAAAGCCCAATTTTCTCCGCTATGGAGCGTATTTCTTCCTTGGTATACTCTCCCACCGGCATTAAGGTGTGAGCCAGCTGAAACTGGGTCAGATTATACAGGGCATAGGTCTGATCCTTGGCCGCCGTGGCCGAGGCCTTCAGGGCATACCGGCCATTGGGAAGCCTTGTCACTCTGGCGTAATGGCCGGTGGCAATGTAGTCCGCGCCGATGTCCATGCCGCGCTTTAAGAGAGACTCCCATTTTACATACCGGTTGCAGGCAATGCAGGGATTGGGGGTCCTTCCTTTTAAATATTCCTCCACAAAGTAGTCCATGACCCGCTCTTTGAATTCCTTCTTGAAATTCATCACATAATAGGGAATTTCAAGGGCCGACGCCACCCGGCGGGCGTCCTCCACGGCGCTTAAGCCGCAGCAGCCGCCGTTTTCCTCCTGGATGGCCGCCTCCTCGTCCTGCCAGATCTGCATGGTGACGCCGATAACGTCATAGCCCTGCTCCTTTAAAAGATACGCCGCCACGGAGGAATCCACGCCGCCGGACATGCCTACCACGACTTTTTTCTTCGACATACTTAATATTCCTCGTCCTCTTCTTCCTCGCTGATGTCAGACTTGGGCTTTTCAAGACCATCGATTTTGATACCGTTCTTCTCCGCGTAATCCCAGAGGGCCGCGTGAATGGCCTCCTCTGCCAGCAGGGAACAGTGTACCTTAACCGGAGGAAGCCCGTCCAGAGCTTCCATCACCGCTTTGTTGGTTACCTCCAGGGCTTCCTGAATGGTCTTACCCTTCACCAGTTCGGTAGCCATGCTGCTGGTAGCCACAGCCGCGCCGCAGCCGAAGGTCTTGAATTTCACATCCTGAATGATTCCATTGTCGTCAATATCCAAAAACATCCGCATGATGTCGCCGCATTTTGCGTTTCCCACGGTGCCCACGCCGCTGGCGTTTTCTATCTCTCCCATATTTCTCGGGTTTTTAAAATGGTCCATTACTTTTTCACTATACATCGCAAATTCCTCCTAAGCTCTGTTATTTCTTTGCGTTCTTCTTCATAAAGTCCTCGTACAGAGGCGACATCTCCCGTAGCTTCGCCACAATCTTCTTCACCGCCTCTACGGTCACATCAATATCCTCTTTGGTAGTATCCGCTCCCAGGGTCAGCCGCAGAGAGCCATGGGCAATCTCATGGGGCAGGCCGATGGCCAAAAGCACATGGGAGGGGTCTAAGGAGCCCGAGGTACAGGCCGATCCGGAAGAGCCGCAGATGCCCCCCATATCCAGCATGATCAGCAGGGACTCTCCCTCGATAAACTGAAAGCAGAAGCTGGCATTGTTGGGAAGCCGGTTCTCCCTGGGACCGTTCACTCTGCTGAAGGGAACCTCCTTCAATATCCGGCTCATCAGATAATCCCGAAGCTCCCGCTCCCTGGCGGCGCGTTCCTCCATGGTGGAAAGGGCTAGTTCCACGGCCTTTCCCATGCCCACGATACCGGTGACGTTCTCGGTTCCGGCCCGGCGCTTCCGCTCCTGAGCGCCGCCGTGAATGAAGGAACGGATTTTCACGCCCTTGCGGATATAGAGAAATCCGATGCCCTTGGGACCATTGAGCTTATGGCCGCTGGCGCTTAACATATCAATATTCATCTCATCCACGTTTATGGGTACCTGGCCGAAGGCCTGTACGGCGTCGGTGTGGAACAAAATGCCGTGTTCCTTCGCGATTTTCCCAATCTCTGCCACAGGCTCGATGGTGCCGATCTCGTTGTTGGCAAGCATGATGGTGATCAATATGGTAGTGGGCCGGATGGCTGCCTTTAACTGTTCAAGCTTCACCATGCCCTGTTCGTCCACATCCAGGTAAGTCACCTCAAAGCCGTTCTTCTCCAGATACTGGCAGGTGTGCAGCACCGCATGGTGCTCGATCTTGGAGGTTATGATATGGTTGCCCTTGTCCCGGTAGGCCTCGGCCGTGGCCTTGATGGCCCAGTTATCCGCCTCGCTTCCCCCTGCCGTAAAATAGATTTCGTTGTCCCTGGCTCCCAGCGCGTTCGCAATGGTCTCCCTAGCTTTGGTAATGGCCTCCTTGCTCTTTGCCCCAAATTCGTAAATGCTGGACGCATTTCCGTAATACTCCGTAAAATAGGGAAGCATCGCCTCCACGACCTCCGGAGCTGTCCGGGTGGTGGCCGCATTATCCAGATAAATCATTTTCTTCATCTTATTCACCTCTATATTTGATTTGCTGTTTCACTCTCTCTCACCAATTCGCCGATAAAAATTCCGTCCACAGCCTCATTGATACTGTCGTTGATCCGCTTCCAGACAATCTTGCTGACACAGGTGTCGGACCCGGCGCAGTGAACCTCCTTGCCGGAATCGATGGCCGCGCAATCCACCGGGGTCAGATCCCCTTCCAGCGCCCGGAGCACATCGCCCACGGAAATCTCATCCGCCGGCCTGGCCAAACGATAACCGCCGCCGCACCCCCGCACGCTCTTCACCAGCCCGGCTTTCTTAAGCTTCGCCATAAGCTGTTCCAGATAATTTAGAGATATTTCCTGGCGGGCGGCAATGCTGGTCAGAGAAACCGGTTCCTCCTTGCCCCACACCGCCAAATCGATAAAGGCCCGGAGGCCGTACCTGCCTTTTGTAGATAACTTCATGTCTCTCACCTCTTTCGCTTGATGACATGCTATAGTAAACGACAAATAAATTTGCCGTTTACTATAGCATATTTCGATTCTCATCGCCGAATTCCGAGTATTTTAGTCGGATTTGATTCCTTCGTATCATACCACGGGATTATAGTTCTGTCAAGAGCATACGCATCATATATTTTTTTAAATGGTCAGACAGGAGATCCCATCTTTGAACAAAGCTGCATTGCAAAGACATCCTCTTTTTACCGGAACGCTTTTACTGACCCTGGCGGGACTTTTTTCCAGAATCATAGGCTTTTTTTATAGAATATTCCTGTCGCATACCATCGGTGCGGAGGGAATCGGCATTTACCAGCTCATTTTTCCCATCTATGCACTGACCTTTTCCTTTACCGTGGCGGGAATTCAGAGCGCCATCTCCAAATTTGTGGCGGAAAGCGCTGCCCGGGAGGCCTATGCTTTTCCCTCCCCCCGCAGCCGCGGGCCGGCCGAAAGGCGCCCCTTAAGCTTCACCTACCTGTATGCGGGGCTGCTTCTCTCTCTGTTTCTATCCCTGCTGTGTACCGTATTTCTCTACGGCTGTGCGGATTTTCTGGCCATACGGGTACTGGGAGAAGCCCGCTGCGGTCCCCTCCTTAAAATTCTCTCCCTGACCGTACCCTTCGGGGCTGTCCATGCCTGTATCAACGGCTACTACTATGGCCTTCAGAAAACCGCCGTGCCGGCCATGTCCCAGCTCTTAGAGCAGCTTGCCCGGGTGGGCGGCGTGTGGCTGCTGTATCAAATCGCCTCCGACCGGGGCCAGCCGGTAACCATTGAAATGGCCGTGTGGGGTCTGGTCCTGGGCGAAATCGTGTCCGTCCTCTACAGTGTCAGCTTCACCCGCTTTGAAAAACGGTGCCGGGCTCTGCCCCTGGCCACGAAACAGATTTTTACCATGGCTCTGCCTCTGACCGCCAACCGGGTCTTCGTGAACCTTTTCGGCAGCGTGGAAGCGATTCTGATTCCCATTAAGCTTCGGGCCTTCGGCTACGCTCCCGACGAGGCCCTGAGCGTATTCGGCGTACTCACTGGCATGGCCATGCCTCTGATCTTCTTCCCCTCGGTCATCACCAACTCCGTATCCGTCATGCTGCTGCCCGCTATCTCCGAGGCCGCCGCCAAGAAAGACCTTGTCTACATAAAAAACGCAGTAAAGAAAAGCTGTCTCTACTGCATTGTTCTGGGCCTGTGCTGCACCCTTGGATTCTTAATTTTCGGGCGTTGGCTAGGTATGCTGATCTTCGCCAACCGCCTTGCCGGCACCTTCATCGTAGTGCTTGGCTGGATTTGTCCCTTTTTGTATCTGACCACCACCTTGAGCAGTATCTTAAACGGCCTCGGCAAAACCAGCACCACCTTCCTGCTCCACCTGGTGGGTTCCGGTATCCGTATCCTGTTCGTGATCCTTCTGATTCCCAGCCTTGGCATTAAAGCCTATCTTTTCGGGATGTTGGTAAGCCATCTCATGGAATCCGGGGTGGCCGTACTGGTCCTGAAAAAGACTGTATGGAAGCCCTCCTAGGCCGGAGCAGGGAAATGGCGCCTATAAGCGCCATTTCCACTGCCTCTGCACCGAGGTTGTATCCATAACAAATTCAGATTCCGTATTTTATAAATAACTCCTGTTGATAAGCTTTGTCTGATACGGCCCGCTCAATCTCTTCCATGCGGCACTCCTGAATCAACCGCTGAATCAGAAGGTTCACTCGCTCTGCTCCAATCTGGATTCCCTGATCCTTTCCAATCCGGATTCCTTCTTCTCTTATTTCACGAAACGCCGTGCACATATTGTATCCGCCTCCTTCTTTGTTTCGGAATTGCTCCTTCTTCTTTGCCAATTTCAAATGCCTGTCATCAAAAAATGTTGCTAACAGTTCAAAAGTCTCCCCGCTCACGTTGGAATTCAGCCTCTGGCGTCCTTCAAATAATACCCCATTTACAAAGTCACAAAAAATGTGGTGCTTTCTCATCTACCGCTTGACTAGTGCATCTTTTTTCTTGTTTTTGCTCCTTGAGATAAAAAATCCTGCCATCCAGGCGGAGATATGAATTTAGCTTTACTTAGTCATTATTATTTGGTATTATGAGGCAAGGAGGTGGTTGATTTGAAAGCAATTTTGACCACGCTTGTACTCAATTTTCACACTCCTCAGCAAGCCTAAGGGTTCCTAATCCCAAATTGAGGAAGCTTACCGCAATATAAGTCTTTGTGCAATAATAAAATTGAGGTAAAATTAGGGTGGCACTTGAACGGTTGCACATTCAAGTGTCTTTTCTATTTCCATAATCATTACAAAATATTTTTCAATTCGCTAATACCTTGCAAATTCAACTTTAATGAAAATACAAGAAAAAATATTGGAAAAAGCAAATATTCCATCAGCCTATCCCAATACTTTTCTCTAAATACCATCAAAAATACCGACTCTCTTTTTCAACCATGCTGCGCCCAATACCACAACGCAGAGAACACCGTTTCCACAATCCAACCTGAGCTTTACCCCTCATAGCCGTTGGGATTCTGGCTCTGCCAGCGCCAGGCGTCCACACACATGCGCTCGATATCGAACTCAGCCTCCCAGCCCAGCTCTGCCTTCGCCTTGGAGGCGTCCGCGTAGCAGGCGGCGATATCGCCGGGACGGCGGGGCTTGATGACGTAGGGAATGGGCTTACCGCAGGCTTTTTCAAAGGCCTTCACCACCTGTAGCACGCTGTAGCCCTTGCCAGTGCCCAGATTATAGACGTTGACGCCGGACTTATCTTCAATTTTCTTTAAAGCTTTCACATGGCCCCTGGCCAGGTCCACCACGTGAATGTAGTCCCTGACGCCGGTGCCGTCCACGGTGTCGTAATCGTCGCCGAACACCCCAAGGCACGGAAGCTTGCCCACGGCCACCTGGGCAATGTAGGGAAGCAGGTTGTTGGGAATCCCCTTGGGGTCCTCGCCAATCAGGCCGCTCTCATGGGCGCCGATGGGATTAAAGTAACGAAGAAGCACCACATTCCACTCCGGGTCCGCTACTTTTAAGTCCGTCAGAATCTGCTCCAGCATGGATTTGGTCTGTCCGTAAGGGTTGGTAATCTTGCCCTTGGGGCATTCCTCGGTGATCGGGACAAAGGCCGGGTCTCCGTAAACAGTGGCGGAGGAACTGAAAATAATATTTTTTACGTTATGATTTCTCATCACATCACACAAAAGCAGGGTGCCTGTGATATTGTTATGGTAATATTCCAGGGGCTTTGACACGGACTCGCCCACAGCCTTCAGCCCTGCAAAATGAATCACGGAGTCAATGGCTTCTTTTTCAAAAATCTCATTCGTGCCCTCCTTATCCAGAATATCCACCTGATAGAAGGGAATTTTTTTCCCGGTAATCTGCGCCACCCGGTCCAGAGATTTCTCGCTGGAGTTGCTGAGATTATCCAGCACCACCACATCATAGCCTGCGTTGATAAGTTCGATACATGTGTGGCTTCCGATATATCCGGCGCCGCCTGTCACTAAAATAGCCATAAATATCCTCCTGATTGAAAATGTTTGATTAAAATTGAAATCTGAGTATTACGGAACATCTCACAGGCTTCCCTGCAAAATGTGGGGCAGGCCCGCCTTTGCTCCCTGCCCCACATCATTTTAGCATATGCGTTTTTGAGTTTCAACCATTATTCCACTGAAATCCCAGCAAAATGGCGGAAAAGGATGAAATTCTTTTCCGCCAAAAAATAGTTTATTCTCCTACAGCACTTTAGACAAAAAATCCCGAAGCCTTGGATTCTTCGGATTTCCGAAAAATTCCGCCGGCGTATTTTCCTCCCGGATCTGCCCGTCGTCGATGAACAGCACACGGTTGGCCACCTCTCTGGCAAAGCCCATCTCGTGGGTCACCACCACCATGGTCATACCATCTTTCGCAAGCTGCTTCATCAACTCTAAGACCTCGCCCACCATCTCCGGGTCCAGGGCGGAGGTGGGCTCGTCAAAGAGCATGACGTCCGGATTCATGGCCAGGGCCCGCACAATGGCCACCCGCTGCTTCTGCCCGCCGGATAACTGGCTGGGATAGGCGTCGGCACGGTCCAGAAGCCCCACCCGCTCCAGAAGCTCATCGGCGCGCCTGGAAGCTTCCTCTTTGGACATAAGACCGGTTTTCACCGGGGCCAGCATAATGTTTCCCTTGATGGTATGGTTGGGAAACAGATTAAAATGCTGGAACACCATGCCAATTTTCTGGCGCATTTTATTGATGTTCACCGACTTATCCGTGATGTCCGTGCCCTCGAAGGTGATGGTGCCGCCGGTGGGCTGCTCCAGTAGATTTAGGGACCGCAGGAAGGTGGATTTTCCGCAGCCGGAAGGACCGATGATGGCGATGACCTCCCCCTTACGGATTTCCGTGGTAATACCGTTTAGCACCACCTGTTCACCGAAGGACTTGCACAGGGAATCCACGCTTATAAGCACTTCTCCTCTAACGCTCATTATTTCTCAGCCTCCTCTCCAGCCTGCCCACGCCAAAGGACAACAGCATCACCAGGACCAGGTAGATGGCCGCCACCGCCAACAGGGGCAGCAGAGGCTGATAGGTGACGCTCCGTATGATATCGCCCCCTCTGGTCAGATCCGAAAGGCCGATATAGCCGCTGATGGAGGTTTCCTTCAGCAGCACGATAAATTCATTTGCCAGGGCCGGCAGCACATTTTTGAAGGCCTGGGGCATAATGATATTCACCATGGTCTGGCTGTAATTCATACCAAGGCTTCGTCCGGCCTCAAACTGTCCCACATCAATGGACATGATACCGGAACGGACGATTTCCGCCACATAGGCTGCGGAATTCAGCCCGAAGGCCAGCACCGCCACAAAAATCTTGTTGTTGACGGACACCAGTATCACGTAATAAATAATCAGAAGCTGTACCACCATGGGCGTACCCCGGATCACGGTCAGATAAATTTTACAGATTCCGTTTAAAAATTTAAGGATTCCGTTTAAAAATTTATGCTTTCCGTTTAAAGAATTAAGCTTCCCCTCCCGGTCGTAGGTGGAACGCACAATGGCAATCAGAAATCCCAGTACAATACCTATGACTACCGCAAAAAGGGCGATGATCAGCGTATTGCCCAGGCCCTGTACCAGATACAGCCAGCGGTCGTCCTCGATAAAGCTCTGATGAAAGGCGTCCCCGAAATCCAAAAACCACTGCCGCACGGTTGACATAATTTGCCGCACGGTTGACATAATTTCACTCACAACGCTTTCCCCTTATTTCTTTCTCACAATGATCACCTGATGTGAGGTGGTATAACTGTCGGTAAAATCAATATTCTCCAAACGGTCCTCGGTAACCGTCATGCCCGCAACGCCGATGTCCGCCTTGCCGGACTGCACGGCGTTGATGATGGCGTCAAAGGCCATGTCCTCGATCTTAAGCTCCATGCCCAGCTTGTCGCACACCGCCTGGGCCATATCCACATCAATGCCTACAATCTCCTGTCCCTCGTAATACTCGTAGGGCGGAAACTCCGCATTAGTGGCCATGATCAGCGTGCCGTTGCTCCTGTCCACATCCGCCGGGGACTCATAGGGGTTCTTGCCCTTGGTGTCGTCGCCGATGTAGTTGGCAATAATGGCATCCAGGGTTCCGTCCTCTTTCAGCTCCGCCAAGGCCTGGTTAATCTGCTCCTTCAGCTCCGTATTCTCCTTGGCCACCGCAATGGCGTAATCCTCCTGGGCAAATTCCTCCTCCAGAATCATCAGATCATCATTATTCTCCACAAAGGCCTCCGCAGGCTGCTTGTCAATCATCACGCAGTCGATCTTGCCCTGCTTTAAGGCCTGCACGGCGTCCGCTCCCTTGCTGTACTGTTCTACCTCGGTACCTTCCACTCCCGCCTCTTCCTGTTCCGCCTTAAAATCAGAAGCGAACGTATCCCCGGTGGTTCCAAGCTGCACGCCAATTTTCTTTCCTGCCATATCGTCTACGGAAAATACCGTGTTTGCCGGCGCGCTGCTGCCACAGGCCGCAAAGCCCATCACCATTCCGGCCGCCAGTGCCAGCGCTGTTATTTTCTTTACAATGTTGTTCTTCATCTTCATTCTCTCCCTTTCCTCTTATCAAGCCTTCTGCGGATTATGCATAAAAACTTACAAAAGGCTTATATTCTTTCATAATGTTTAGTATAGCAGTTATTTTGCAAAAAGCAAGAGGAAAAGTGATTTCTGTATATCCTGCTCCTTTCCGCACATAATATCCGCGAAAGGATGGTGCATGATGGACAAAAGACAGAATCTGTATGATGACGGAAATATCCCGGACATCGACCTGCCCCAGGATAGTACCCAGAACAATGGAAAACGAAAATCTCAGGGCAAAGTCCCAAATTACGAAAACGTGGAGCCTCTCCCCGAATCCGACCGCCCCAGGCAGGACGGCCCCGGCGGAGCGTAAACACCGCAGGCTTTTCATCCCGCCCGAAGGTATTTTCCTTTACAGGGAAGTCCGGAGGACTTTCCTGTAAAAAAGGACTTTTCCGTAACAAAAAAGCCATGGATTACATTCCAGGCTTTTTTATTTATACTATAGACTTTTCTGCTTACACTCTGGACAGATACTCGCCGGTTCTGGTGTCGATCTTGATCACGTCACCCTGCTCCACAAACAGAGGAACATACACGGTAGCTCCGGTCTCAACCACTGCGGGCTTGGTAGCGCCGGTTGCGGTATCGCCCTTGAAGCCGGGCTCGGTATTGGTGATGGCCAACTCAACAAACAGAGGCGGCTCCACTGCAAATACGCTGCCGTTGTGGGACAACATCTTCACCATCTCGTTCTCCTTCACGAACTTCAAAGCATCGCCGATGGAATCCTTGTCCAGGGCAATCTGCTCGTAGGTCTCCACATCCATGAAGTGGAACAGATCCCCGTCGGAATACAGATACTGCATGTCCGCACGGTCGATCCGGGCCTGGGGACATTTCTCCGTGGGACGGAAGGTTTTCTCCACCACGCCGCCGTTCTTGATGTTTTTCAGCTTCGTTCTCACGAAAGCCGCGCCTTTGCCTGGTTTTACATGCTGAAACTCAATAATCTGGTATATGTTATTCTCCAACTCGATTGTTATACCATTTCTGAAATCTCCTGCTGAAATCATTCGATTCTTCCTCCTTAACTACGAAAAGCGCACTGCGCCGTTTGCTTTTTCTATTCTATAATAAAATACCATATTTTTCAACCTTTTTTTATTGAGGGGCCGTATTGTGCCAAAAAACAGTCTCGGCCAGGGCTGACTGTCATGGATTACGGTTCTCGATCTCCGCAAACATGTCCACACGCAACTTATGCCGTCCGCCCAAAAACTCCGCTTCTAGGTAGGCCTTCACCATATCCTTGGCCAGCTCCGGTCCCACGATTCTGGCTCCGAAGGCCAGGATATTGGCATCGTTGTGCTCCTTGATCAGCCGTGCCGTGGTGGCGTCGGAGCAGACCCCCGCGCGAACGCCATGCACCTTGTTGGCGGCAATGGATATCCCAACGCCTGTCCCGCAGATCAAAATTCCGCAGTCCGCTTCTCCGGCCGCCACAGCCCGCCCTACCTTCTCACCGAACTCCGGGTAATTGCAGCTTTCATAGGTATCGGTTCCGAAATTTATCACCTCATGGCCCAATTCCTTCACATACTTCATAATTTCCAGCTTCAAATCCGTAGCCGCATGGTCATTTCCCATTGCTACTTTCATGGCGCGCTTCCTCCTTTTTTACCTTCCGTCTGTAGAAAAACAGAACAATTTTTTCCAGATACCGCTTCAGAACGATCTGAATCTCTTCTTTTGGGTGAATGGATTTCACCAGAATGGTCCGTATCCCGGCCCGGTTGGCCCCGTAGATATCCGTGAAAATCTGGTCGCCCACAAACAACGTGTTGGTCACATCCGTGTGAAGCAGCTCCATAGCCCTGCGATAGCTGGCAACAGAAGGCTTGTGGGCGTCAAAAATATACGCCACCTGCACGTCGTCGTTAAACATCTTCACCCTCGCCTCCTTGTTGTTGGACAGAAGGCAGCAGCCAAAGCCCAGCTTTTTCAGCCTGAAAAACAACTCCTTAGCCCTCTCGTCCGCTGGGGCTCCGTGGGGAACCAGCGTATTGTCGATGTCAAAAATAATGCCCCGGTAGCCCTCCCGGTACAACCCTTCAAAATCAATGCCGTAGGTGGAATCCACATATTCTCCCGGATAAAATCTCTGAAACATAGCCGCTCCTTACCCATGATAATAGAAAGTTCGCGACTCCCTATTATTTTACCAGTTTTGAAATCTGCTTGAACACGTCGCTGCCCGCCCGCCTCGTCAATTCAAACAAAACAGCCTCGCTGGTGGTAAGCAAAATCCCCTCCTGACGCGCCCGAATCAGCGCAATCTCTTTATCGCTCTCCTTCCGGGAAGAAATGCAGTCGGTCACAAGAATGGGCTGATAACCCGCCTCCTTTAAATCAATGGCGGTCTGCAGAACGCAGACATGAGCCTCGATACCGCAAAGAATCACGTTTTTTCCACGGCTCTCCAAAGCTTTCCGTACTTCCTCCACCTCGTAGGAACTGAAAGAAATTTTATCAAAATATTCCTCCGTTCCCGCCGCTTGAAAAATCTCGGGGAGGTTCAGTCCCAACCCCTTGGTGTACTGGCCGGTAATGGTCATTGGAATGCCCAACACTTTAAGCCCCTCCAGCAATTTCACCGAATTGGCAATAAGCGCTTCCTTATCCGCCATGGCCGGCACGATCTTCTCCTGATAATCAATCACCAGACAACTGGTATTCTCTGCTAATATGCGCATAAAAATTCTCCTTACTTCTGATTTTTACCGCTGTCCCTTTCCCGGTCACATTCACCGGCCAAAAGCGCAGCTGTATTTGTCACTTATTTGTCCAATATTTTCTTCAACTCATTCATAAATGTGTTGACATCCTTAAATTCCCTGTAAACCGAGGCAAATCTTACATAGGCCACCGCCTCCAGGTCCTTCAGCTTGTCCATGACAATCTCCCCGATCACGGAACTGGGTATCTCCTTCTCCTCCCGGTTAAAAATCTCCGTCTCCACTTCATCCACCAGCTTTTTAATCTGGTCCACGGAAATGGGGCGCTTGTGGCAGGCCCGCAGCACTCCGGCCTCAATCTTGGAACGGTCGTACTGCTCCCGGTTGTTATCCTTCTTGATAACAATCAGGGGAATCGTCTCCACCTTTTCATAAGTGGTAAACCGCTTTCCGCACTCATCACACAGCCTTCTGCGCCGGATGGAGCTGTTGTCATCCGCCGGTCTGGAATCGATCACCCTGGTATTATCGCTGCTGCAAAACGGACATTTCATATTGTAAACCCTCCCATATATTCTCCGGTGCGCAGCGAATAATATTCCTGCACACCGGAACTACTTTCAGTATATTGAATTTAGCAATTATTGTCAACCAAAAGTCACCATTTTCAGAGCTTTTCAGAGTTTTTTCTTCTCTTCTTCCTTTACTTCCACCAAAATAACATCCGGACCGATGCACTTGATATTACACCAAGGAATGATAATCTCGAACTCCCGCCCGAACAGGCCCCACATTTTGCAGGGCCCCGGGATAATCAGGGAGCGGACGCAGCCGGTACACTCATCGATATCCACATCCATGACAAAGCCGATGCACCTGCAAGTACAGACATTGATCACTTCTTTTTCCCTTAATTCGCAAAGACGCATATGAAAATCCTCCTGGTTTACCATATGTATTCCCAGGAGGATTTATGTCTGTCTCAGACGTTGAACCGAAACAGAATCACGTCGCCGTCCTTTACCACGTAGTCCTTGCCCTCCAGGCCCACCAGGCCCTTTTCCCGGGCTGCCGCCAGAGAACCGCAGTCCAGCAGATCCTGATAGTTTACCACCTCGGCCCGGATAAAGCCCCGTTCAAAATCAGAGTGAATCTTGCCGGCCGCCTGAGGCGCTTTCGTTCCTTTCTTGATGGTCCAGGCTCTGGTCTCATCTTCTCCGGAGGTCAGATAGCTGATCAGTCCCAGCAGGCTGTAGCTGGCTTTGATTAATTTTTCCAGACCGGATTCCTTAAGCCCCAGGTCCTCTAAGAACATCATTTTCTCATCATCGTCTAATTCCGCGATTTCCTGCTCTATCTGGGCGCAGATAACAAATACCTCGCTGTTCTCCGCCTTTGCCATCCCGCGGACGGCTGCCACATACTCGTTCCCCTCGCCGTCGTCTGCCAGATCCTCTTCCGCAACATTTGCCGCATAGATGACCGGTTTTGCCGTGAGCAGATTATAAGAGGCAAACCAGGCTTGTACATCCTCATCCTCGGGAACCTCAAATGTCTTCGCAAGCTGTCCATTCTCAAGATGTGCCTTGACAGCCTGAAGAAGCTCCAGTTCCTTTGCCAGGGTCTTATCCATACGGGCCTGTTTGGCAACCTTGGAAATACGACGTTCCAGAATCTCAATATCAGAGAAGATCAGCTCCAGATTGATGGTCTCAATATCTCTGGCAGGATTCACGCTTCCATCCACATGGACCACATTGGAATCCTCAAAGCAGCGGACCACATGGACAATGGCGTCCACCTCCCGGATGTTGGCAAGGAACTGATTTCCAAGCCCCTCGCCCTTGCTTGCTCCCTTCACCAGCCCGGCGATATCCACGAACTCAATGACCGCCGGGGTCACCTTCCTGGAATGGTACAGATCTCCCAGCTTCTTCAGCCGCTCATCGGGCACGGCCACAATCCCCACGTTTGGGTCGATGGTACAGAAGGGGTAGTTGGCTGACTCCGCCCCCGCCTTGGTCAAAGAGTTAAAAAGGGTACTTTTTCCCACATTTGGCAGTCCCACGATTCCTAATTTCATATCAATTCATGTCTCCTTTATTTTTATTTCCATTTCTAACGAATTCTTTTGACGCAATATGTCCGCATAAACGCAATCATATTTTCGTCGTTATCTGTCTCATAAAATTCGATCAGCAATGCCTTGAACTGCTCCAGCTTGTCTATCGGTATCTGGAAAATTCCTATGTCATTCTGAATCAAAACCTTATTTGCGATAAGCTGCGCCACTCGTTTATTCCCATCAATAAACATTTGCGTTCTGGCAACATAACAAAAATATTTCAGGGCTCTTAATTCCACATCCTCTATCAATTCTATTTTTTCCAATCTATCTATGATGATCCCGGTATGCGGCATTTCCGGTTCCCAGGACGTCCCCCCTATCTGTACGGGAATCGTCCTGATTTCCCCGGCATACTCAAAAAGCAATTCACCCACAATTTTATTATACTCTCTCAATAGCATTAGATTGTTGCCATAGTCAAGATTATCCAACAAAAATTGCCATGCTCTTTTCATGTTGATAATAAAGAGAACCTCTTCTGTCCTTGTATTTGTCGGAGCATTTGCCAAAATAGCTTCTGTCTTTGGAAACGTTGTTCCCAATCCTTCCAGATTTGCGCTTTTCCAAATGCTGTCCACCAATAACCTTTTTGCCATTGCTATCGCTGAATCACGCATTTCTTATCTCCTCTCTAATCCCTGGACTCCACCAGCACCAGAATTCCTTCCTTTAAGGATATCCTGGCAGTGTCCTCCGCAATCTCATTGCTGACACCGCTTATAGTATCCGCCCCCTCTACGTAAAAGCTGCTCATGGTGTGATCCGTCAAAGGATACGCGAATCCCGCAAGGGTCAGGCCCGTTACCCGAGGAGTATAGGGAATCAAAGAAACATACTTTCCAAACTGGGATTTTCTCTCCAGCACCGTTTCCCTGTCTATGAGCCGGATCCGGTTCCAGGGGTCTATCATCTGGCACTCCACCTGTCTGCGAAGACACAGTCCCAAAAGCTGCAGATTCCCCAGCACGTGGTCCAGCCTCGTCCCGGTGGCGCCGAAAATATCTATGTTCTTTACCCCCATCTCGATAGCCATCACAATGACGTGCTCCGTGTCCGTATCGTCCTTCATGGGATTTAATCTTATAATCTTCGGCCCGCTGACCGTAGCATCCATGGAATTCTCAACATCCGGCAAAGGCCCCTTCCCTGCTGGCGCAGTCCCCGTCGTCTCATATTCCCGCAAAGCGGATCCCTCCACGGAATCAAAATCCCCCACAATATAGTCCGGCCTCATTCCGCTGCGGCGAAAAAACATAAGCCCCTTATCCACGGCAAAGGCCACATCATATTGCCTGCCCTTTACATAATCTAAGGTGAATTCATCATCGACAAATCCACCCGTCACAATCAAAGCTCTCATTGATTCACCTAATGGTCCATTTTCTTCAGAAAAGCGCTGACATTTTCCTCAATGTTTCCCTGAAACACTGCGCTCCCGGCCACAATGACATTTGCTCCAGCCAAAAGCACTTCCTCCACATTTTGCAAGGTAATGCCGCCGTCCACCTCAATGTCCACGGAAAGCCCTCGGGTTTCCACCATCCGCCGCAGGACGCGAATCTTCTCCATGGTATAGGGAATAAATTTCTGTCCGCCAAAGCCGGGATTCACCGTCATCAGAAGCACCATGTCAAGCTCCGGCAGAAGATACTCAAGGCAGCCCAGATCCGTAGCCGGATTCAGCACCACCCCCGCTTTTTTGCCAAGCTCCTTGATGGCCGTCACCGTCCGGTCCAGATGAAGACAGGCCTCTGCGTGAACCGTAATAATATCGGCTCCCGCTTCCGAAAATTCTTTAATATAGCGCACCGGCTCTTCAATCATCAGATGCACGTCAAAAATCCGGTCCGTACAGGGGCGGATGGAGCGGATCACCGGAAATCCCATACTGATACTGGGCACAAACCTGCCGTCCATCACATCAATATGCACATACTGAGCCCCCGCCTGGTCCAAGATACGGACCTGCTGTCCCAACCTGGAAAAATCCGCCGATAATATGGAAGGTGACAAATAATTCATTTTAATACCTCTTTACCTCTTTCAATTCGTGATACAAGGCCACATAGTTCTCATAACGACCCGGATGAATCCCGCCCTGTGCATAAGCCGCCTTCACTTCGCAGCCCGGCTCATGGGTGTGACTGCAGCCCAGAAACCGGCAGTTCGGGGAGGGCGCAAATTCCTGGAAATACAGCTTTAATTCCTCCGGAGGAATGGAATCCACATACAGGGAGCTGAACCCCGGTGTATCCATAATATAGGTGGTATCCGCAATGTGAATCAACTGGGAATGGCGGGTGGTATGCCTGCCCCGCTCGATTTTTTCGCTGATAGCGCCGGTCTCCATATCGGTACCCGGCGCCAGCATATTGATGAGGGAAGATTTTCCCACGCCGGAGGGCCCGGCCACCGCCGTGGTCTTATGGGCAAGAAGGGACAGCAGTTCCTCCCGGCCCTGCTCCCTTTTGGCACTAGTAAACAACACTTTATGGCCGCACTTCTCATAGCGGCAGGCCAGTTCCTTTAAGCAGTCCTCATCAGCCAAATCCCGCTTGTTAAAGCAGATTGCCGTCTCCACCTGCTGGTATTCCATACTCACCAGAAATTTATCCAGCAGATAGAAATTGGGCTTGGGGCTGACAGCGGCAAATATCACCAGCGCCTGGTCGATATTTGCCACGGCCGGACGGATTAATTCATTTTTTCGTTCTGAAATCTCTGTGATATTGCCGGTTTTTTCCTCCGGATCAAGAATCTGAAACGTTACATCATCCCCTACCAGAGGCTTGATGTTCTCCTTCCGGAAAATTCCTTTGGCCTTGCACTCATACACCTGGTTTTCCGGCGTATGCACATAGTAGAAGCCGGCAATTCCCTTGATAATTTTTCCCTCTGTCAAGCTACTCTCCTACTGCTGCTGGAAGCTTACGTTATACGTATTTCTCTGGGATTTCTCCGTGACAGTATCCGTACCGTCCTCCGCAGTGACAGTCTCTGTCCAGGTCCATTCAATCAACAGGCTTCCGCTGTTATAATTGGCAATGTTGGAAGCGGATATGGTAATACTGGTGCCATTGTCCGTCACAGTGGTAGGTACAACCTCATCGCTTTCCGCCAGCGTCAGCTCCACCGTTGCTTTCACATTACTCTGAACCGCGTCCGCACTGGTCGCCGCTGGCTTATTATAGGTCTGGTTAAAAGAATAATACACCGTCTGTTTTCCGAGACTGATGACCAGGCTGATAGTGGTGCTTGGCTCTTTATATTCCCCGGAGAAGCTCTGGCGGATCACCAGCCCCTCCGCCACGGTACTGTCATACTCCGTGGTTACCGTAATGTTGGTAAATCCTGCTGCATTCAGCTCAGCCCTGGCGTCCTCCTCTTTCCTTCCGGTCACATCCGGCACCCGGACAGTCTGCACGCCCTGGCTGACCACGTAGGTAATGGTATCTCCCTCCTTCACGGAGGTTCCTCCCACCGGCGTCTGGGAGATAACGTTGCCTTGAGCAACCGTATCGCTGTAGTCGAAATCCCGCTGAGGAACCAGACCGGCCTCCTCAATCATCCGGGCCGCCGTATCCTCGTCCTGGCCCACCACGTTGGGCGCTTCAAATTCACCGGGGCCGCTGCTGATGGTTACCTCGACGGTGGCATTTTTCTCCACCTCATCGCCCTCGTCCACGCTCTGAATCGCAATCTGGCCCTCTTCATACTCTTCGGAGGCGACAGTCCCCACCGGCTTGATGCCAATCTCCATATTCGCCTCATCCAGTGCTTCCTGCGCTTCCTCCTCCGTCATACCCAGCAGAGAGATCATGGTGTAGGTCTCTTCCTCTTCAATTTCCTCTTCCACTGGCGGATTTTCCTCCTCTGTGCTATTTCCTCCGCCAAAACGGAACCAACCGGCAATACTACCGATGATCACAACGATGATGATAACAATGATGACTGCGGCCACAATGCCCATAATGGTCACAGCCTTCTCCATCTTCGGATTCAGAAAGCCTCCTTCTTCCTCGCCTTCTTCACCCTCGCCTTCTTCGCCCTCCTCGTCCTCATCTTCGTCCTCGTCCCGGTAATAGGCCTCGTTGGTCTCCTGCTGAATCTGTTCCAGTTCCTCCCTGGGAACCACTCTGGTTTTGTCCTGGCCCACAGGAAGGATGGTCACAAAATCCTCGTCCGGACTGATGAGCACCTTCTTTAAGTCCACCAGCAGATCACTGACGGTCTCATAGCGGCGGTCCGGATTCTTCTGAGTACATTTCAGGATCACCTTTTCCATGCTGATGGGCAGATTGGGAGCATAGACGCTGGGGGGCGTCATTTCCTCCTGCAAATGCTGGATGGCGATGGCCACGGTGCTGTCCCCGTCAAAGGGCACCCGCCCGGTCACCATCTCATACATAATGATACCCAGAGAATAAATATCACTCTTGCCGTCCACAAAGCCGTTTCTGGCCTGTTCCGGGGAGGTATAATGGACAGAGCCCATCACATCCGAATGAATGGTGTGATTGTTGGCGGCCCGGGCGATACCGAAGTCCGTCACCTTTACCTTGCCCTCCGTGGAAATGATAATATTCTGGGGCTTAATATCCCGGTGCACGATATGCTTGTTATGAGCGGCTTCAATGCCCCGGCCCACCTGTATGGCAATGCTGACCGCCTCCTTGTAAGAGAGCTGTCCCTTCTTCTCGATGTAGGTTTTCAGCGTGATACCTTCCACGTATTCCATCACGATATAATACATACCGTTCTCGCTGCCCACGTCATAGATATTCACAATATTGGGGTGCTCCAGGCCCGCCGCGGACTGGGCTTCCGCGCGGAACTTTGTGACAAAGTTCACATCCTCGGAAAATTCCTGCTTTAACACCTTAACGGCCACATACCGTCCCAAAATATGGTCCTTGGCCTTATAAACGTCGGACATTCCGCCGGCGCCAACCTTTCCGACTATCTCATATCTGTCTGCGATATACATTCCTTCAATCATGGTCTTCACCTCACCTTAATATGGTTCTATCAAAATGGCCGTAATGTTGTCCTTGCCGCCGTTCGCGTCGGCATCCGCCACCAGCTCTTCCACTTTTTCTCTGACATTCTTTTTGCTCCGTACGATGGCCAGTATTTCCTCATCCTTCAGCATATTGGTCAACCCGTCGGAACACAGCAGTATGAAATCTCCTGCCTTCACATCCACCTCAAAAACATCCGCCGTCACCTCATCACTGGCCCCGATGGCTCTGGTAATGAAGTTCTTATCCGGGTGCTCTCTGGCTTCCGCCTCCTTAAGCTTCCCCATGCGCACCAGTTCTTCCACCAGGGAATGGTCCACGGTAACCTGCCGAATGCTCTCGTTCACCACATACAGACGGCTGTCACCCACGTTGGCCACCCACAGCTTATGGTCCTCAAGGCTCGCCAGCACCGCCGTGGTGCCCATGCCCTCAAGCCGGCTATCCTCCCTGGCCTTTGAAAACAACTCCCTGTTGGCGCACTGAATGGCATTTCCGAAAATCTCCGGCGGCTCCTTGGCCTTACATGCCTGAATCTCCCGCACGATCACTTCCACCGCATATCTGGAGGCGTAATCCCCTGCCTTGTGACCGCCCATCCCGTCGGCGACAATAAAAAGATTGGGCAGATTTCCCACAGGATCCTCCGAGACGAACACATAGTCCTGGTTCATCTGGCGTATTCTTCCTTTATCCGTTATGAAAAAAGTTCTCATCCTTTCTCGCCCGCCTTTCTCAATAAATCTCTTCCGTAATTGTCCACAGGCCCCGTCAATATCGCGGCCCATTTCCCTTCTTATAGTAACATTTATTCCGTATTTTTCAAGTTTATTTTTAAAATTCTGTATCACAGAGGTGTCAGACCGGACAAAATCCCGCTCCTTGATGGGATTTACGGGGATCAGATTGACGTGACAGTTTAAGCCTCTGACGAGTTCCGCAAGCTCCCTTGCCTCCCCTTCGCTGTCGTTCACCCCGCCCACCAGGGCGTACTCAAAGGTGATCCGGCGCCCGGTCTTATTAAAATAATACCGGCAGGCTTCTATCACTTCCTGTATCCCATATTTATTTGCCACCGGCATGAGTGCTTCCCGCTTCTCCTGGTTGGGGGCGTGGAGAGACAGGGCCAGCGTGATCTGAAGCTTTTCGTCAGCTAATTTTCTCATATTTGGCACAATTCCGCAAGTGGATACCGTAATATTTCTCTGACTGATATGTAATCCGTTCTCGTCGGAGAGCAGGCGAATGAATTTCAAAAGATTGTCATAATTGTCCAGAGGCTCTCCGGTGCCCATCACCACCACATTGGAAACCCGCTCCCCGGTGTCCGCCTGAATCCGGTAAATCTGGTCCAACATCTCCGCGGGCGTCAGATTCCGTACCAGTCCGTCCAGAGTGGAAGCGCAGAACTTACAGCCCATGCGGCAGCCGGCCTGGGAGGAAATGCAGACGCTGTTTCCATGCTTATAGCGCATAAGCACACTCTCGATCATATTTCCGTCACTCAGGGCGAAGAGATACTTTCTGGTTCCGTCCTGTCCGGATTCCTGCATTTGAATCTTCTTTAAGACAGTCAGCTCACAGGCTTCCTTCAGAATTTCCCGAAGGCTCTTTGAAATATCCGTCATCTCATCCCAGGAGGTGATAAGACGCCGGTGGAGCCAGGTGTAGATCTGTCCGCCGCGAAAGGGCTTTTCCCCCAGGTCAGCCAGCATCTCTTTTAATTCCCCAAGCTCCAATGATTTTATATCTGTTTTATCCATGGTTCTCCTTTATCAGCTTTGCCAGGAAAAATCCGTCCCTGCGCCCGGCTGCCGGCAGAAGCTGCTGTTGCTTTTCCAGGGAAAAGCCCGGATGTTCCTTCAAAAACCAGGCCACATTGTCCTCATTTTCCTGCCGGCTGATGGTGCAGGTGCTGTACATCAGTGTCCCGCCGGGCTTTACATAGCGGGACACGGTGTTCAGTATCTCCCGCTGCAGCGCCGCCAGCTCTTTCATGGCCTCCCGATTTATCCGATATTTTATATCGGTCTTTTTACCCAGGGTCCCCAACCCGGAACAGGGCAGATCTGCCAGTACAATATCCGCCTTATTTTCGTCTTCGGGATAAAATTCTCTGGCGTCCGCCTGCGCCGCTTTGAGGTTGCCAAGCCGGCAGCGGTCTATATTTTCCTGTATCAGCCCCACCTTGTAGGGCGTCAGATCCCTCGCTTCCACCATGCCGGTTCCCCGAAGGAGCTCCGCCATGTGAAGACTCTTTCCGCCGGGAGCGGCACAGACGTCCAGCACATAATCTCCGGGCTTCGGGGAGGCAAGCTCCGACACCAGCATGGAGCTTTCATCCTGCACATAGAACAATCCCTCACGAAAGGTATCAAGGGCATTCAGATAGTCATAACCGGAAATGTACAGCCCCTGGGAAAGCGTTTCGTTTTTCTCCACGGTAACACCCTCCGCCCGAAGCCTCTGTGTCAGCGTCTCCCGGTCGGTTCTCATGGTATTCACCCGGATACTGGTGGGCGCCTCCGCCAGAAACGCTTCCAACATTCCTTCCACGGTCTTAAAATCGTAAACCTCAAGCCACTCCTTCACGATCCACTCCGGCATGGAGTAGGTCACGGACAGATAGGCCGCAGGTTCTTTTTCCTTATCCGGCAACTTTATCGCCGGAAGTCCCCGGCTGATATTGCGGAGCACGCCGTTGACAAACCCCTTTAGATTTTGGAACCCGCATTTTCCGGTCAGCTTCACCGCCTCGTTGATGGTGGCAGACGGGGGTACCGCGTCCATATATCGCAGCTCGTAAACCGCCATTCTTAAAACAGTGCGGATCACCGGCTTCATTTTGGGAACCGGCACCTTGGAAAACTGATTGATACAAAAGTCAATCCACAGCATGCGCTCCAGGGTCCCCTCTGTAAGCCTGGTCAAAAAGCTTCTCTCCTGCTTTCCCAGATACTGATATTTATCCAGCACGGCTTTCAAGGCCACATGGCTGTACACGCCGTCCCTGGTCACCGCCAGCAGGACCTCCATGGCAAGCCGCCTTAGATTGACCTGGTTAGTCATCTCTTCTTCGTCCTCCAAACAACAGTACAAGACGCAACAGCTGCAGGATGGCTGCCGCCGCGCTGGCCACATAGGTCAGAGCTGCTGCCGACAGCACCTTTCTTGTCTGGCTGATTTCTTCCTGGCCCAGAATTCCCAGGGAGTCCAACACCCGGACAGCTCTTCTGGAAGCATTGTATTCCACCGGAAGGGTCACAAGCTGGAACAGCACCGCCGCGGAAAAACAGATGATTCCGATGGTAATCAGAATGCTTCCGCTGCCTCTGGAAAATAAAAGTCCGATGAGGATCAGAGGCCAGGCCAGCATGGAGCCAAAATTGGCCACCGGCACCAGAGCGCTTCGGATGGCCAAAGGCGCGTAGGCCTTCTGGTGCTGGATGGCATGTCCGCACTCGTGGGCTGCCACACCTATGGCCGCCACAGAGGCGGAGCCGTATACACTGTCGGAAAGGCTCAGCGTCTTATTTCTCGGATCATAATGGTCATTCAAATTGCCTTGGATATGGCGGATTACCACATCATAGATTCCGGCGGAACGAAGAATCCGCTCTGCCGCCTCCGCGCCGGTGAGACCGGACATACTGCGGACCCTCTGATATTTGTTAAACGTAGTTTTGACCCTCGCCGAGGCGATCAGACAGATAACTGCCCCGATGATCACCAGGAAATAAGTGGGGTCCCAAAAGGTGTAAAACCCATATGGCATAGTTGCTTCCTCCTTTTTTCTGTTGGGGCCTTTTCCTGTGCCCCGGTTTATTTACTACTTGTTTATATCTTTCGGAATTTCCGGCGTTACCGGCAGGAATTTTCCGAACCGTAATCCTTTCTCCAGAGAATATCCTCTTAAGAAGGAGGCGATATCCATCCGCTTCTTTCCCTCCAGCTGAACCTCCTTCAAAGACAACAGGCCCTTTCCGGTCTGTACTAGCAAGCTGTCTTTGCCCACCTGCACAATGGTTCCGGGAATCGAAGGATTTGCTTTTTTATTTTCCCCGGCCAGGCCGGAGGCTTCCTCCACCACAGAGGCTTTCCAGATTTTCAAGGTTTTATCTCCCCAGAAGGTGTAGGCGCTGGGCCAGGGATTTAAGCCCCGGATAAGGCGCTCGATCTCTTCCGCCGTTTTTGCAAAATCAATCTCGCCCATCTGCTTCTTTATCATGGTAGTGTGGGTGGCCTCTTGATGATTCTGAGGCGTATATTCCGCCGTCCCGTCTTCGATGGCTTTCACCGTCTCCACGCAGAGCTTCGCGCCAGCCTCCGAGAGCCTGTCAAACAGGCTTCCGCCGGTTTCTTCCGGCGAAAGGGGGCCCTCCGTCTTCATAATCATATCGCCGGTGTCGATTCCCTCGTCCATGCGCATGGTGGTGACGCCGGTTACCTTTTCCCCGTTGATGACGGCCCACTGGATGGGTGCCGCTCCCCGGTATTTGGGAAGCAGGGAAGCATGTACGTTGACACAGCAGTATTTTGGCATTTCAAGAATCTCCTTTGTCAATATCTGCCCAAAGGCCACCACCACAATCAAATCCGGGACAAAGGTTCTTAGATAGGCCACACACTCCGGTTCCCGGACCCTCTTTGGCTGATAAACGGGAATCTTGTGGGCTAAGGCAGCCTCCTTCACCGGCGAAAACTGCACGGCCTTGCCCCTTCCTTTGGGCTTATCCGGCTGGGTCACCGCCAACACGATTTCATGTCCCGCCTCAATCAGCGCTTCCAATGTCCCCACGGAAAAATCCGGGGTTCCCATAAAAATGATTCTCATTCTTCCTCATCCTCTTCATACACCACGTCGTGAAGCTCGCCATTGACCTTCTCCACATACATGTGGCCGTCCAAATGCTCAATTTCATGGCAGAGGGCCCTGGCCAGAAGCTCCGTCCCCTCGATCTCACGCTCCCGCATATTTTCGTCAAAGGCCCGGACCTTCACATAGTTGGGTCGCGTCACCTCCCCGGCCTTGCCCGGAAGGCTTAAGCACCCCTCGTCCCCGGTCTGCTCCCCGGAGGTTTCCAGTATCACCGGATTGATGAGGACAATGGGGCCTTCCCCCACATCGATCACCGTCAGTCTCTTTAAAATTCCCACCTGGGGAGCCGCCAGACCCACGCCGTTTGCCTCGTACATGGTATCCAGCATATCCCCGATCAATAGGCGGATGCGGGGCGTCATTCCCTTGATCTCCCTGCATTTCTTGGTCAATACCTCATCGCCCATAACGCGAATCTTTCTCAATGCCATTTTTGTTTCCTCCTGTTCTAAAATCCATTCATTGGATTGAAATCAAACTGTATCGTCACACCGTCAAATTCCCGGTGCCTCTTTATGAACTGCTCCAGCACATCCTTGACACGCGCCAACGCGGCGTAATTTTCGTGCTTAAAGTAGATAACCTTCCTGTAAATATCGTTGACCTTGGCTATCGGCGGGTCCGCGGGACCGATCATGGAAAGTCCCTGAATCTTCCCCTTTTCCTGAGCCTGCTGAAGCTTTTCCCAAAGCAGCCTTGCGCACTGCTCCGTAAGTTCCTGCTTCCCGGAGGCTACCAGCATTACCATCATATGCCACACCGGCGGGTATTTCATAAGCCGGCGGTAGGAAATCTCCTGCTCATAGAAGGCCTCATAGTCCTGCCGGGCCGCCAGCAGGATACTGTAGTGGTCCGGGCTGTAAGTCTGTATGACCACCCGGCCCCTCTCCTGCCCCCGGCCCGCCCGGCCCGCCGCCTGGGTCAGCAGCTGAAAAGTCCGCTCCGGCCCCCGGTAATCGCTGATATGTAAGGACAGGTCCGCCGCCAGAATCCCCACAAGGGTCACATTTGGAAAATCGTGGCCCTTTACGATCATCTGGGTGCCGATTAAAATATCAGCCTCCCCATTGGCAAAGGCGGCCAGAATCTTTTCATAGCCCTCCTTATTGCGGGTGGTGTCAAAATCCATCCGAAGGACCCTGGCCTCCGGGAACCGCTCCTTTACCACCTGCTCGATTTTCTGGGTGCCGGCCTTAAAGCCGCTGACATATTTGGAACCGCACTGAGGGCAGATTTTTGGCGCCGGTTCCTGATAGCCGCAATAGTGGCAGACCATTCTGCCGTTGTTGTGCTGGCTCAAGGACACGTCGCAATGGGGGCAGCGGAACACATGACCGCAAGCCCGGCAGGAGACGAAGCCGGAAACTCCCCGCCGATTTAAAAACAACATCATCTGCTGTCCTTTTTTCAGCCGGTCCTCCATCAATTCCTGAAGCCGGCCGCTTAAAATCGAGCGGTTTCCCTGCTTTAATTCCTCCCGCAGATCAATGATCTCGCTGGTTGGGAGGGGCTTTTCCTCAATCCGTGTCCGCAGGTTCAGCAGCCGGTATTCCCCCTGTTTCGCTTTGTAGTAGCTCTCCAGGGAGGGCGTCGCGGAGCCTAAGACCACGCTGGCTCCCACCATGCGGGCACGCTCTATGGCCGCTTCCCTGGCATGGTAGCGTGGAACGGTCTCGCTTTTATAGGAAGATTCATGTTCCTCGTCAATTATAATATACCCCAAATTTGAAAACGGTGTGAACAGGGCCGACCTGGGACCGATCATCACATCCAGCCCGCCGTTTTTGGCCCGCAGGAACTGGTCGTAGCGCTCCCCCTGGGACATTCTGGAGTGTAGAACGGAGACCCTGTCGCCAAACCGTTTATAAAAACGCATGACGGTCTGATAAGTCAGGGCAATCTCCGGTATGAGTACGATGGCCTGGCGGCCCTCCGCCACAGCCCGGGCAATCAGTTCGATGTAGACGGCGGTCTTGCCGCTGCCGGTGACGCCATGAATCAGGTAGGTTCCGTAGTGTTCCTCCCCAAAATCCGCGCTTATGGTATCCACAATTTGCTGTTGTTCGCTGTTTAATGTGAAATCCGGACTTTCGCCGGCTGCTGCGCTCGAATTTAAAGCAGAGACAGGATTCCGCCAAAACTGCTCTTTCTCCACGGTAACCAGGCCCAGTTCTTCCATAGCCCGGATCACCGCCGGCGTAACGTTCAGCTTCCCGGTGACGGCCTCGTAGGGGACCTTTGGCGTATCCAGCAGGGCCTCCAGCAGCCGGACCCGCGCGGTATTATGCTTCTTTTGAAAAGCTGCAAGCTGCTCTTGCGCTTTGTCCCGGGAAACTGCCAGGGTTACCGACTTTTTTTCCTTCTGCCTGGTTTTCTGGTGGACCGGAAGCACGGTCTTTAAGGCCTGATTCATGGTTCCGCCGTAATTTTCCTTAATCCAGGCTGCCAGGGAGATCAGCTGGGCCTCCACAGGAACGCCCTCCATGTCGATGGCCGTAATCTCCTTTAAACGGTCTTTGTCAAATTCCGCCTCGTCCGTCAGTTCAATCACATATCCCCGTATAGTACGGTTTCCGTTGCCGAAGGGCACCAGCACCTGTATTCCCGGATACAGACGGTTCTTTAATCCCTCCGGCACCCGATACTGAAAAGGCCGGTCTAATTTTTCATGTGAAATATCTATGATAATATTGGCATACTCTGCCATCCGCTCACCGCCTGCATCTTATTCAAGTCTCGCCCCGCGAGACTTGGCGCGGGATTCGGGCCAGCTTTAGCTGGCAAAACACATTTCCGAATCCCTGCGCATCCTCGCGGAGCGTATATCAGATGGGGGTTCATCTCCCATCTGATATAATACGTTTCCTTATTATATGATATCCTCGCTTATTTTACAAGCGTAAGCGGGCGGCTTTAAGAAAAAATTAACGATTGACCTGCTCTCATTTTTAAATTTTTGCCGTATGCAAAATTGATATTTCGTGCTATACTCTACTTAAGAGACATTTCATTTGCATAGAAGACAAACTTTCTTTTTTAGAACAAAAATATGAAAACGAACGGAGGAGGCATTTCTATGGCACTACCACAGGAACTTATTTATACCACGGAGGATATCTATTCCCTGCCGGAGGGACAGCGGGCGGAGCTGATTGACGGCCAGATGTATATGATGGCGCCGCCAAACCGGATACATCAGAAACTTGTTTCTAATTTTACGAAAATTATTGGCATGCATATTGATTCCAAAGGCGGCACCTGCGAAGTTTATCCTGCCCCATTTGCCGTATTCGTCACGGAAGACGATACAAATTATGTGGAACCGGATATCAGCGTCATTTGCGACAAATCCAAGCTCACAGACAAGGGCTGCAACGGCGCGCCGGACTGGATCATTGAGATTGTATCCACCAGCAGTCAGAAAATGGATTATTCTCTGAAAAATGCTCTGTACACCGAAGCTGGGGTCCGGGAATACTGGATCGTAGACCCCCAAAAGCAGTGCGCCACCATATACCATTACGAGGAAGATGCGGCTCCGATTATTTATACCTTTGAGCAGCCAGTCAGAGCCAACATATATCCCGATCTGAAAATCACAGTCTCCGAATTATTGAAATAGAACCTTGCGGCTATCGCATGGTTTTCTTGATACAAAAATCGGAATTTCCTATAAAGCAAAAAGAGTTCCGCCTGCGGAACTCTTTTGCGTCCGACGGTTATATTCCGTCCGCTTGCGGTAATACTATTCCCATGAGAAAAAATTTTATAATCTGCGGACTGACCGGCTGGTGCATGGAAATCCTTTTTACCGCGTTCGATTCCTTCCGCCGCCGGGAATTAAAACTGATGGGAAGGACCTCCGTCTGGATGTTTCCAATCTATGGAATGGCCGTGTTGATAGGACCGGTGTATTTCCTCATTAAAAAATTGCCCATGCTGCTGCGGGGGATGATTTATTCTGCCGGCTTCTTTTCCGTGGAATTTTTAAGCGGTTCTTTTCTGAAGAAAAGAGGGCTCTGCCCCTGGGACTACAGCAAAGCCAAAAGTAATATCGACGGCGTGATCCGGCTGGATTACGCACCGGTGTGGATGGCGGCGGGGCTGGTGTTTGAACGAATTTTGACGGGAGGAAAATCAAAAATCGAACATGGAATGGAAAAATGCACTGATACCTGAAAATATCAGCGCTTTTTCTTTTACTCATCTGTCTGTTCCAAAACAGGGCATTTCCGTCACTGCCAGGCGCTCTTCACCTTCTTGCGCTTGTCCACACACCGCTCGTTTTTGTTGGCGAAGGCATGGACCCGGGCCTCCAGAAGCACCTTCCGCCCCTGGGGACTTCTGGTATAACAGAGCTCATAGGGTCCGATGTATTTGCCAAGGCAGTCCACAAACAGCTGGGCGTCCTCCTTCCGCCTGCCGAAAAGTTCCGGCACGCAGTAGTAACGGCACAGACGGCTGACATGGCCCCTGGCCTTCATCAGATACCGCTGATTATCCACAATCCCGAACATCTCACAGACGCACTGGGCAAACACATCCTTTTCCCGCTCCGTGCCGCCCTTAAGGTAGACGAAGCACAGAAGGCCCTCGGTATCCTCCGCCTCCGCGGCCACATGCTCCTTCTGAATGCTTCCCAGCTGCTGCAGGGCGCAAAGCACCCCTTTTCCGATGGATTTCATATAACGGAAGGGCGTGCCCAGGTTCACAAGCCTCACCACGGACCGAATCAAAACCGTGCCGAGTACACCCTCCAGAAGGATTCCCAGAAGCACCATCAGATTCATGACCCCTTCTCCCGCCGACAGACCTGCCATCGCTGACAGGATGGTCCAGATGAGGTTTCCCGCCATCAGAAGTCCCGACACAAGGGTCCAGGCAAGGGCCTGGAAGAAAAGAGCGCCGGGCTTAAAGAATTCCTTGTCCGCCCCGGCCTCCACAGCCACCTCCATGTCGTCAAGGACCACCAGGGAATCCTCCCAGCGTTTCCTTAACGCCGGGCGGTCCGCCGCCATGGCCAGCATTTTCTGATTGATCTGATCAAGTCCTTTTCTGTGATAAGGCGGCTTGATAAAGGACAGCCGTTCCAGACCGTTCTCGATGATATCCTCCTGATAATGTACGCCAAGGAAGCCTTCAAACCGCCGCTTCAAGGTGGCAAAGTCCTCCGATTCCTCCTGATTCTCATTCCCCTTTCCCTTGGGCTCCATACAGATCAGGTGCCAGATGTTGCTGACCTTGTCGGGATTTCCCTTCATGGTACGGATGGCCCGGCCCCGCATCTGATTGCTCAGCATAAAGGATCCCACAAAGGAAGCCAGAATCAGAGAGTTGATACAGGGGGAATCCCAGCCCTCCCCCAGCAGGGATTTTGTTCCGATGAGTACCCGGATCTCTCCCCGGTTGAAAAGCTCCGTCACCAGGGATGAGGCCGTCTCCTCCGTGCCGCTGACGCTCACCTGGTAATAGCCCGGCGCGCCGCACTCCTTCACGGAAGCTTTAGATCCCCGCTCTTGTATTAGCGTCTCCAGCACAGGCCGGGCCGATCCCGGTATCAGCACCACGCTGCCGCTCAAGGCCCCAAGACGCAGTTCTCTGTCGCCGCCTTTCTCTTCATAGGCTCTGCGGATATTTTCAAAAATGGGGACCACGCCCAGCTCGTTGACGGACTTTTCCGGCGCAGCCAACGCGGACAGATATTCCTTCTTGATATAGTCGGTGAGGATCAGCAGGCGCAGCTTTCCGCCCAGATTTTTGTACTCCTCCCCCACAATGCGCACAATGCTGTTGATCTTGCCCTTGGAAGCGCGAAGAAGCTTGTTCACATTTTCGTTGACGGTCAGTCCCACCTTCTTTTTCTGGATCAGACCGTGGCTCTTTAAAATTTGCGTGAGCTGTTCCCGGAACACCGCGTCGGAGGGAAAACTGTCCACATCGTCATACAGAAATCCCTGTAGCAAAATTTCAAGCCAATGCAGATTCATCTCAGGAATCCGGCCCCTTGCTCCCAGCATTTGCACCAGTTCCTTTGGAACCGGCATATTTTTTTCATTTAAAAACACCAGCAGGGAGGAGAGGTATTCAGGATTTTCCAAAAGCTTCTCCACATTTTCCCGGGGATTCATAAGCCCGGCATGCTTGCTGACCATAATGGCAAATTCCTGGTTCCCCAAGATCTGGTCGCCGATTTCCCGGGCCTCCCTGCGGAACCTTGTCACCGCCTCCGCTTCCGCTTCGGTGGGCATATTAAAGTACACATAGTCCTGGTGGGGGCAGAGACTTTTCTCCTTCACCAGCTCCGGCACGATAATCTCCTCATCAATGGGTCCGCACAGCCCCACATACCGGTCCCACTCCGCCTTGGTGGAGTCGTAGGGCGGCGTGGCCGTCAGGGCGATCACCGTAAGAGACGGCTCCCGTTTCACCAGTTCCTCCAGGGCCTTCCACCATTCGCTGCGCAGGTGATGGGCCTCGTCCAGACACAGGGTTCTGATGTTGCGCTGCTTCAACACGGCAAAGAAATCAAATTCCCGGTAGTCCTCTTTCTCCTTGGCTGTCTCAGCCTCCGCCGTCCCGGCAGTACACCCGGCTGTCATGGCGTCTTCGGTACCACTTTCGGTTGCCTCTCCTTCGGCTGCCTCAGCCTCCTCCCCTTCACTGTCCTCTGTTTTCTTCTCCTCCCCGGCTCCCAGCCTGGCAATGGCGGCATGGAGCGCCTGGTAGGTAATGGCGTTGATAAGGGCCGGCTCCTTCATGGTGTTGGAGAGGATTCCCTCCGTCTCGGTATCCTTTGGCAGATACGCCTCCTTGATTCTTGCAAGCCACTGGTTTCGGATGTTAATGCTGGGGGACAGAATCAGCGCAGGGGCGTTGAGCCTGCGAATCAGCTCGATTCCCAGGGTAGTCTTGCCGGACCCCGGCGCCGCCACGATATGGATCCGGTTGTCCTTCAGATACTGGTCTGCCCGGTCCAGTACCCGCTTCTGATAGCTTCGCCACTGTCCGTCAAAACGGAGCAGGTCCTTTATGGCTACGTCACTCCTGAGCATCCATGTACTCCTCCACATCCTCCGCGTCAATATTCAGCGTATTTAAGGTACGCCGTTTGACGCGCGCCTCCTCGGAGGCCTTCAGCAGATAATTCTTGATCTCTTTGGAGTGCTTTATATGCTGAAGCACAAGCTGGGGATTGGTCACATCCCCCGTATAGCAGGTGACGGTTCCCAGCTTAAACATCCGCTCAGGCAGCGTGGCCGTCAGTTTCACATCCTGCACCTTATACATATAGCAGTCATTTTCTTCTACCTTGAAAAACCCCTTATCCACAGTAATCATATCCTCTTTGATGAAATATTTCGTAAATGTCCATGGCAGACCGAAAAATAAAATCCGTTTCCGCTCCTTGTAGATCAGTTCCTGTTCTTCCACGTTTTGCATGATTCTTCTCCTTTTGACATTTTGATTCGGTTTACAGTAACCCGCGACATCCCTGCCCACTAAACTTAAAAACACCTTGCTAAGCAAAAACTATTATACCAAAACTACAATTTCCCGTCAATTTCTCCTTGAAATTTGTCCTCATCTATTATATGATGATAAAAATGCCTGCTCTTGCAGGCTATCATATTGACAGGAGGTAATGTATGCGACATTTAATGAGCCCCATGGATTTCTCCGTGGAAGAGTTGGATAAATTGTTATCATTGGCAATGGATATTGAAAAGAATCCGAAAAAATATGCCCACGCCTGCGACGGCAAGAAGCTGGCTACCTGCTTTTACGAGCCCAGCACCCGTACCAGACTTTCCTTTGAGGCCGCCATGCTGAATCTGGGCGGCAGCGTATTAGGCTTTTCCAGCGCGGACAGCAGCTCCGCCGCCAAGGGCGAGAGCGTTTCCGATACCATTCGTGTCATCTCCTGCTACGCAGATATCTGCGCCATGCGTCACCCCAAGGAGGGCGCGCCCCTGGTAGCCTCTCTGAAATCCACCATCCCGGTCATCAATGCCGGAGACGGCGGCCATCAGCACCCCACCCAGACCTTAACCGACCTTCTCACCATCCGTTCCCTGAAGGGACATCTGGGAGATCTGACCATCGGGCTCTGCGGGGATCTGAAATTTGGCCGCACGGTCCACTCCCTGATCCACGCCCTTATCCGCTACCCCAACATCCGGTTCCTCCTGATCTCACCGGAGGAGCTTCGGGTTCCCAGCTATATCCGGGAGGATGTGCTGGACAAAAACAACATCCCCTACAAAGAGGTGGAGCGCCTGGAGGACGCCATGGCAGACCTTGACATCCTCTACATGACAAGGGTTCAGAAGGAGCGGTTCTTCAACGAAGAGGATTACGTGCGGATGAAGGATTTTTACATCCTTGACAAGGCAAAGATGGCTCTGGCCAAGCAGGACATGCTGGTACTGCATCCCCTGCCCCGGGTCAATGAGATTTCCGTGGAGGTGGACGACGACCCGAGAGCCGCTTACTTTAAACAGGCCCAGTACGGCGTCTATGTGCGTATGGCCCTGATTCTTACATTATTGGAGGTGGAAGTATGTTAAATGTTGGCGCGATTTCCGAAGGCTTTGTACTGGACCATATTCAGGCCGGAACCAGTTTACAGCTCTATCACGACCTGAAGCTGGACGAGGGCGATTACTGCGTGGCGATTATCCGAAACGCCCGCAGCAACAAGATGGGCAAGAAGGATATTTTAAAAGTGGAGTGTGACCCCAACACCCTGGACCTGGATGTGCTGGGCTTTATCGACCACAACATCACCGTAAACATCATCAAAGGCGAAAAAATCGTGGAGAAGAAAATCCTCAAACTGCCGGCGGAGATCAAGAACGTCATCAAGTGCAAAAATCCCCGCTGCATTACCTCTGTGGAACAGGAGCTGGATCAGATTTTCGTGTTGACCGACCCGGAGCACGAGGTCTACCGCTGCAAATACTGCGAGGAAAAATATAAGGGGCATAAGCGGGTGCGGTAAATCTAACCAATTCCTAAAATGTTTCTTAAAAAAGTATAGTTCCATTGACTTTAGCCCCGTTTCGTTCTACCATATCTGTAAACGACAAGGAGTGACTACGACTATGAGACAACGATTCCAGAGATTTATGAGCGGACGATATGGCGCGGACCAGCTTTCCAGAGTATTGCTTTTTATCGCCCTGGCTTTTTTGATTTTATCCTTTTTTCCGATTTTCAGGCTCTTTTACCTGATTGCCATTGCGATTATGATCTATACATACTTCCGCATGTTTTCCAGAAATATTGAGAAACGGTACGCGGAGAATCAGAAATTTCTAAACTGGAAGTACCGGCTGGTGGTGAAGAAGGACCAGCGAAAAAAACGCTGGGAGCAGAGAAAGATTTACCGGTTTTTCAACTGCCCTAACTGTAAGCAGACGGTCCGGGTACCCAAAGGGAAAGGGAAGATTTGTATCACCTGCCCAAAATGCAGGACGGAATTTGTTCGAAAGAGTTGATTTTTTAAGGCTCCTGCCAAAGGTCGGATTCTCTCCGGAATGGCAGGAGCCTTTTTCATAAGCAGAACGATAAGCCGGGTTATGTCTTGAATAATCATCTATCTAGGAGAACTGTCGCCAGTTCCCTCAAGCAACCTACCTGAAGCTGGCGGGCCACGTTAGCGCTTCTGTTCGGTCTTGCTTCGGATGGGGTTTACATGCGCCCCGTCTGTTGCCAGGCGGGCGGTAGTCTCTTACACTGCCCTTCCACCCTTACCGGATCGCTCCGGCGGTACATTTCTGTTGCACTGTCCTTGGAGTCGCCTCCACCGGCCGTTAGCCGGCATCCTGCCCTGTGAAGCCCGGACTTTCCTCACCTGCGGTCTTTCGACGCCTGCAGCCGCGATTATTTATTCTACTTATGCTGCCTGGGCGTTGGCCCGGCCTCTTAGTTATACCTTATTTCCGGAGCCCTGTCAAGAAGAGGCCGCATTTTTCCAGGATAAACTTGTAAAATTACAGAAATGTTACTATCAGAAAAAAGAATAGGATAACCTATTCTTTTTTTTCGGCATATCTGATATAATCGTTTTAGAATAAATATAACAAATGGAGAAAATCAGA